>JAHECP010000151.1 GCA_024641665.1 Acidobacteriota bacterium
CGTGCGAACGCCGCGCGCGCCTCGTCGCGGTCGGCGGCGTCGCCCTGCGCGAACAGCCGCGCCAGGTCGGACGCCAGGACCGTCAGGTCGCGGCTCATCGCGCCGCCGCCACCGGCCCCGCGCCCGTCAGGCCCAGGTCGGCGATCACGCGCTCGATGGCCGCCCTCGACTCGCGACGCGGCGGCACGAGCGGCAGCCGGTAGACCGGCGCGAGCAGGCCCATCGCGGCGAGCGCCGCCTTGACCGGTACCGGGTTGGCCTCGACGAAGTTCACCTGCATGAGCGGCAGCAGGCGGCGGTGCACCGCGCGCGCCGCGGCGAAATCGTTGCGCTCGGCCGCCTCCACCATCGCCACCATCTCGCGCGGAACCTCGTTCGAGGCGACCGAGATGATGCCGTGGCCGCCGGCGGCCATCACGGGCAGCGTCAGCGCGTCGTCACCCGAGAGCACGATGAAGCCGTCCGGCACCGCCCCGCACACGTCGCAGATCTGCCCCATGTTGCCCGAGGCCTCCTTGACCGCCACGACGTTGGGGATCTCGGCGAGCCTGAGGAGCGTCGGGACGTCCACGTT
Source organism: Acidobacteriota bacterium (assembly GCA_024641665.1). GTDB lineage: Bacteria > Acidobacteriota > Vicinamibacteria > Vicinamibacterales > JAHECP01 > JAHECP01. The sequence goes on from JAHECP010000151.1 coordinate 575, forward strand.
GCAGCCCGTCCGGCCCGGCACGTTGTAGACGACGATCGGGAGCGGCGTGCTCTCGGCGATCGTGCGGTAGTGCCGCACCAGGCCGTCGGATGTCGGCTTGTTGTAGTACGGGGTGACCGACAGCAGGCCCTGTGCGCCGGCGTGCTGCATCTCGCGCGCGGTGCGGACGACCTCGGCCGTGTCGTACCCGCCCGCGCCGGCGAGCACGGGCACCGCACCGCCGGCCTCCTCGACGACGATCTCGACGACCCTCCGGCGCTCGGCCGCCGCGAGCGTCGGGCTCTCGCCTGTCGTCCCGCAGGGCGCCAGGAAGTGAATGCCGCCGTCGATCTGCCGCCGGACCAGCCGGCGTAGCGCGACCTCGTCCACCGTGCCGTCCAATCGGAACGGCGTCACGAGCGCCGTACCGCACCCCGTCCAGTTGCGTCTCACTCGTTGCCTCCTTTGATGGGGCCGGCTGAAGCCGGCCCCTACGCCCTCTCCGCCATGTGGGGGCCGGCTTCAGCCGGTCCGACCACCGGGTCGCCGCATCCACCGCAGGGGCGATGCGGTGCGTCGCCCCTACAGCCCCAGCACCTCGCGCATCGTGAACCAGCCGTGGCGGCCGCGCATCCAGCGCGCCGCCTCGAGCGCGCCGCGGGCGAACGTCGATCGGTCGCGGGTCGTGTGCGTCAGCGTCACCGTCTCGGCCGGCCCATCGAACCCGACGGTGTGCGTGCCGGGGATCGATCCGGCGCGCGTCGACGAGACGTGAATCGGGCGCGCGTAGCCGCCGCGGTGCATCGCCCGCTCGAGGGCCAGCGCGGTGCCCGACGGCGCGTCGCGCTTCGCGGCGTGAGATCGCGGCCGAGTAGTCGGACCCGCCGCGCCCCAGGGTGGTCGTGGCGCCGCCGGCGGTGGCCCCGTCCAACGCGGGTCGAGGCCCGCGCCGGCGCAGGCGGCCGCGACGAGCCGGCTCTCGGGCGCCGCCGCCACGATCGCGACGACCAGCGCGATCGCCGCCGCGTCGGCCACCGACGTGCCGCCGAACTTCATCACCAGCATGGCGTTGTGACGGCTATCGGGCGGCCGGTGGGGCGGTCGCCGCCCGCGCGTCGCCTTCGAGCCGGCCCTGGGCGGCCATCAGCTCGGCGTTCAAGATCGCGGCCCCCGCCGCGCCGCGCACCGTGTTGTGCCCGAGCACCACCAGCTTCCAGTCGAGCGCCCGGCAGGGCCGCAGCCGGCCGACCGACACCTGCATGCCGCGCCCGCGGTCCGCGTCGAGCCGCGGCTGCGGCCGGTCGTCCCCGTCGACGACCACGATCGGCCGGGCCGGCGCCGACGGCAGGCCCAGCGCCTGCGGCGGGCCGCTGAACTCGCCGAGCGCGGCCGCCAGCGCCTCGCGCGACGGGGCCTCGTCGAAGCCGATCGACACCATCTCGGTGTGCCCGTCCACCACCGGCACCCGCGTCGTGTGCGCGCTCACCTCGACCGCGTGCGGCGTCACGCGCCCGCCGTCGAGCGCGCCGAGGATCTTCGGCACCTCGCGCTCGATCTTGTCCTCCTCGCCGGCGATGAACGGCACGACGTTCGCGAGGATGTCGAGCCACGGCACGCCGGGGTATCCGGCGCCCGACACGGCCTGCAGTGTCGTCACGACGACGCGCCGCAGCCCGAACCGCCGCAGCGGCGCGAGCGCCATCGCGAGGAACACCGTCGAGCAGTTCGGGTTGGTGACGAGGCCGCCGGTCCAGCCGCGCGCCGCCGCCTGGCCGTCCAGGAGCGCGAGGTGATCGGCGTTCACCTCCGGCACGACCAGCGGCACCGCGTCGTCCATACGGTGGTTGCGGGCGTTGCTGACGACGACGTGCCCGGCCGCGGCGAACGCGGCCTCGACCTCGCCGGCGACCGAGGCGTCGAGGGCGGAGAAGAGGAGCCGCGGTGCCGAGCCGGGGCGCACGGCCTCCACGGTGAGCCGCCCCGCGTCGTCCGGCATGGCGCCGGCCAGCCGCCACGGCGCGACGTCGCGGTAGCGATGTCCCGCGGAGCGATCGCTCGCGCCGAGCCACGCCGTCCGGAACCAGGGGTGGCCGTCGAGTAGCCGCACGAACTGCTGGCCGACCGCGCCGGTCGCGCCCAGCACGCCCACGTAGACTACACCCGCCATGGTCTCCTCACCTCGCCGGCCACGTTCGTGGCCCCAGAAAGAAAAACCGCCGAGCGGCCCGGGGGCCGTCGGCGGTTGGTTGGATCGCTTCGTCCTGACGCGTGTCGCTACCGGTCGCCGCCGACACCCCTGCCGCGCTCTCGCATGATCCGCTTGCGCTTTCGGGAGGTGGCGACCATCGGAACGTCGAGTATAGGAGTGAAGCCGGGTGCAGTCAAGCGCGCGCGCCGCGCCCGCTCACCGGTCGTGCCTGGTCCACTCGCCGCTGATGCCGAGCACCTGCCCCGGCCGGGCGCCGGTGTGCTCGCCGTGGCTGACGACCACGACGCCGTTCACGATGACGAACGGGATGCCGACGGGGTAGGCGTGCGGGGCCGTGTAGGTGGCCGTGTCGGCCACGCGGGCGGGGTCGAAGATCGTCAGATCGGCGGCGTAGCCGGGCTTCACGAGCCCGCGGTCGGCGAACTTGAAGTGCCGCGCCGGCAGCGACGTCATCTTGCGGACCGCGTCCTCGAGCGTGAGCACGTGGCGCTCGCGCACGAAGAGCCCGAGCACGCGCGCGTTGTTGCCGTAGCCGCGCGGATGGGGCATGCCCTCGCCCGAGGTCAGCACCGAGGCGTCCGACGCGATGGCGACCTCCGGGTGCCGCATGAAGCGGGCGACGTCGTCGTCCGACATGAGGTGGTACACCATGGACGCGCCGCCCTCCCGCATCATCGCGCGGGCGGCCTCGAGCTGGGCGTCGAGCGAGGGGCTCCCCTCGATCCTGGCCGCCACCTGCTTCATCGAGAGCCCGTCGAGCGACGGGTCGGGCGAGTAGGACGCCACGACGGCGAACGACAGGTCGTCGAAGCCGCGCTCGGCGAGCGTCTGCTTCATCTCCGCCTGGATGCGCGCCCAGGTCGCGGGATCGTCGAGGCGCGCCCGCACCTGATCGCGGCCGCCCTCGAGCGCCCAGTCGGGGAACCGGATGCCGAGCCCGGAGCTGCCGGCCGTGTAGGCGTACTCGTCGGCTTCGACGTCGACGCCGCTGGTGCGCGCGGCGTCGATCTGCGCCAGCACCTTCCCGGCCTGCCCCCAGCGGCTGGGGCTGTCGATCTTGAGGTGCGAGATCTCGACCGGGCAGCCGGCGGCGGCGCCCACGCGGATGGCCTCGTCCACCGCCTCCCCGATCCGGGTGCCCTCGTTGCGCAGGTGCGTCGCGTAGAGGCCCCCGACGTCGGCCGCCACGCGCGCGAGCGAGATGATCTCGACGATGTCCGCGTAGGCGCCCGGCACGTACTGCAGGCCGGTCGAAAAGCCCACCGCGCCGTCGGCCATCGCCTTCCAGACGAGGCCCTTCATCTTCGAGAGCTCGACGGCGTCGGGCGGGCGATCGGCGCGGCCCAGCACCGCCTCCCGCACTGTGTTGTGGCCGACGAGCGTCGCGAAGTTGACCGAGACGCCCACCTGCTTGATGCGCGAGAGCTCCTCGCCGATGTCGAGCGCCGAGGTGCCGCAGTTGCCGGCGACGACGGTCGTCACGCCCATGCGCACGAAGTTCTCGGCGCGCGGCGTGTCGGCGATGTCGTCGGCGTGGGTGTGGACGTCGATGAAGCCGGGCGCGACCACCAGGCCCGACGCGTCGATGACGGCGTGCGCGGTCGCGCCCGTCAGGCGGCCGACCGCGGCGATCCGGCCGTCGCGCACGCCCACGTCGGCACGGACGCCGGGACCGCCCGACCCGTCCACGACGGTGCCGCCACCGACGAGCAGATCGAACGCCGGACGCGTCTGGGCCGCCACCGCGCCGGCCGCCGCCACGACGAGCGCCAGGGAGAGGACGCGCGGACGAGCCATGTCGTTCGCTCCGGGACGGAACTTGTGCCATCCTACACCGGCTCCGGGCTCACGGTTCATGGCTCATGGCTCTGGGCCCATGGCGCAGCCGGGCCAGCGCCTGCCCGTGCTTATCCGGTTGTTTAAGCAGACCGGACGGACGGTTTGACTTCCCGCTCCGGCAGGCGCAGAGTACCGCGCGTCTTGGGCAGAACGTGCGTACACCCCTCCCCTCGTTTCGTTCTTCCGATACCAGGATCCGCTGCGGGCGATGGTGCCTCGTCGCGTCCCTGCTTGTCTTCGCGACGGCGTGGTACCCGGCGCCACACTCCGAGGCGCTCCAGTTCTATCAACTGAGGCTTGCGCGAGCGAGGCATCTCGTCGCGCCGTTTCGCGTCACCGCCGAGGATCTCGAGCTCCAACTCAAGCAGGGGTGCGGCCTCATCGCCGTTGCGGACGGACAGCCGACGGCGCTCGTGCTGGTCGGACAGGGCAGCATGCGCTTTGCGCCTCCGGTGCCGTCGGAGCGCCGTCAGGTGCAGCTCTTCACCGGATCGCCGGTCCTGACCACCGGGTTCGATGCCGCCTACATCCGGCTCCATCCGTCCGATTTCCCGTCGCGCGTCGAGCCGATCGTCTGGAGCGAGGCGCCCGCGCCGGACGGGCTGCTGAGGCAGGGCGAGAGAATCTTCCGCGACGAGGTCGCACGCTCGTACGTGGCAGAACTCGGCGCACCGGGGACCCCTCCCGCGTCGGTGCTGCCCCCTCCGGGCGATTTCCTCGCCGAGATCCACACGACACGGCTGGGGCGCCTCACCTTCGCCCGCGTGGCGAGCCAGCCGGAAGACATTGTCCTCGCCGACGCCACGCACGATCGCCAGATCGCGGTGTACCCCTCGGCGGCGCACCGCCGGGCGTTCGGCTTCGATTACGGGGATGAATATGGCCTGCCCTACAAGGCCACCCACTACGACGTCGACGTGAGCGTCGATCCACGCCAGCAGCAGATGAGCGGCCGTGCCCATCTCCGGCTGGAATCGGTGGCGGCGCTCGAGACCCTCTCCCTGCGTCTCGATCCCGGCCTGCAGGTGACCCGCGTCTCGAGCGACCAGCAGGGGCCGCACGAGTTCCGGCAGCAGCGCGGATCGGACACCCTGCTGGTGCGCGTGTCGCCGCCCTTGCCGGCCGGACGCGTGCTGGATTTGCAGGTCGCGTTTCAGGGGTGGCCGAAGCCCCAGCCACTGGTCGGTGAGAGATCGGTGGGCCTGGATGACGGCTACGTCCTGTTCAGCAATCTCGTGTACTGGTTCCCGCAGTCCCCGGTTCGTAACCACGCGACGGTCACCCTGCGAGTCGCGGTTCCATCCGGCCTCGCGGTGGTCGCGTCGGGCGTGGCCCAGCCGGCCGGCCCGAGCGACCGTGCCGGGCCGCAACAGCGCTACGCGTTCCGCACGGTCGAGCCCGTTCGGTACCTGTCTTTGCTCGTCGGGGAGCTCGTGCCGGTGGACCTGGAGCCGGCCGGTGATGATCGAGAACCCGCGCAGGTGTTCGCATCATCGGATCTCGTCGAGGAGGCGCGCGCCGCGCGCCGGCAGGTCGCCGACATCATCGGCTACTTCAGCTCCCTGTTCGGCACGCTCCCGTTTGCGCCACTGACGCTGGTGGTTGTCCAAGCGCCCGTGCCGGCCGGTCACAGCCCCGCGCATCTCGTCATCCTCGGCGAACCCCGCCGCGGGAACCTGGACAGAGGCGCCGACAACCCGTCGCAATTCGGCAAGGCGCCCGAGTTCCTGCTCGCCCACGAAGTCGCGCATCAGTGGTGGGGACAGGCGGTGGGGTGGCGCAACTACCGGGAGCAGTGGCTGAGCGAGGCCTTCGCCCAGTATTCTGCGGCGCTCTACGTCCGGCACGTGCGGGGCGGGGAGGCATTCGGCGAGGTGCTGGCGTGGATGCGACGCTGGGCCCTCTCCGCCCGCGGCCACGGACCGATCGATCTCGGCTTGCGCGCGGGAAAAATCACGAACCGCCAGGCGGACTTTCCGGCGATCGTGTACGACCGGGGCGCTCTGGTGCTGCACATGCTGCGCGGGCTGCTCGGCGATAATGCCTTCTTCGACGGCCTTCGGTGCTACAGGCGTCGATGGGCCTTCCACCGCGCGGGTACCGACGACTTCCGCCGCGCCCTCCAGGACGTGTCGGGGCGCGACCTGACGCAGTTCTTCGACCAGTGGATCCGGGACGATGGATGGCCGGAGCTGCAGTGGTCCGCGGTCGTGGAGTCGCAGCCGCCGCGCGTCCGGATCACGGTGGAGCAGACCGGACCGGCATTCGAGCTCCCGCTGCAAATGGCGATCGAGTACCAGGATCGCCCGACCGCGACACACCCCCTGCGCGTGGTTGGGCCGCGGCAGGAGTGGACGTTTCCTCTCGACGGACGGCTGCGCCGCGTGCGACTGGACGACGACCCAGGCGTGCTGTGCCTCCTGCGCGAGCGCCGCTAGTCCAGGGCGAGCATCGTGACGAATGAAGCACGTTTTCGCCTGGATGTCCCGGGGATTTCCAGCCCCCGCGTAGGCCCAGGCTAGAGCGCTACGTACGGCCCCGGCCCCTGGATCGTGCCAACGGAGGTTCCCATGCGCTCGCGTCGCGCGCTGCCGACTCTCGCGCTCCTCGCCGCCGTCGTCCTCGTCGCGGCCTGCGGCACGCCGCCCGCGGCGCGCGCCGAGATCCTCTGGGACCGCTACGGGGTGCCGCACGTGTTCGCCGACGACGCCGCCGGGCTGGCCTACGGTCTCGGCTGGGCCGAGATGCGCAACCACGCCGATCTGATCCTGCGGCTCTACGGCGAGGCGCGGGGACGCGCCGCCGAGTACTGGGGCGAGGACTACCTGGAGGGCGACAAGTGGGTGCGGCTCATGGGCGTGCCGGAGCGCGCGCGCGCCTGGAACGCCGCCCTCGACCCGGACGAACGAGGGCTCCTCGACGCGTTCGTGGAGGGCGTCAACGACTACGCGCGACAGCACGCCGACGCCATCGACGACGAGCTGAAGCCCGTGCTGCCCGTCGAACCGTCCGACGTCCTCGCGCACGTGCAGCGCGTGATCCATTTCGAGTTCGTGACGAACCGCGCCGCCGTGGACGCAGCCGTCGAGCGCTGGGCGCCGCCCGGCTCGAACGCCTGGGCGGTCGGCCCCTCGCGCTCCGCGTCGGGCCATGCCCTGCTGCTCGCCAACCCGCACCTGCCGTGGCGCGGCTTCTTCCGCTGGTTCGAGGCACAGCTGACCGGCGGTGGCATCGACGGCTACGGCGCCACGCTCGTCGGGATGCCGATGCTGGCCATCGCCTTCAACGACGCGCTCGGCTGGACGCACACGGTGGACACGCTCGACGGCCAGGACCTCTTCGAGCTGACGCTCGACGGCGACGGCTACCGCTGGGAGGGCGGCGTCCGCCCGTTCGAGGTCGAGCGGCAGACGCTGAAGGTCCGCACCGCGCCGGACGCGGTGCGCGACGAGACGCTCGTCATCCGGCGCGCCGTCCAGGGTCCCGTCGTCGCCGAGCACGGCGGCAAGGCGCTCGCCCTGCGCGTCGTCGGCCTCGACCAGCCGCATCTCCTCGGCCAGTACTGGGACATGATCCGGGCGCGCACCCTCTCCGAGTTCGAGGCCGCGCTCGGCCGCCTGCAGATGCCGTTCTTCACCGTGATGTACGCGGACCGCGACGGCCACATCATGCACCTGTTCGGCGGCCGGGTGCCGGTGCGACCCGCCGGCGACTACGACTGGTCGGGCATCGTGCCGGGCGACGGCCCGCGGACGCTCTGGACCGCGACGCACCCCTACGCCGACCTGCCGCGCGTCGTCGATCCGCCCAGCGGCTGGCTGCAGAACGCCAACGACCCGCCGTGGACCACGACGTTTCCACGCGCGATCGACCCCGACACGTACCCGAAGTACATGGCGCCGCGGTTCATGAGCCTCCGCGCGCAGCGGTCGGTGCGCATGCTGGAGGCGGCCGACCACCTGACCTTCGACGGGCTCGTCGCCGACAAGTTCTCGACGCGCCTCGAGCTCGCCGACCGAATCCTCGACGACCTCCTGTCGGCCGCGAAGAGCCGGAGCGGTCTCGTCCCCGAGGCGGCGGCGGTGCTCGAGCGGTGGGACCGCTCGACCGAGGCCGACAGCCTCGGCGCGGTGCTCTTCGAGCGCTTCTGGCGCGAGTACGTGTCCTACACGTCGAAGACCGGGCCGTTCAGGATCAAGTGGGACGAGCGCCGGCCCCTGGAGACGCCCGCCGGCCTCGCGAGCCCGGCCGAGGCGGTGCGCGCGCTGCAGGCGGCCGCGCTCCAGCTCGATCTCGCGCGCCTGCCGCTCGACGTCGCGTGGGGCCGGCTCCATCGCCTGCGCCTCGACGACGTGGACCTCCCGGCCAACGGCGGACCCGGCGACCTCGGCATCTTCCGCGTCGTCAACTACCGGAAAGACGACGACGGCCGAGAGGTGGCGACCGGCGGCGACTCGTACGTCGCGGCGATCGAGTTCGCGAACCCGGTCCGCGCCATGGCCCTGCTCGCACCGGGCAACGCCACGCAGCACGGCTCGCCACATCGGGCCGATCAGCTCGGGCTGTTCGCCGACAAGCGGCTGCGCGCCGTCTGGCGCACGCGGGCCGAGATCGAGGCGAACCTGGAGCTGCGCGAGAAGGTGGGGAGCCGGGACTAGGTACTGGGGACTGGGGGCTGGGGACTGGGGGCTGGAACACGGGTGGCACAGGTCAGAGACCTGTGCCACCCTTTGCTCACCGCTCCGCGGGCACCGGTCGTCCCGTGCCGCCGCCGCGGGTCACCGCGCTCACCGCGAGGCCCACCGAGACGACGACGACGGTGCCGAGCACGTTCTGCCAGAGGTACGCCACGTCGGTCGTGAGGCCGACGGTGGCGACGGCCGCCATGCCGGCGATGAGGCCCCAGAACGCGCCGACCGGCGTCGTGCGCTTGAAGGCGATGGCGAGCAGGAAGATGCCGAAGAGCGAGCCGTAGAAGAACGACCCGATCTTGTTCACGACCTCGATGAGCGCGCCCAGGTTGACCGCGTGCATCGCCACGACGCTCGCGAAGATCCCCCAGAAGCCGGTGGCGAGCTTCGAGGCCAGCAGCGTCTGCCGGTCCGTGGCGTCGGGCTTGAAATGGCGCCGGTAGAAGTCGATCACGGTGGCGGTCGAGAGCGCGTTCAGCTCGGCCGCCACGCTCGACATCGCGGCCGCGAAGATGGCGGCGATCATCAGCCCCACGAGCCCCACCGGCAGCCAGGTCGTCACGAACGTCGGAAAGACGTAGTTGACGTCGTTGTACTCGCGGTCGCCGGTGACGTCCATGACGAGGCGCGCGGCGCGCTTGCGGATGGCCGTGAGCGCCGTCTGGCTCGACACGAACGTCCGGCGCGCCGACGCCTCCTCGGCTGCCCGGCCGTCGCGGTCCGCCTCGACGTACGCCTCCGCGGCACGACGGCGCGCCTCGAACGCCCCCGTGAACTCCTGCTGCAGCTCGGCGTACTCGCCGGCGCGGCCGCTCGCCCGCACGGCTGGATCGTGCACCGGGTTGAACAGCATCGGCGACTGGTGGAACAGGTAGAACACGAACACGAGCACGCCCGTCAGCAGGATGAGCGCCTGGAGCGGAATCTTGAAGAACGCGCTCATCAGCAGCGACTGGCGCGCCTCGTCGATCGACTTCGCGGTCAGGTAGCGCTGCACCTGGCTCTGGTCGCAGCCGAAGTAGCCAAGCGCGAGGAACGTGCCGCCGACGAGCCCCGACCAGAACGTGTAGGTCTGGGTGAGATCGAAGTGGAAGTCCACCGTCGTGAGCCGGCCCGTCGCGCCGGCCACGTGCAGCGCCTGCGACAGGCCCACGCCGTCGGGCAGGCCCAGCACCAGCACCACCACGGCCGCCAGGACCCCCGCGAGGATGACGACCATCTGCTTCACGTCCGCCCAGGCCACCGCCTGCACGCCCCCGAACATGGTGTAGAGCGTCGTCGGGATCCCGATGGCCAGCACGGTGAGGCCGAGGTGCCAGCCGAGCACGATCGACAGGATGACGGCGGGCGCCGAGATGATGATGCCGCACGAGGCCGCGCGCGAGAGCAGGAACAGCAAGCTCGTGAGCGAGCGCGTGCGCGCGTCGAACCGCCGCTCGAGGAACTCGTACGCCGTATAGACCCTGGCGCGGTGGAAGAACGGCACCACCGTCACCGACAGGATCACCATCGCGACCGGCAGCCCGAAGTAGAACTGCACGAACCGCATTCCGTCGTCGTAGCCCTGACCCGTCGTGCCGACGAGCGTGATGGCGCTCAGCTGGGTGGCCATCACCGAGAGGCCGACCACCCACCAGGGAAGCGAACGGCTCGCGAGCAGGTAGCCCTCGATCTCGTCGGCGGCCTTGGTGCGCTTGAGCCCGTCGTAGATGACCCAGACGAGGTAGACGCCGACGATGGCCCAGTCTACGAGGTGCATCCTAGATAATGACCGCAGAAGGAACCACGGAAATCACCACGGAAATCGCCACGGAAGGAACCCGGACAGACCGCGCCTCGCGATTAGCCGAAGTAGTGGCTGAAGCCCCAGAGCGCCGCGATCACGACGACCTCGACGACCAGCACGAGGCCGTAGATGCGTGACATGCGGCGGTCGTCGGTGTCCGGTTCGTGGGCCTGGTCCGTCATGGCTGGCCGCTCGGGCCGCGTCGAGTATAGCATCCGGGCTGCCCGCCGCGACCGGCCTGCCGCGGGCCGTGTGGCAGCTCGGCGGCGCGGCGGCGCGGCGGCGAGACAGTGTGACAGCGTGACAGCCGAAAATCCCCCTCCGTGCCCTTCGCGCCCTCCGTGGTGAACGTCTCCGTCCCTCCGTGGTGAATCCGTTCGCTCCTCGATCTATACTTCCCCCGGAGCCTCGCCATGAAAATCGAGCAGCGGGAGCTGGGCGACGTGACCGTCCTCGACGTGCGCGGGCGCCTCACCATGAACGACGGACGCGGCCTGCTCAAGACCAGGGTCGACAGCCTGCTCGAGCGAGGGCGCGCGCGCGTCGTGCTGAACGTGGCGGAGCTGAAGTACCTGGACAGCGCCTGCCTGGGCGAGATCATCAACGCCCACATCTCGCTCAGCCGGCGCGGCGGCGCGCTGAAGCTGGTCGGCATGCCCGACCACCTGCGCGAGCTGCTCAAGCTCGCGGGTCTGCAGGGCATCTTCGAGACGTTCGCCGACGAGGCCGCGGCGGCGCGCGGCTTTCAGGCGCCCTGATCGGGCCCCCCTTCCTCGAGCCCCATCATCCGCATGAGCCGCAGCGCGTTGCGCGAGGTTGCCAGCCCGGGGCGCAGGCGGTAGTCGAACGACATCCGCATGCCGTCCGGGCCGTCCGCCACCGTCTCGCGGAAGTGCACGAGCGAGGCGGCGGCGGCAATCGCCGGCGCCTCGGCCAGCGCGAGGTCGTGCGTCGTCACGGCGCCGATGGCGCCCTCGGCGACCAGCCGCGCGATGACGCGCTCGACGGCGACGAGCCGCTCGGCGCTGTTGGTGCCCTGCAGGATCTCGTCGAGCAGGTACAGCACCTCGCGCCCGCGTCCCCGCGCTCCGCGCGCGGCGGTGACGACCGCCTTCAGCCGCGCGAGGCCGGCCATGAAGTGGGAGATGCCGCGCTCGAGCGAGTCCTGCACGCGCATGCTCGTCTCGACCTGGAGCGGCGGCAGCGCGAGCGCCGCCGCGCAGGCCGGCCCGCCCGCCTGCGCGAGCACGACGTTCAGGCCGATCGCGCGCAGGAGCGTGCTCTTGCCCGACATGTTCGACCCGGTGACGAGCAGCACCGTGCCGGGAGGCCCCACCTCGACGTCGTTGGCGACGCGCGTCGCGCCCGGGAGCAGGGGGTGCGCGAGTGCGCGGGCGCGCATCACCGGCGGGCCGTCGCGCTCGACGATCTCGGGCATCGCCCAGCCGGGATGATCGTGCGCCAGGGTGGCGAGCGCGGCGAGCGCGTCCACCGTGCCGAGCGCGGCGAACCACCCCCGCGCGTGCGGTCCCGCCGTCCGCTGCCAGCGCTCGAGCGCGGCGAGCACGTGGAAGTCCCACAGCGTCAGCGCCTGGACGATGAAATAGAGGAGGGGCATCGCGTAGCGGACGTCCGCCAGCGCCATGAGCCGGTCGAGCCGCCGCATGTGGTCCACGGCCGCGCCCGACGCGCACAGCGCGCCCCGGCACGACGCGACGAGCGGCACCTCCGCCTGGAGCCCGCACACGAGCGCAAACAGGTCCGCGTAACGCCGGAACACGCGCCCCTGCCCGAACGCGCGGTCGAAGGTGGCCCTCGTCGACCGCTCGTACGCGTAGGTGAGCGCCAGCGACGGCAGCACCGGCGCCAGCCAGAGCGAGCCCGGCACGAGCCCCGCGAAGCCGCCGGCGATCGCGAGCCAGGTGGCGGCGGTCAGCAGGCGCACCGTCCACGCGAGCCACCGGCGCACGACGGGCCGCCCGGGAGACTCGGCCCACGCGAGGAACCGGTCGAGATCGTGCGGCCGCTCGCCGGCCGCCAGCCGGCCGTGCGCGGCGAGCGCCTAGCGGACGTCCACGAACGGCGCGAGCGCGGTCACCGCCTGCTGCCGCTCGCGGATCGCGGGGGGCTC
>JAHECP010000152.1 GCA_024641665.1 Acidobacteriota bacterium
CACCGTCCGGACGCCGGCGCCGCCGGCGGCGCCGCCGGCGCCCGCGCCGGCCGCATCCAGCGGAGTGACACGACCGTGAACGCGTCCCCCCCGCGCCCCGCCGTGCTGGTCCTCGACGACGACGCCGCCGTCCGCCGGACGATGCGCAAGTTCCTCGAAGTGTACGGGTACGCCGCCGTCGAGGCCGCCACCTTCGAGCAGGCCATCAGGGTCGTGCGCACGGGTCACGTGTTCGCGGTGATCCTCGATGTGCGGCTGCCCGGCAGTCACACCGGCCTCGACGTGCTCGACCCGTTGCGCGCCCGGCCGGAGCTCGCCGACATCCCGGTGCTGGTCATGACGGGCGGCCTCGTGAGCGACGAGGAGGAGCGCCTCATCACCCGCCACCGCGCGCACCTGTTCTACAAGCCCGAGGGGTTCGACACGCTGCTCTCGTTCCTCGACCAGCTCACCGGGAGAGACCGGATGGTGTGACGCTCGCCATGGAGCCGCCCGCGCCGCGCAGCCCGCTCGTCATCGAGCACCTCACCAAGCGCTACGGCCGGCTCACGGCCGTCGACGACCTCGGTCTCGCGGTCGCGCCCGGCGAGATCTTCGGCTTCCTGGGCCTGAACGGCGCGGGCAAGACCACCACGATCCGCGTGCTGCTCGACCTGCTACGCCCGAACGCGGGCCGGGCGCGCATCTTCGGGCTCGACTGCCAGCGCCAGGGGCGGGCGGCGCGCGCCCACCTCGGCTACCAGCCCGGCGAACCGGGCTTCTACGACGACATGACCGGCGCGGAGACGCTGGACCTGCTGGGCCGCCTCGGCCGCCGGCCGGTCGAGCCCGCCCGCCAGCGCCGCCTGCTCGATCGCTTCGAGCTGAGCGCGGCGCATCTCCGTCGCCGGCTGCGCGAGTTCAGCACTGGCATGAAGCGCAAGCTCGCCATCGTCCAGGCGTTCCAGGGCGGCGCGCCGCTGCTCGTCCTCGACGAGCCGACCGAGGGCCTGGACCCGCTCATGCAGGAGGCGTTCTACGACCTGCTGGTCGAGACGCGCCGGAGCGGGCGGACGGTCTTCATGTCGTCGCACGTGCTGTCCGAGGTGGAGCGCGTGTGCGATCGGATCGGGCTGCTGCGTGCGGGCCGCCTGGCGCTCGTCTCGACGGTCGGCGACGTCAAGCGCCTCGCGCCGCGCCGCGTGCACGCGCGCTTCGACGCCGACGTCGCACCCGACGCCACCGGCCTGCCCGCCGGCTGCTCGGTCGTGGGCCTCGAGCCGCGGGCCTGGACGCTCGACGTCGAAGGCCCGCTCGGCCCGCTGCTGCACCGCCTGACCCGGCTGCCGCTCGCCGACCTCCAGGTGGAGGAGCCGCATCTCGAGGACGTGCTGGTGCGCTACTACCGCAACGAGGAGACGCCATGACGGGCCTCGCGGCGCTCGTCGCGCACTCGTTCCGCCGCCACCGCACGCTCGTCCTCGTGGCCGGCGCCCTGCTGTTCGTGTTCGAGGTGCTCTTCGTGGTGCTCGCCGGGACGCTCCAGGCCTCGAACACCTTCGGGCAGATCGCGGCACTCGTGCCGCCGGTCTTCCGCCAGGTCCTCGGCCCGTCGTTCCTCAGCATGCTCTCGTTCTCGGGCGTCGTGGGCTTCGGCTACTTCCATCCCGTCATCCTGGCGGGCGTCGTCGGGGTGGCGATCGCGATTGCGACCGAGCCGGCCGGCGAGATCGAGCGGCGGTTCATGGACCTGGTGCTCGCGCGGCCGGTGGCCCGCGCCCACCTCGTCACGCGGTCGGTCGCGCTCGTGATCGGGGCGACCGCGGTGCTCGTCGCGCTCATGCTGGCGGGCACGCGCGCGGGCCTCGCGTGGACGGCGTCGGCGGGCGCCGCGCCCGCCACGTGGCGCCTGGCGACGTCGCTCGCCGCCGACCTCGCGGCGCTCGTGTTCTGCTGGGGCGGGATCGCCCTGGCCGTCGCGGTCCTGTCGCGGCGCCGCGGGACGGCGGGCGGCGTGGCCGGGGGCCTGGCGTTCACGACGTTCCTCGTGGACTACATCGCGCGTGTCTGGGCGCCGGGACGCCGCGTCTCGTGGCTGACGCCGTTCCACTACTACGACCCGATGTCCATGCTGGCGGGCGGTGCGTTGCCCCCGGCGGACGTCGCGACGCTCGCCGGCGTCGGCGCGGTCGCGATCGTGGTGGCGTACGTGGCGTTCGGACGCCGGGATCTGTGAGGCGCGCGCGAACGCGCCGCCGACGACGAGGGGATCCTCAGCGCGGCGTGCGCGTGTCCTTGTCGCCCTTGTCGCCCGCAGCCGTGCTGGCATCGAGCAGCTTGAGCACGTCCTCGGTCAGGTCGAGCGACGGATCCGCCCACAACACGCCGCCCTGCTCCCGGCGGAACAGCAGCTGCACGTGCCGGGCCTGGGCGACCTGCCCGAGGATCGGACCGAGCGCCGCGTTGAACTTGCGGCCCAGCTCCTGCTTGAGGTTGTCGACGTCGGCCTGGGCCTCCTGCGTCTGGAACTGGAGGTCGCGGCTCCTGCTGTCGATGTCCTGCTGGAGCCTGAGGCGCGCCTCCTCGCTCGCCACCGATTCGGTCTGCGCCAGCTTCTGCTGCGCCGCCTGGAGCGCCGTGTTCTTCGCCGCCAGCTCGTCGCTCCGCTTCTTGCGCAGCGCTTCGATCTCGGCGGCGTACCGCTTGCCGAGAACCGAGTCCCGCCCCACGACCTGCAGGTCGACGTAGGCGAGCGTCGCCCCGCTCGGGAACGGCCGCGCCGGCGGTGAAGTCGCCTTCGCCGGGGTCTCCTGGGACGGAGCTCGGTCGGCGCCCTGGGCCAGGACCGGACCGGCGGCCACCAGGACCAGCGCCGCGCCAACGCAGAACCCCTTCCACGCCTTCATGCTCTCTCTCCTCTGCTTGAATGACGGTGCGCCCGCCACGCGGGCGCCACCCCTTATTGTGACGCACGCGGACGACGTTCGGCCGGCGAGCGCGCCCACCCCCCAAATGAAAAGCGGGACGCCGGCAGCGCCGGCATCCCGCAGCGTGATTCCCGCCAGCTCGTCTCTATGTCCTTCGCGCCCTTCGTGGTGAACGTCTCCGCGTCCTCCGTGGTGACGCCCCAGCCCTCCTCGCGGCGCTAGCCTTCCTGCGGCTGGGCGGGCCCTCTCATCTTCACGGCCTCCTCGATCGTCTTCAGCGGACGCGCGAGCTTCACCCAGCTGAGCACCTTGATGATCAGCCAGCCGGGGTCGAACTCGAAGCGGCGACCCTGGCGGAAGCTGAACTTCGGGCTGCGCGGGTAGCCGTGATGGTTGTTGTGCAGCCCCTCGCCGCCGGTCAGCCAGGCGATGAGGCGGATGTTGGTCGCCGTGTTCTGGAAGTTCCGGTAGCCCTTGTAGTGGCAGAGGCCGTTGATGGACGAGGACAGCACGAACACGTACATCAGCGCGTGCAGGCCGGCGGCGAAGAGGCCCCAGCCGATCCCGAGCGTCAGACACAGCAGCACGATGCCCACCAGCAGGCCGACCGAGCTGCGGTCGAAGAGCACGCGGTCCCACACGTCCGGCTTGAGGTCGCGCGCGTACTTCTCGACGACCCCGGGGTCCTTCAGCTCCTTCACGTAGTAGAAGAAGTTGCCGAGCTGGACCTTCCAGAAGCCCTCGAGCAGCGGGCTGTGCGGATCGCCCTCCTCGTCGGTGAAGGCGTGGTGCTTGCGGTGCACGGCGACCCATTCACGCGGTACGATGCCGGTCGTGATCCAGATGAAGAGCCGGAACCCCCACGCCGCCAGCGGATGCAAGACCACGGCGCGGTGGGTCGCGGCGCGATGCAGGTAGATCGTCGTGCTGTACACGGCAATCTGCGTGACGATCGACGAGACGATCAGGGCGATCAGGAACGAGAACAGCACGCATACCTCCACGAGCTCCGGGGGAACGAGATGTCTCGCCCGCCGCCACGGCCTCACGCGGTCGGGCGGGACCCGCACGCGCAAGGGGGTAACCGATTGGACGATTCGACCCCGCGGGGCGAAGTCGTCCCGACGGACGAGAACTGCAACCAGCCTATCGTCTGGGCAACGGAGACGTGACATTCTAGCACAGTCGGTCCCGGGAACCGTGGCCCGGCCGGATCCAGCCCGGAAGGCGGAGAAGACAGGGCGAACCGGGGCGGAGGCGCAGAGGGAAATGGGCCGGGGGACCCGGCGGCGCCGTGCGGGCGCCGCCGGGCCGGAGGCCGGACTACCCGTTCTTCTTCTCGAAGTCCCGCATGAACGACACGAGCGCGTCGATGCCCTCCTCGGGAAAGGCGTTGTAGATCGACGCGCGGAGCCCGCCGACCGATCGGTGGCCCTTGAGGCCGCTGAACCCGGCGGCCGTGGACCCCTTCACGAACTGCGCCTCGAGCTCTTCGCTGGGCAGCCGGAAGGTGATGTTCATGAGCGAGCGGCTGTCCTTCTGCGCGTGGCCGCGGTAGAAGCCCGAGCGGTCGATCTCGGCGTAGACCTTGGCCGCCTTGCGCTCGTTGACCTTCGCCATGGCCGTGAGGCCGCCGTTGGCCTTGAGCCACTTGAGCACGAGGCCCAGGATGTAGATGCCGAAGACGGGCGGCGTGTTGTAGAGCGACTTCTCCGCCACGTGCGTCGCGTAGTTGAGCATCGTCGGCAGCGACTCGCTGCCGCGCTTCGCCACGTCGTCGCGGATGACGACCACGGTGACGCCGGACGGCCCGAGGTTCTTCTGCGCGCCGGCGTAGACGAGGGCGTGCTTCTTCACGTCGATCGGGCGCGAGAAGATGTCGGAGGAGGCGTCGCACACGAGCGGCACGCCGCCCACCTGCGGCTCGGCCTTCCACGCCGTGCCGTAGATGGTGTTGTTCGACGTCATGTGGACGTAGGCCGCGCCGGGCGTGAGCGACAGCTCGTCCTGTCGCGGGATGCGGGCGAACTTCTCGGCCTCGGTGGTCGCGGCGATGTTCACCGTGCCGACCTTCTTGGCCTCCTTGACAGCCTTCTTGCTCCACGATCCGGTGACGATGTAGTCGGCGGTGGCGCCCGGCGCGAGCAGGTTCATGGGCACCATGGCGAACTGCGTGCTGGCGCCGCCCTGCAGGAAGAGCACGTGGTAGCCGTCGGGCACGCCGGCGAGCTCGCGGAAGTCCGCCTCGGCGCCCTGGATGATCGCGTCGAAGGTCTTCGACCGGTGGCTGATCTCCATCACCGACATGCCGACGCCGGGCAGCGAGACGAGATCGCGCTGGGCCTCTTCGAGCACCGGCAGGGGCAGCACGGCCGGGCCGGCCGCGAAGTTGAAGATGCGAGTGGTGGTGGGCATGATCTCTCCTTCTCACCAGTTGCTCAGCGAGCGAGACAGCTGGTAGGACGCGGCCGGCGCGTTCAGCGGGACGACGTGCACGTCGAGGATGGCGCTGCTGCCGCGCATGCGACGGGCGAGGTCTGCGGTCATGTCGCCGTCGATGTTGATCCGGGCGATGGCCGCCTTCGCGCCGGTGAACACGACGTTCTCGGTCTCCTGCACGTTGACGCCGCCGTCGCGCAGGGTGTCGAAGACGTGCGCGAGCACGCCCGGCTCGTCCCTGTGGCGCACCACGAGCACGTGGGTGGCGGGCGTCAGGCGCGACAGGTTCACGACGTTCAGCACACGGCCGGTCTCGAGGTAGGTCTTCACGATGCGGACCACCTCGCCCGCGATCGCCTCCTGCGCCTGGTCGGTGGACGCGCCGATGTGGTGCGTGCCGTACACGTTCGGGAGCTTGACGATGGGATCGGTGAACTCGCCCACGGGCGTCGCCGGCTCCTTGGCGTACACGTCGAGCGCCACGCGCAGGTTGCGCTCCTTGATCGCCACCTCGAGCGCCTGATAGTCCACCACCTCGCCGCGCGCCGCGTTCACGAAGAACGAACCCGGCTTCATCCGGTTGAACACGTTGGCACCGACCAGCCCGCGGGTCCGCTCGTTCGCCGCGAGGTGGACGCTGAGGATGTCGCTCTTCTCGGCCACCTCCTCGGGCGTCTCGCACACCGCGGCGAACGGCTCCACCGGGTAGCCGGACGACGGACGCAGGCGGACGAGCAGCGGCATGTCGATCGGCAGACCCGACCGGTCCACCTCGACGCCGATCTCGCTCCAGATCGCCAGGTGCATGCCGAACGCCTGCGCGCGGCGCGCCATCTCCTGGCCGATGTTGCCGAAGCCGAGCACCCCGAGCGTCTTGCCGTGCAGGCCGCCCGCCTTCGAGTACTCCTTCTTGTTCCACTTGCCCGCCCGCAGATCCGCGACGTTGTCGGGAATCCGCCGATCGAGGGCCAGGATGAGGCCGAACGCCAGCTCGGCGACGGCCACCGAGTTCTTGCCCGGGCAGTTGGCCACGTAGATGCCCCGCGCCGAGGCCGCCTTCACGTCGATCGTGTCGTAGCCGGCGCCGGCCCGGACAACGAGCGCCAGCCGGCCGGCGTCGAACATCGGCTCGGTCACCTTCGTCGAGCGCACGACGACGACCTCGGCTTCGGTCGCCTTGATGGCGTCGACCAGCGCGGCGTCCTTGAGATCCGGCTGGAACACCACGTCGCAGCCGAGCTCCGCGAGGCCGTCGAGTCCGCTCTTCTCGAACTTGTCGGCGATGAGTACCTTCATAAGACGTGCCTCCTGCGGGTGGTCGCCCGCGAGCAGGGAGGAATGAACGCCCGGTGACGAAAGGCGGCGCCGGTGGGCGAACACCGCCCACCCGGGCCGGCGCCTGAATTCCTAGATGAGATGCACGAGCAGGCCGTCGCGCAGCTTCGGCTCGAACCACGTGGACTTGGGCGGCATGACCCCGCCCGCGTCCGCGATGGCCATCAGATCGTCCACGGTCACCGGGTACATCGAGAAGGCGACCGCCGCGCCGCCGCTCGTCACGCGCTGCTCGAGCGCGCCGGTTCCGCGCGCCCCGCCGACGAAGTCGATGCGCTTGTCGGTCCGGGGGTCCGCGACGCCCAGCAGCTCGTCCAGCACGACCTTCTGGAGGATCGACACGTCGAGCCCGCCGATCCGGTCGTCGGCGTCGGCGGGCCGCGCCGGCCGCAGATCGATCGTGTGCCACGCGCCCGCCAGGAACATCGACACCTCGCCCTTGCGCACGGGCGCGGGCGGCCCCGGCCGCACCGGCAGCTTCGCCTTCAGCGCCTCGAGGAACACCTCGGGCGCGCGCCCGGCCAGGTCCTTGACGAGGCGGTTGTAGGGCAGGATCTGCACCTGGTTGTCGGGGAACGCCACCGCCAGGAAGCTGTCCGCCTCCGACGCGTCGGCGCCCTGCTTCTTGAGCGCCGTCCGCGTGCGCGCCGCGCTCGCCGCCCGGTGATGGCCGTCGGCGATGTAGAGCGCGGGCACCCGGCTGAACGCCGCCGCCAGGGCGTGGGTGTCCTCCCGCTCGGCGCGCCACACGGTGTGCGTCACGCCGTCAGCGGCCGTGAAGTCGTAGAGCGGCGGCGCCGCGCACACCCGCGCGGCGACCGCGTCGACGTCGGCCGACGCGCGGTAGGTCAGGAACACCACGCCGGTCTGCGCCCGCGTCGTGACGATGTGCCGGGTCCGGTCGTCTTCCTTCTCGCGACGGGTACGTTCGTGCTTCTTGATGAGATCGCGGTCGTACTCGTCCACCGAGTAGCACGCCGCGAGGCCCGTCTGCTCGAACGCGCCGATACGGAGACGATAGAAATACACGCACGGCTCGGGCTCCAGCACGAGCGGTGCCGCCCGCTTCAGCTCCTCGAAGTTCCGCATCGCCTGCTCGTACACCGCGGGGGCGTACGCGTCGGTGTCCGCCGGCAGGTCGATCTCCGAGCGGGTGACGTGAAGGAAGCTGAGCGGGTTGCCGGCCGCCAGCGCCCGGGCCTCCTCGGTGCTGACGACGTCGTAGGGGACGGAGGACACCCGGTCGGCCACATCGGGCGCCGGGCGGAGTGCGCGGAACGGACGTATCGACGCCATCCGGCTATTCTAGGCCAGATCGGGCCCCCCGGGGGAGCGGACGGAGCCCGCCCGCAAGGACCTCGTGGAAGTCGTGAAGCCTTCGCGGCGAGTTCGCACCCTCCTCGACTCGAAGGGTGCCTAGTGGTTGTTCGCCTTCACCGCGGGCGCCGTGGCGGCCGCGCGCGTGGGCGTCTCGAGCTGCCACTCGGCGCGCGCCCGCGCCAGCTGGAAGGCGTCGAGGTAGGCGGGCGCGATGGGCTTGCCGGGCGGCAGGGCGCGGCGCAGCGTCAGCGGATTGATGAACGCGCCGCGCTGACGCACCCGGAAGTCGAGGTGCGGGCCGGTCGCCGCGCCGGTCATGCCAACGCGGCCGATGAGCTGTCCCTGCTCCACGCGCGCGCCGGGGCGGACGCCCCTCGCGATTGCCGACAGGTGTAGGTAGTAGGTCTCGTAGCCGTCCGCGTGCCGCAGCCGCACCATCCGTCCCGACTCGCCCGAGAACCCGGCCGACTCCACGACGCCGTTGGCCACCGCCACGACCGACGTGCCGATGGGCGCAGCGTAGTCCACGCCGAGGTGCGGGCGGTAGATCTTGTAGATCGGATGGTACCGGTGCCGCGAGAAGCCCGACGTGATGCGCGGCGTGAAGGGCAGCGGCGAGCTCAGGAACATCCGGCGCAGCGACCGGCCGCCCGCGTCGTAGTAGCCGGCCTGTCCCTTCGGGTCCACGAAGCGGAACGCGCGCACGACGCGGCCGTCGTTCTCGAGCGCGGCGGCGACGACCTGGCCGTAGCCGGACGGCCGGCCCTCCCGCAGCTTCTGCTCGAACAGCACGTCGAGCCGGTCGCCCACGCGGAGGTCGGTGTTGAAGTCCACCTCGCCGCTCAGCACCTGCGCCACCTCGACGGCGAGCGGCACGCCCTCGCCCACCTCCTCGAGCGCCGCGATGATCGACGGGTGGTCCGCGTCGATCTCCGCGCGCACGGCCACGAGCGCCGTCTTCTGGTCGTAGGCGAGGATGCGCGCGTCGAGCGCGGGCGCGCCCGCGCCGTCGCGGCGCACCACCTGCAGGTACTGGTCGTCGTCGATCTGGTACTCGAAGCGGCGCAGCGCGCCGTCGAGCCCCACGACGAGGCGGTAGGGCTGGTGCGCGCGGAGGCGGCGCGGGTTGAAGACCGGCCGCGTCGCGTCGATGATCGCCAGGGCGCGGTCCGGCGTCAGCCCGTCACCGCGCAGCAGCGTCTCGAGCGTGGCGTCGGGCGGCACCGTGGCGCTCACCGTGCGCGTGTCGAGCGGCAGGACGATGTCGGCCCGCGCGGGAGCCGGGCGGGAGGGCTCCGCGGGCGTGTCGCACGCCCCCAGGAGCCCCGCCGACAGGAGCGCCAGCGCGCTCGCCAGTGCTGTCCGCGGCATCACGCGCCAGTCTAACAAACCGCGGCGGATGCACAAAGCCGCGCGCGGCCGGTTCACATGCCGCGCTGGCTCGACGGCGGCACCATGCCCTTCAGCCGCATGTAGGTCACCAGGTTGCCGTAGTGCTCGAAGTCGTGGCCCATGTTGAAGTCGAGCACCGTGAGCCGCGAACGCTGGCCGCCGAAGAACTTCACCAGCTCGGCCCCTTTCATGTCGTTCATCGACGCGTACGCCTGATCGCAGAACGCGAACGACTGCTTGACGGCATCGACGAGGTCCGCCTTGCTCGTCTTGGTCTTCTCCACGTCGCTCATCGGCGGCTTCAGGCCCGACGCCGCGCCGCATATCTGGAAGTTCGAGTCGGCCACGTGGCCGAGAATCTGGCCGAGGCTCCGCACCTCGGGGGTCGGCTTGAAGGCATAGTCGGCCTCGGGCACCTGCTCGGCGGTCTTGATGAGGTAGCCCTTCACCATGCCGTAGGTCCACTTCGCGCCGTCGGTCGCCGGGTTGCCACCCATCTGCGCGAGCGCGGTCGCGCACCCGATCGCCAGGATCACCGCCACCGTCGTCGTGAGTCGTCTCATGGTCGCTCGTCTCCTCGGGGCGACGCCCCGCATGGTGGTGAGAAATCGCGCACGTCGCCGAACGCGGCGTACGGCTTTTGGACGCCGGCGCGCCACGACCGGTCCCCGGGGAACCTGGAGCCGGAGCACGCCCCGGGTGTAGAGTGGCCGCATGGCGACGACCTCCTCCGGCCGCCGCGTCCGCGTGGCCCTCGCGATCGGCGCCGCGTTCGCGCTCGCGGCCTGCGGCGGGCCTGCCGGGGCGCCCGCCCAGCCGCCGCCCCGGCCGCCCGGTCCGGGCGAGGGCGTCTCGGGGCTCGTCGCGAGCGCGCATCCGCTCGCGACCGATGCGGGTCTCGAGATCCTGCGCGCCGGCGGCAACGCGTTCGACGCCGCCGTCGCCGTCGCCGCCGCCCTGAACGTCGTCGAGCCGGCGATGTCGGGACTCGGCGGCTACGGGACGATCCTGATCTACGACGCCGCGCACGCGCGCGTGCGCTACCTCAACCCGAGCGGGCGCATCCCGTTCGGCGTGGAGCCGGACGCGTTCCGCCCGCCGACGCCCGACTACCTGGAGAACCGGCGCGGCGCGAAGGCGGTGTCCACGCCGGGCAACCTCCACGCGTGGGAGGCGATGTCGGAGGAGTACGGCGCGCTCGCGTGGCCGCGGCTGTTCGAGCCCGCCATCCGGCTCGCCGGGCAGGGCTTCACGCTCGACGCGGACGCGGCGGCGCCGCTCGCGCGCGTATACGCGTCGTTTCCACCCCACGCGCAGGCGATCTTCGGCCGCGGCGGCCGGCCGCTCGGCGCGGGCGAGACGCTGGTGCAGCGGGACCTGGCGGGCACGTACCGGAAGATCGCGGCGCGCGGCGCCGGCGTCTTCTACGGCGGTGAGATCGGCCAGGCCATCGACCGCGCTATGCGCGAGAGCGGCGGGTTCCTGCGCCGGCGCGACCTGCTCGCGGACCGTGCGGAATGGTGGGCGCCGATCCACATCGACCATCGCGGCTACGAGGTGTACACCGCGTCGCCGCCGGCCAACGCGTTCGACTACCTCGTGCGCCTGGGCGTGATGAGCCGGTTCGACACCGTGGCGCTGGGGCACAACAGCGTGGCCTACCTGCACCGGTTCGCCGAGGCCACCAAGCTCGGCTTCTGGGTGCGCCTGCGCTACGCCGGCGACCCGGGCGTGCGGCGGCCGCCGCTCGACCGGCTGCTCTCGCCCGCGTACTGGCAGGAGGAGGCGGACACGATCGACCCCGATCACGCCAGCACGTTCGTGCCGCCGGCCTTCACCGGCGGCGATCACACGACGCACTTTGTCGTCGCCGACCGGTGGGGCAACGTCGTGTCGGCCACCCAGACGCTCGGCAACCCTTACGGCAGCCGCATCATGCCGGAGGGCACGGGCATCTGGCTGAACAACTCGCTGCAGTACTCGACCTTCGAGCCGAAGGGCAACCCCATGGACGCGCACCCGGGGCGCCGCAAGCTGTCCGGCGACTGCCCGACGATCATCCTGAAGGACGGCCGGCCGTGGGCGGCGCTCGGCACGCCCGGCGGGCACACGATCGGGCAGACCGTGCCGCAGATGGTGATGAACCTGATCGACTTCGGGATGGACATCGCGGCGGCCATCGCCGCCCCGCGCGTGAGCTTCGTCGAGCCCGACGTCCTCGCGGTCGAGGAGGGCATTCCGGCGGAGGTGCGCGAGGGGCTCGCCGCGCTCGGGCACCACGTGCAGACGGTCCGCGCGCTCGGCAACGCGCACGGGCTGACGATCGCCTACGGCCCCGACGGACACCCGGCGCGCTTCCGGGGCGCGGCGGACCCGCGCGGGTGCGGCGACGCCAAGGGGTACTGACGCTGGCGGCCGCTAGCGGGCGCTGACCTCGATCATCTTCCTGAACTTGACCGGCTGGCCGTCCTTGAGGGCGGGCTGGTAGCGCCACTGGGCGGTGGCGGCGATGAGGTCGCGGTCGTACGCGGCCTGGATCGACGTGCGCACGACGACCGACTCGACACGGCCCTGCTCGTCGATGATCACCTCGTACACGCCGCTCGAGCGGCCCGTGAGCCGCACCTCGGCCGGCGGCGACGGCACGCTCTGGACGAGCACGGCCGGCGGGACGACGCCCGGGGATTGCGCGTCGTAGACGACCTCCGCGGGCGCCGGCGCGACCGGGGGCGGCGGCGCCGGGACCGGTGCGGCGGGCGCGGGCGGCTCCGGCGGTGCCTTGGCTTCGGCCAGTTCGCGGAATCCCGCGACCAGCTCGCGCAGATCCTCGTGACCGGCCTCCATGTCCGGATCGTCGAGAAGCGCCAGCACGCCGTTGAACTGGTCCGCCGCCTTGCGGTAGTCGCCGTGGTCGTAGGACGCCTTGGCGTCCGAGTAGCGGGCGCGGGCGATGCCCGGCAGCATCCGGCGGCGCACTTCGCGGAAGAACGCGCGGACGCTGGGCGCCACCTCCCGCGTGTCGGGCAGGTACATCGGATCGACGGCCACGACGTCCGCGAACGCCGACTCGGCCTCGCTCTCGCGGCCGAGCGCGAGCAGGCAGAGCGCGCGGTACTTCTCGACGGTCAGCGCGTCGACGCGCGCGGTGGCCGCGTCCTGCCGCAGGCGATCGAGCAGGCCGAGCGCCTCGTCGTAGCGCGCCGACGCGTACAGCGTCCGCGCGGCCTCCAGCGGATCCTGCTGCTGCGCGCGGGCGCGCGCGGGCGCGGCGAGCGCGACGGCCAGGACGACGGCCGCGGCGGCCACGGCCAGACGGCCCGACCCGTCGGTCCCGATCCCGCTCATTGCGGCCTCATGTCGACGGTCAGATAGACGGGCTGGGTGAGCGTCACCGACACAGCATACCGCTTCTCGCCGAGCTGCGGATGCCGGAACCAGAACTCATGGGGGCCGATGGGCACCGACAGGTCGCCGATCGGCGTGTCGCCCACCTGCGTCCCGTCGATCCAGACCTCCGCCCACGGCAGGGCGTTCACGTGGACCGTGCCGAACGGCACCTCGAGCGGCAGCGTCGTCGGGTGGCCCTTGGCGATCAGCACCAGGCGGGAGTCGTGGAAGCCGAGCGCCGCGTTGATGAGCTCGATCTCGTGCTGCCCGGGCGGCAGGGGAATCCGGCCGCTCTTCAGCACGCCGAGCGCGGTGCCGCCCTCGCGCAGCTCGAGGTCGAAGGGCGCCTGCACGTCGAGCCAGCCCGTCGCCGCCGGGCCGGGCGCAACGCCGCCCGCGTCGGGCCGCGCGGGCG
>JAHECP010000329.1 GCA_024641665.1 Acidobacteriota bacterium
ATCGAGGTTATGTGCCCGCGCTTGATATGTGGCGGCGACATCGGAGGCGATTAAAAGAGGCATCTCTCCATCCATCTATGGCCACATAACGGTCGCCTCTCTTTGGCGGATGATCACCGAGCGCCAATGGCGCAAGGAGGTTGTCCATGCTGGAGCGCTACTTCGCCCGCCCGAAGACCGTCGACCGGATCCGCGCATCATGGCTGGGCTCGGCCATCGAGCAGTACGCCACGTGGCTTATTGAGCGGGGTCACGCGGCCAAGAATCTCGCGCGCAGTGTGCCGTTGCTGATGCACTTTGGAGCATTCGCGCAGGCCAGAGGCGCGACGCGATACGAGGATCTTCCGGCGTACGTTGATCCGTTCGTCAGCGACTGGATCGTGCGGGCTGATCATCGGCGCGCGCCAGGGCCGCCGCGACCACGCTTAACCAGGGAGATCCGCTGGCCGATTGAGCAGATGCTGCGATTGATCGTTCCGGGATTCATTGGCCACACACGTCATCGGGTCCCGCGGGAGCCGTTCGCCGAGTGCGTGCCCGGCTTCTTTCCTTACCTGCGTGCCGAGCGCGGACTGCGCGAGGAGACTGTCGCGTTCTATGGTCACCACCTCCGACAGCTTGACGCGTATTTGCGGGAGATTGGGCTCGAGGATCTGGGAGCACTGTCCCCAGTGGTCGTGAGCGGATTTCTCGCGGACCGCAGTCGGGATCTTCACCGTACCGGTGTCCGCGATCGATGTGGCGTCGTCCGGGTGTTTCTGCGCTACTTGCATCGTGAGGGCCTCCTCGCCCGGGACCTGAGCGGCACCGTGGAAGCGCCGCCGGTGTACCGATTGGCGACGATCCCGCGGTCGATCACTTGGGACGACGTTCGGCGCATGCTGGACACGGTCGATCGGCGTACGGTCGTAGGTCGTCGGGACTACGCGATGCTGCTGCTCCTGGTCACCTACGGTCTGCGGGCACGAGAGGTGGCCGCGCTCACGCTGGACGATGTGGACTGGCGGCACGACCGGTTGCGGGTGCCGGAGCGCAAGGCCGGTCATTCAACGGCGTATCCGCTGTCGCCGCTCGTGGGCCAGGCGATTCTCGAGTACCTGAAAGCCGGCCGACCCACGACGCGCTCCCGCCGGATCTTCTTTCGCACGCTCGCGCCATGCGAGCCGATCACCCATTCGGCCGTGTCCTGTCGCGCCGCCCATTACCTCGGGCAGGCAGGGATTATCGTCCCGCGTCCCGGCTCGCATACCTTGCGCCACACCTGCGTCCAGCGCCTCGTCGATGCTGGGTGGCCGCTCAAGCCCATCGGGGATTACATCGGGCACCGCAGTCCGTCATCGACGGAGATCTACAGCAAGGTCGCGGTCGAGACGCTGCGCGACGTGGCGTGCGGCGACAAGGAGGAGGTCATATGAAATCCTCCTGGACCGGTTTCCACAGCCCGCTGGCAGCGGGGATTGAGACCTTTCTGGCCCACAAACGCGCGCTCGGCTGTCTCTTCCGTGTCGAGGAGTTGTCGCTGCGGCTGTTCGATCGATTTCTGATCGCGCAACCGATCACGACGCTCAGCGCGATCACGCCCGACGTCGTGGATGCCTTCCTCGTCTCGCGGCCTCGTCACGCACCGCGCAGTTATAACCACTTGCGCGGGACACTCGCCCGGCTATTCGACTGGCTCGCGGCGCACGACCAGTTCGGGCCCTCACCCATGCGGGCACGGCCGCGGCGATCGACCCAGTCGCGTTTGCCGTTTCTCTTCGATGACCTGACCGCTCGCCGACTGCTCGATACCGCCAGTCAGTTGCCCGACAAGGGCGGGACCGTGTGCCGAGGCGCCACCTATCGGGTCATCTTCACGTTGCTCTATGGGCTGGGACTGCGGGTGGGCGAGGTGGCGCGGTTGTGCGTTGAGGACGTCGATCTGACCCGCGATCTGCTGCTCATCCGGCAGACCAAGTTTTACAAGAGCCGCCTCGTACCCTTTGGCCCTCGCATTCGCATGGTGTTGAGTGATCACCTCGCCAGCCGGGCACGGATGTCCGAGGCGATCCCGTCGGCCACACCCCTCTTCTCGCTCCGCGGCGGCCGGCCCGTCAGTGCCGGTACAATCAGTCAGACCTTTCACCATCTTGTGCCGCAGCTCGGGCTCTCGATTCCCGACGGGACCGTCGGCCCGCGCGTCCATGACCTCCGGCACGCGTTTGCGGTGGGCACGTTGCTGCGCTGGTACCGGAGCGGCATCGATCCCAGCGCGCGCCTTCTCCAGCTGTCGACGTTCCTCGGCCACGTCAGTCCCGTATCGACGGCGGTGTATCTGACCATCACCCCCGACCTGCTCGGCGAAGCCAACGCGCGATTCGAGCAGTGGGCTCACGCGGCCGTCACGGAGAAGACATCGTGAGCGCCTCAGTAGGCGCGCTGGTCCAGGCCTTCCTGGCGGACGAGCTCCCGGTTCAGCGAGGGCTGCGGCCGGCGTCTGTCAAAGCGTACCGAGACGGCCTTCGCCTTTTTCTCGTGTTCGTCTCGCGTGACCTGTCTTGTCGGCTCACGCAGATCTCCAGCGAGGCGTTCACGCTCGATCGCGTCCTGCGATTCCTGCACGATCTTGAAACGACGCGACACAATCATCGACGGACGCGGAATCACCGATTGATGATTCTGCGCGCCTTCTTTGAGTTTCTCGCGCGTCGATGTCCTGAGTATTTGGCGGTGGCGCAGCAAGTGGCCGCGATCGCCGTCAAGCGCGTGCCGCCCCCGGAGACGTTTTTCTTGGAGCGCGACGAAGTGGAGACGCTGTTGCGACGGTTACCCGTACACGGACGACACGCCCTGCGTGATCGCGTCCTCTTCCTCCTGCTCTACAACACGGGCGCCCGCGTGCAGGAGATCGCCGACCTGCGCATCGAGCATCTCGACCTGGGGCCGCAGCCCCGGGTGCGCCTGCACGGCAAGGGCGACAAATGGCGGATCTGCCCGCTTTGGTCGCAGACCGTCGACGCGATCAGGCGGCTGCTGCGAGAGCCGGTCTCGACGCCTTCGCACACGCGGGCGCTCTTCACATCTGACGGTACGCGTGCCCTCACGCGGTTCGGCCTCTACAAGATCGTCCGGCGTCATACCGACCCACTGCGGGTCCAGCGCGCCGTGCCGATCGGGCGCCACGTTGGCCCGCACGTATTTCGCCACACGGCCGCCGTACATCTGCTCGAAGCGGGCGTCGACGTCAACGTGATCCGTGGCTGGCTCGGCCACGTCAGTCTGGAGACGACCAATCGTTACGCGGAAATCAACACACGCATGAAGGAGGCGGCCCTACGCTTGTGCGAGCCGCCCACGACGGAGTCCGATTCATCCCGGCGAACGCCCGTCTGGCGTGATGACCAAGCGCTCCTCGCGTGGCTGGCCTCCCTGTGAATCGTTATGTGTCCAGTTCCCCGTGGCCCACCGGCGCCGAGCGCTCGCTCCTGCGCGCGCCGCCACATATCAAGCGCGGGCACATAACCT
>JAHECP010000153.1 GCA_024641665.1 Acidobacteriota bacterium
CGCGCCGCCGCCGGGGCCGCCGCCCGAGGGACGCGCGACGGCCTGGCCTCCGCTGGGCCGGCCGCCGCCGCCACGCTCCTGGCCCTGCCCGCTGCTCTGGGCGAGGACGGGCGCCGCGGTCAGTGCGATGGCGGCCACTCCCGCGAGGAGGATCGTGTTCAAGCGTGTCATGGCTGGCCTCCCGGATTCCGGGCGGGCCCGTGGTCGGGTTCCTGGCGTCCAGCGTGCCCAGGCGAGACCGGCCGGGTCCGCTCTGCAGGATACGGTAGCAACTCCGCTGCCATCGCCTGAAGGACACGGTAGCGCCAAATCCTTAGAAAATCAAGGGGTTCCAGGCCGCTCCCGGCCGCGCCGCCTGTCCCATTCAGAGTGCACCCGTCCGGGTTTCGTGACGCCGTCGGAGCGGGCGGCGATTGGTTGACACTGTCTGCACGGGGCCGGTACACTCGGACTTTCCGCGGCCCTGCCCATGTCCTTCCACGCCACCACGGTTCTCGCTGTCCGGCACCGAGGGAAGACCGTCATGGCCGGCGACGGCCAGGTGACCTTCGGCGACCAGGTCGTCAAGCAGTCGGCGCGCAAGATCCGCCGGCTGTACAACGAGCGCATCCTGGCCGGGTTCGCCGGCTCGGCCGCCGACTCGTTCGCGCTCTTCTCGCGGTTCGAGTCGAAGCTCGAGCAGTACCGCGGCAACCTGGAGCGGTCGGCCGTGGAGCTGGCGAAGGACTGGCGGACCGACCGCGTCCTGCGCCGGCTCGAGGCGATGCTGCTCGTGTGCGACACCGACGACACGTTCCTGCTCTCGGGCAACGGCGATCTCATCGAGCCCGACGAGGGGATCATCGCGATCGGGTCGGGCGGCGCCTACGCGCTGGCGGCCGCGCGGGCCTTGGCCAAGCACACGACCCTCGAGGCGCGGGCGATCGCCGAGGAAGCGATGGCGATCGCGGCCAGCATCTGCATCTACACCAACGCGTCGATCGTGATCGAAGAGCTCTGAGGACGCGCGCCGGACACCCCGCCTGGCCCTGGCGGCGGGGCGCCCGCCGCCGACTGCCCATGCCCATCTACCTGCCGGAAACCACCTCGTCCTTGTCGGGCGCGCTGACGCCCCGCCAGATCGTCGAGGAGCTGGACAAGTACGTCGTCGGACAAGGGCGCGCGAAGCGTGCGGTGGCCATCGCGCTGCGCAACCGGCTGCGGCGGCAGAAGCTGGCGCCCGAGCTGGCCGAGGAGGTGGCGCCGAAGAACATCCTCATGATCGGGCCGACCGGCGTCGGCAAGACCGAGATCGCGCGGCGGCTGGCGCGGCTCGCACACTCGCCGTTCGTGAAGGTGGAGGCGTCGAAGTTCACCGAGGTGGGCTACGTCGGGCGCGACGTCGAGTCCATGGTCCGCGACCTCACCGAGCTGGCCGTGGACATGGTGCGCGAGGAGCGCCTGGTCGAGGTGCGCGAGAAGGCGCGGCAGCACGCCGAGGAGCGGCTGCTCGATCTCCTGCTGCCGCCGCTGCCGGCGCCGGCGGGCGCCGACGACCCGGCGGACCTGCGCGAGCAGGCCCGGCGCACGCGCGAGAAGCTGCGCGAGCAGCTGCGCGAAGGCCGCCTCGACGAGAAGCACGTCGAGATCGAGACGCGCGAGAAGAGCTTCCCGTCGTTCGAGATCATCAGCGGCTCGTCGGTCGAGGAGATCGACATCAACGTGAAGGACATGCTGGGCGGCCTCTTCCAGGGGCGCACGCGCAAGCGCCGCGTGACGGTGGCCGAGGCGTTCGATCACCTCGCCAGCGAGGAGGAGCAGAAGCTCGTCGACATGGAGAGCGTCGCGCACGCCGCCCTCGAGCGCGTGCAGGAGAGCGGCATCATCTTCGTGGACGAGATCGACAAGATCGCGGGGCGCGAGGGCGGCCACGGCCCGGACGTGAGCCGGGAGGGCGTCCAGCGCGACATCCTGCCCATCATCGAGGGCACCACCGTGAACACGAAGTACGGCATGGTGCGCACCGACCACATCCTGTTCATCGCCGCGGGCGCCTTCCACGTGTCCAAGCCGTCCGACCTCATCCCCGAGCTGCAGGGCCGGTTCCCGATCCGCGTCGAGCTCGACTCGCTGGGCAAGGGGGACTTCATCCGCATCCTCACCGAGCCGAAGAACGCCCTCATAAGGCAGTACACCGGCCTGCTCGCCACCGAATTGGTGACCCTCACGTTCGCCGACGACGCGGTCGAGCGGATCGCGGACTTCGCGACGCTCGTCAACGAGCGCACCGAGAACATCGGCGCCCGCCGGCTCCACACCGTCATGGAGAAGCTGCTCGACGAGATTTCCTTCGACGCGCCGGAAATGGGGGAGAAATCGATTACGATAGACCGGGCGTACGTGGACCGCATGCTCGCCGACATCGTGAAGAACGAAGACCTCTCCCGATACATCCTGTGAACGCGCGGCGCGCCCTCCTTGCTTCGTGGCTCGCCCTCCTCGCCGCCACGGCCGGCTGCGGCAAGAAGGGGCCCCCGCTCGCGCCGCTTCGCCCGGTGCCCGCGGCCGTGGAGACCTTCACGGCACGCCGGCTGGGCGACACCGTCCGGTTGACGCTCACCGTGCCCTCAAAGAACACCGACGGCACCGCGCCTGCCGACCTCGCGCGGCTGGAGGTGTACGGCCTCACCCTGGCCCCGGACGCCCCCGAGCTCGGCCTCGACGATTTCCTGAAGGCCGCCACGCTCGTGGACACCATCGAGGTGAAGCCGCCCGCCAGGCCGCCCGCCGAGGGCGCGCCGGCGCCGCCGCCCGACCCGCGGCCGGCCCAGGGTGCCGAGGTCTCCGTCGAGGAGGCGCTCGCTCCGGCCGTGCGCGAGCCGTTCACGCCGAAGACGGACACGCGTGCCGCCCTCGGGCGCCCGATCGCGGTACGGACGCTCGCCGCCCTTACGCCCGACGACGGCCCCGCGCGCACGTACGTGGCGGTCGGCTACAGCCATCACGGCCAGCGGTCGCCCTCGTCGCCGCGCCTCGTGGTATCGCTCCGACCGGCGCCGGCCCCGCCCGCCGGCCTGTCGCTCACCTACGGCGAGACGACGTTCACGCTGACGTGGACGCCGGCTCCGGCGGACCCGTGGAAGCCGATTTGGACCGTGCTCGGCTACGCGCGCGGCGTGAACGTCTACGAGGTGAAGGGCGAGGGCACGACCGTGCCGGCGCCGCTCAATCCGGCGCTGGCGACCGGCGACAGCGTCGACGTGCCGCTCACCGCGTTCGGGGTGGAGCGCTGCTTCGCGGTGCGCGCGGTCGCCACCGAGCACGGGCAGACGGTCGAGGGGGCCCTGTCGCCGCCCGTCTGCGCGACGCCGCGCGACACGTTCCCGCCGGCGGCGCCCACCGGGCTCGCGGCGGTGGCGGGGCCCGACGGCGTCAGCCTGATCTGGGACGCCAACCACGAGCCCGACCTGGCCGGCTACCTCGTGCTGCGCGGCGAGGCGACGGGCGGCCCGCTGCGGGCCCTGACGCCGTCGCCCATCCGCGAGACCACCTACCGCGACACGAGCGTCCGTCCTGGCGTACGCTATGTGTATGCGGTCGTGGCGGTGGACAACGCGAACCCGCCCAACATGAGCGCCCAGTCGGCCCACGTGGAGGAGACCGTCCGCTGACGGCCATCGAGCCTGAGCGCGGGGCCCCGGCCCCGCAGGACTCCTGACAGCCTATGGATCACCTGTATCGGTTCGAACACCAGGGCGCGGCACGGCACGCGGTCGAGCGTGACGGCGTCTGGCGCCTCGTCGAGGGGGACGTCTTCGGGACCTACCGGCTGGGGGCGGAGGTCGCGCCGGCGGCCCGGCCGCTCGCGCCGGTCCTGCCGTCGAAGATCGTGGCGGTGGGGCTCAACTACCGCGACCACGCGGCCGAGCAGCACAAGGCGCTGCCCGAAGAGCCGATGATCTTCATCAAGCCGTCCACCGCCGTGATCGGGCCGGGCGATCCCATCCGGCTGCCGCCCGGCGTGGGGCGCGTGGACCACGAGGCCGAGCTGGGGGTGGTCATCGGCCGCACCGCCTACCGGGTGCCGCGCGAGCGCGCGGGCGACTACATCCTGGGCCTGACGTGCGTCAACGACGTCTCGGCGCGGGTGCTCCAGGCGAAGGACGTGCAGTTCACGCGCGCCAAGGGCTTCGACTCGTTCGCCCCGCTCGGCCCCGCGGTCGCGCTCGGTCTCGACCCCCGGGCGCTCGACGTCGAGGGCTGGGTGAACGGCGAGCGGCGGCAGGCGTCGAACACGCGCGAGCTGATCTTCCCCGTCGACCACCTGGTGGCGTTCGTGTCGTTCGTCATGACGCTGCTCCCGGGCGACGTCATCTCCACGGGCACGCCGGCCGGGGTCGGCCCGCTCGCCGCGGGCGACCGGGTCGTCGTCAAGGTGCAGGGCGTGGGAGCGCTCTCGAACCCGGTCGTGGCCGAGCCCTGAGCCATAGAATCAGAGAGGACCATGCATGAAACTGTTCATCGATAGCGGGAACCTCGACGAGATCCGGTCGCTGGTGCCGCTCGGCATCATCGACGGGATTACGACGAATCCGTCGCTGCTCGCGAAGGAGGGCGGCGACTCGCGCAAGCTGCTGAAGCAGATCTGCGACCTCGTGAAGGGCCCGGTGAGCGCCGAGGTCGTGGCGACCGATTTCGACGGCATGGTGAAGGAGGGGCGCGATCTCGCGACGATCGACGATCACATCGTCGTGAAGGTGCCCTTCGGCAAGGCCGGCGTCCGGGCGTGCGGCGCGCTGTCGCACGAGGGCATCAAGGTCAACGTGACCCTGTGCTTCTCGGCCGCGCAGGCGCTCTTGGCCGCCAAGGTCGGCGCCACGTTCGTCAGCCCGTTCGTGGGGCGGCTCGACGACATCGCCACCTCGGGCATGGGGCTCATCGAGGAGATCGTCCAGATCTACGACAACTACGAGTTCGGCACCGAGGTGCTGGTCGCCTCGGTCCGGCACCCGATCCACGTCGTCGAGGCGGCGCGGCTCGGCGCCGACGTCTGCACGTGTCCGACCAAGGTCATCGACTCGCTGTTCAACCACCCGCTGACCGACATCGGGCTCGCGCGGTTCCTGGCGGACTGGAAGAAAGCACAGAGCCAGTAGCGTATGCATCCCCGAGAGAAGCTGGCGGAGCTCGAGCGGCTGGCCGAGCTGGGCGGCGGCGAGGCGCGTCTGCGCAAGCAGCACGAGCAGGGCAAGCTGACCGCGCGCGAGCGCGTCGAGGCGCTGTTCGACCCGGGCAGCTTCGAGGAGATCGACAAGCTCGTCATGCACCGCTGCCAGGACTTCGGCATGGAGCGGCAGCTGGTGCCGGGCGACGGCGTCGTGGCCGGTCACGGCCGCATCGACGGCCGGCCGGTCTACGCCTTCGCGCAGGACTTCACCGTCTTCGGCGGATCCCTCTCGGAGACCAACGCCGCCAAGATCGTGAAGATCATGGACCTCGCCATGAAGATGGGCGCGCCCATCGTGGGCCTGAACGACTCGGGCGGCGCGCGCATCCAGGAGGGCGTGCTCTCGCTGGGCGGCTACGCCGACATCTTCCTGCGCAACACGCTCGCCTCGGGCGTCATCCCGCAGATCTCCGCGATCATGGGGCCCTGCGCCGGCGGCGCCGTCTACTCGCCGGCGATCACGGACTTCATCGTGATGGTCGAGGGCACGAGCTACATGTTCGTGACCGGGCCCGACGTCATCCGGACGGTCACCCACGAGGAGGTGACCAAGGAGGAGCTGGGCGGCGCGCTCACGCACAACGCCATGAGCGGCGTCGCCCACTTCACCGTGCCGGACGACCGCGCGTGCCTGCGCCTCGTGCGCGATCTGCTCGGCTACCTGCCGAGCAACAACCTCGACGAGCCGCCCGTGCGCGAGACGGTGGACCCCGCCGACCGCGAGGACGAGACCCTCGACCGCCTGGTGCCCGAGTCGCCCAACCAGCCCTACGACATGCTCGACCTCGTGCACGCGGTGGTCGACGACGGGGTGTTCCTCGAGGTGCAGCGGCTCTACGCGCAGAACGTCATCGTGGGCTTCGCGCGGCTGGCCGGCCGGCCCGTCGGCGTCGTCGCCAACCAGCCGGCGCACCTCGCGGGCACGCTCGACATCGACGCGTCGCTCAAGGCGGCGCGCTTCGTCCGCTTCTGCGACGCCTTCAACGTCCCGCTCGTGACCTTCGAGGACGTGCCGGGCTTCCTCCCCGGCACCCGCCAGGAGTACGGCGGCATCATCAAGCACGGCGCGAAGCTGCTCTACGCCTTCGCCGAGGCCACCGTGCCCAAGGTCACCGTGATCACGCGCAAGGCCTACGGCGGCGCGTACTGCGTCATGTCGAGCAAGCACATCCGGACCGACGCGAACTTCGCGTGGCCGAGCGCCGAGATTGCCGTGATGGGGCCCGAGGGCGCGGTGAACATCCTCTACAAGCGCGAGCTGGAGGCGGCGACGAACCCCGAGCCGCTCCGGGCCCAGAAGGTCGCCGAGTTCCGGGAGAAGCTGGCCAACCCGTACGTGGCCGCCTCGCGGGGGTTCGTCGACGAGGTGATCCGGCCCCGCGAGACGCGGCGCAAGCTGATTGCGGCGCTGGCCGGCCTGCAGAACAAGCGCGACCGCAACCCGCCGAAGAAGCACGGCAACATTCCGCTCTGAGACCGGCGACCCGCCGGCGGCCCGGGGCGGTCAAATGCTAGAATAATCGGCAGATGCACGCCTTCCGTCCGGTCGCCGTGGGAGGAACGGCCCCGGGGCCGTGCGCTCGCCGGCCGCACGCGAGCCGGCGGCGCTGACCACCGTGAAGATTCTCATCGCCAATCGGGGCGAGATCGCCGTCCGCCTGATGCGCGCGTGCCGCGAGCTCGGGCTCCCGTCGGTCGCGGTCTACTCGGAGTGCGACCGCGAGGCGCCGCACGTGCGCTATGCGGACGAGGCCTACCCGATCGGCTCGAGCGCGCCGGCCGAGAGCTACCTGCACGTCGAACGGCTGCTCGACGTGGCCCGACGCGCCGGGGCCGACGCGGTGCACCCGGGCTACGGCTTCCTCGCCGAGAACGCCGGGTTCGCGCGCGCGGTGGCCGACGCCGGCCTGACCTTCATCGGCCCGTCGGCCGACCTCATCGCGCTCATGGGCAGCAAGACCGAGGCGCGCAAGGCCGCGATCCGGGCCGGCGTACCGGTCGTGCCGGGCACCGAGGCGCCGCTCGGTCCCGACGCGTCGGACGCCGAGCTGGCCGCCGCCGCGGCGGCGGTCGGCTACCCCCTCCTCGTCAAGGCGGTGGCCGGCGGCGGCGGCAAGGGCATGCGGACCGTGACCGCGCCCGCCGATCTCGCGTCGGCCATCCGGACCGCCCGCTCGGAGGCCGGCTCGGCGTTCGGCGACACCGCGGTCTACCTCGAGCGCCGCCTCACGCGCCCGCGTCACGTCGAGATCCAGCTGCTCGGCGACCTGCACGGCACGGTGCTGCCGTTCGTCGAGCGCGAGTGCTCGATCCAGCGCCGTCACCAGAAGGTGATCGAGGAGGCGCCGTCGCTCGTCGTGACGCCGGCCCTGCGCGCCGCCCTCGCGCAGGAGGCGGCCGCGGTCGCCCGCGGCGTCGGCTACACGAGCGCGGGCACCATCGAGTTCCTCCTCGACGAGGGCGGCCGCTTCTACTTCCTGGAGATGAACACCCGGCTCCAGGTCGAGCACCCGGTCACCGAGCTGGTGACCGGCGTGGACCTGGCGCAGTGGCAGATCCGGATCGCGCGCGGCGAGCGGCTCGACATCGATCCGGCGCGGGCGCTCGAGCCGCACGGCCACGCGATCGAGTGCCGTGTCTACGCCGAGGATCCCGATCAGGGCTTCCTGCCGTCGCCGGGCCTCATCACGGCGCTCCAGGCGCCGTCGGGACCGGGCATCCGCGACGACAGCGGGGTGGCGGCGGGTTTCGCCGTGCCGGTGTTCTACGACTCCTTGATGTCGAAGCTCGTCGCCTGGGGCGAGGATCGGCCGCAGGCGCTCGCGCGCATGCGCCGGGCGCTGTCGGAGTACCGCGTGCTCGGCGTGAAGACGACCATCCCGTTCTTCCAGTGGATCCTGCGCCAGGAGGCGTTCCAGCAGGGCCGGTTCGACACCACCTATCTCGACGGCGTGCTGGCCGACCCCGAGGCGGCGCGCTTCGCCGAGCCGGGGCCGGGCGCCGAGGAGATTGCGACCATCGCGGCGGCGCTCGAGAGCTACTTTCGCGCGTCCGACACCGGCCGTCCGGGCCGGGTCGGGGGCGCGTGGCGCCAGGCGGCGCGCCTCGGGGGGCTGAGGCCGTCATGAGGTTCGAGATCGAGGTCAACGGCCGCGCGCGCACCGTGGTCGTCGAACGTACAGGGGGCGGTCGGGGCTCGCTGTTCACGGTGACCGTGGACGGCCGCGCGCGGACGGTGGACGTCCGGCGCGCCGGCCGGTCCGGCTTCTCGCTCATCCTGCCCGAGGACGGGCACACCAGCCACGACGTCACGCTGGCCGAAACGGCGCGCACGGGCGAGTGGATCGTGCAGCTCGACGCGGGCACGCTGCGCGCGGTGGTGGACGGCCGCCGGGTGTCGGCCCGCGGCGGCGACCCGGCGGGCGCGGTGGACGGCGAGCAGCGCGTCGTGGCGCCCATGCCCGGACGCGTCGTCCGGGTGCTGGTCGCGCCGGGCGACGAGGTGGCCGCCCGCCAGGGCCTCGTGGTGGTCGAGGCCATGAAGATGGAGAACGAGCTCGGCTCGCCGAAGGCCGGCCGGGTGAAGGACGTCCAGGTCAGCGCCGGCCAGTCGGTCGAGGCCGGTCGCGTGCTGGTCGTCGTCGAGTGACCGGCGCCTGCGCGCGACCCGACGGGCCTCCCCCATGACGTCCGGCGCCGGTTCGGACCACAGCGTGACGACACAGGATTCCCGGCCGCCGGCGGTTCCGACGCGTCGCGCGCCCCGCGTGCGACACCACGCCCGGCGTGTGCTCCTCGTCGCGGCGGCCCTGGTCGCGGCGCTCCTCGCGAGCACGCTCAGCGTAAACCTCGGGCCGGTGCTCCGGCGTCGCGCCGAGCAGGCGGCCACGAGCTACATGAAGCGGCCCATGCACATCGGCCGCCTCTCGGTGAAGCTGTTCACCGGCGAGTTCGCGCTCGACGACGTCGTGATCGAGGGGTTGACGCCCACCGCCCGGCCCTTCCTCGAGGCGAAGCGCATCACCGTGTCGATCCCCTGGTGGACGGTCTTCACGGGCGATCTCGTCATCCAGTCGGTGCACATGACCGACTGGGACATGGTGATCGAGACGTTCCCCGACGGCCGGCACTCGCTGCCGAAGCTCACGCCCGAGCGGCGCTCGACCGGCCCGCGCCGCTTCACGACGACGGTGAAGATAGTGCGGACCGATCACGGCCGCTTCACCTTCATCGACCACGGCGCGCCGTGGAGCGTCGTCTGCCCGAACCTGTCGGTGCTCGTGACGCGGGCGCGCGGCGAGTACCGCGGCCGCGCGTCGTTCTCGGACGGCATCGTGCAGATCCAGTCGTTCCTGCCGATGAGCGCGTCGATGGAGACCGGCTTTCTCATCGAGGGCGGCACGATCCACCTGGATCGCATCGACCTCGAGACCGACGGCGCCCGCTCGGTGCTCACCGGCGACGTGGACCTCGCCCACTGGCCCGAGCAGCTCTATCACGTGCGCTCGCACGTCGACTTTCCGCGCATGCGCGAGCTCTTCTTCGCGGGTGAGACGTGGCGCGTGACGGGCGAGGGCGACTTCCAGGGGACGTTCCACCTCTTCAAGGGGGGGCGCGAGCTGAAGGGGCGCTTCGCGAGCGCGGCGGCGTCGGTCAACGGCTACGCGTTCACGAGTCTCACGGGCGCGCTCCTCTGGCTGCCCGGCCGCTTCGAGGTGACCGACGCGGCGGCGCGCTTCTACGGCGGCCGCGCGGCGTTCGACTACGTGCTGGCGCCGCTCGGCGCGCCCGGCGGCGCGCCCGCGCGCTTTGACGCCAGCTACCAGGACGTGGACCTCGCCGACTTCACCGACTTCCTCGGGACGGAGGTGCGGCTCGCCGGGCGCGCCACCGGCCGCAACCGGCTCGAGTGGCGCCTCGGCCACTTCGCCGAGCACCACGGCGACGGCACGATCACCGCGGTGGCGCCCGACGGCGTGCGCGTGCTCCCGCGCGTGCTGCCGCCCGGCGTCGTGGCCGCCGCCGAGACGCGGCCGCCCGACATGGGGCCCTTCAACCCGCGCCGGCCGTTCGGCCACGAGCCGGTCGCCGGCACGGTCACCTACGCGTACGGCCCCGACACGATCACGCTCGCGCCCAGCCAGGTGGCCACACCGACCACCTTCATCGCGTTCCAGGGCGAGACGGCCTACGGCGAGCGCTCGCGCATCCCGTTCCACGTGACCACCGCCGACTGGCAGGCGAGCGACCGCCTGCTGGCGGCGATCATGACCAGCTTCGGCTCGCCGACGAACGCCGTGCCGGTCGGCGGGTACGGCGGGTTCGACGGCGTGCTGCTGAACGCCTTCCGGCACCCGCGCGTCGAGGGCAGCTTCACCGGGCGCCGGATGCGTGCCTGGGACGTCGAGTGGGGCAGCGCCACCGGCCGCGTCGTCGTCGAGAACAGTTACGCGGACATCAGCGACGCCGTCGTCAGCCGGCACGACTCGACGATCCGCATCGACGGGCGGTTCTCGCTCGGCTTCCCGCGCGAGGACGACGGCGAGGAGCTGAACGCGACGGTGATCATGGACCGCCGGCCGCTCGCCGACCTGCGCCACGCCTTCGCGCTCGACGACTACGACTTCACCGGCACGCTGTCGGGCGAGTTCCACCTCTATGGGCGCTACACGGGGCCGTACGGCTTCGGGAAGATGACCGTGGAGGACGGCACGGCCTACGGCGAGCGGTTCCAGCGCTCGACGGCCGGCCTGCGGTTCGAAGGCGCCGGCGTGCGGCTCGACGGGATCGAGATGCACAAGGGCACGGGGCTCGTCACCGGCGCGGCCTACGTCGAGTGGGCGGGCACCTACTCGTTCAACGCCGACGGCCAGCGCATCCCGGTCGAGCAGGTGCAGGCGCTGACCTACCCGCGCGCGCCGCTGTCGGGCGTCCTGCAGTTCAGCGCGTCGGGGTCGGGCCCCTTCGCGGCGCCGCGCTACGACGTGAAGGGGCGCATCGTCGACCTGTTCGCCGGCGACGAGGGCATCGGCCAGGTGACCGGCCGGCTGTCGGTGCGGGGCGAGCTGCTCACGCTAGAGGTCGAGGCGGCGTCGCCGCGGCTGAGCGTCACCGGTTCGGGCCGCATCGCGCTCACGCCGCAGGCCGACGCCGAGCTGACGTTCCGCTTCTCGGACACCTCGTTCGACCCCTACCTCCGTTTCTTCGAGCCGCGCCTGTCGCCGTTCACGAACGCCGTCGCGAGCGGCACGGTCCGCGTCGTGGGCGAGCTCGGCGACGTCACGCACCTCATGGTGGACGCGCGCGTCGAGTCGCTCGCCTTGAAGCTGTTCGACTACCAGATCCACAACGACGGGCCCGTGGAGCTGGCGCTCGACCAGAACGCGATCACGATCGGCCGGCCGCAGGCGAATCCCGCGCTGGACCGCCGCGTGAAGCTGGTCGGCGACGGCACCGAGCTCGAGCTGTCGGGCCGCGTGGACCTCGGCACCGAGCAGGTGGCGGTGCGCGCCACCGGCGACGCCAACCTGGGCATCCTGCAGGGCTTCTTCCGCGACCTGCGCAGCTCGGGCGGCGCGAAGCTCGTGGCCGAGGTGCACGGGCCCGTCCAGGAGCCGGTCTTCTCGGGGAGCGCCACGATCACCGACGGCCGCATCCGGCACTTCGCGCTGCCGCACGGGCTGTCGAACATCAACGGCACCATCACGTTCGACGCGGGCGGCGTCCGCGTGGACGGCGTGACGGCGACGCTCGGCGGCGGGGCGGTGCGGTTCGGCGGACGCATCGGGCTGAAGGGCTACCGGCCCGGCGAGCTGGCGCTCACCGCGACCGGCCAGCGGATGGAGCTCCGGTATCCGGAGGGCTTCCGGTCCGAGGTGGACGCCGACCTGGCGCTGCGCGGCGACATCGCCGACCCGGTCCTCTCGGGCACCGTGCGCGTGCTGCGGTCGGTGTTCACCAAGCGGTTCGAAGGGGACGCCGAGCTGCTCAGCCTCTCGGGCGGGTCCTCCAGCGCGCCGGCGCCGGCGACGCCGACCTTCCCGCTGCGCTACGACATCCACGTCATCGCGCCGTCGAGCCTGCGGATCGACAACAACGTCGCGACCATCGTCGCCAGCGCCGACCTGACGCTGCGCGGCGACTTCGACCGGCCGCTGCTCTTCGGGCGCGCCGAGATCGACCACGGCGAGGTGACGTTCGAGGGCAACCGGTACCAGATCACGCACGGCACGGTCGACTTCACGAACCCGACGCGCATCGAGCCGTTCTTCGACATCGAGGCCGAGACGCGGGTGCGCGTGCCGAACCAGACCTACCGCGTGACGTTCCGGGCCACGGGCACGTTCGACCGCTGGGTGCCCGAGTTCTCGTCCGACCCGCCGCTGCCCGCGCTCGACGTCGTGTCGCTGGTGCTCGGCCAGGTCGGCAACCCGCAGGACGCCGAGATCCAGGCGCTGCGCTCGGGCGAGCGCAGCCAGCAGGCCCAGCAGGCGCTCCTCGCGGGCGCTGCCCGCCTGCTCACCAGCCCCATCTCGTCCGGCGTCGGCCGCGCCGTCGAGCAGACCTTCGGCGTCGACACCGTGCAGATCACGCCCCTGGTCGGCGACCTCAACGCGCAGTCGCTCAACCCCGCGGCGCGCGTGACCATCGGCAAGCGCATCTCGGGGCGGGTGTTCCTCACCTTCTCGCGCGCGGTGAACACGCCCAGCCACGACCAGATCATCCTGCTCGAGTACGACCAGAGCGACCGGGTGTCGTGGATCGTGTCGCAGAACGAGGACAAGACCTACGCCCTCGACTTCCGCGTGAGGCACGTCTTCTGATGGGCCAGCGTCCGGGCGCGTGGCTTCGGCGTCTCGCGGGGGCGGCCGGGCGCGGCGGCGTGACCGCGGCGCTCGCGGCGACCCTCGCGGGCCCGGCGGCGG
>JAHECP010000330.1 GCA_024641665.1 Acidobacteriota bacterium
GCGCTCGTGCTCGTGGGCGAGGGCGAGGTGCTCGCCGAGGGCGGCCCGCGGCCCGGCGCCGACGCGCTCGCCGCGGCGGGCCTGGCGCCGGTCGCGCTCGAGCCGAAGGAGGGACTCGCGCTCATCAACGGCACCCAGGCGTCGACGGCGGTGCTGGCGCTCGCGCTGGCCGACGCCGAGCGGCTCGCGCGCGCGGCGGACATCGCGGCGGCGCTCTCGATCGACGCGCTGCGCGGGTCGCTGCATCCCTTCGAGGCGCGCATCCACGCGCCGCGGCCGTTCGAGGGGCAGCGCGCGTCGGCGGCCAACCTGCTGCGCCTGATCGAGGGGAGCGCCATCAACCGGTCGCACGAAACCTGCCCGAAGGTGCAGGACGCCTACTCGCTCCGGTGCGCGGCGCAGGTGCACGGCGCGGCCCGCGACGCCCTCGCCTTCGTGCGGCGCACGGTGGAGATCGAGGCCAACGCCGCCACCGACAACCCCATGGTGTTCGCCGAAGCGGACGCGATCGTCTCGGGCGGCAACTTCCACGGGGCGCCGGTGGCCGTGGCGGCCGACCTGCTGGCGATCGGCGTGGCCCAGCTCGCGACGATCAGCGAGCGGCGCACGGCGCGGCTCGTGGACCCGGCGGCGAGCGGGCTGCCGCCGTTCCTGACGCGGGAGAGCGGCCTCAATTCGGGGCTGATGATCGCGCAGGTGACGGCGGCGGCGCTGGTGTCCGAGATCAAAACACTCGCGCACCCCGCGAGCGTGGATACGATCCCGACCTCGGCGGGCCGCGAGGACCACGTCAGCATGAGCATGGCCGCCGCGCTCAAGGCGGCGCGGGCCGTAGAGCTGGCCCGGCTGGTCACCGCCGTGGAGATCCTGTGCGCGTGCCAGGGTCTCGACCTGCTCGCGCCGCTCGCGACGTCGGCGCCGCTCGGGCGCGTGCACGCGCGCGTGCGCGCCGAGGTGCCCGCGCTCGGCGCCGACCGTGTGCTGTCGGGAGACATCGAGGCGATCGCGACGCTCGTCGCGAGTGGCGCCGTGGAACACGCCAGCGGAATGGAAGTCAAGTAGAAATTTCAAATTGACAACACGCGCCGAGGTTCTTAGATTGCATTGAGACACCTGACGCGCACGCCGCCGGCCATACTCGCGCGTCGCGGTTTCACCGCCGGTCGACACCTTCACGACCATGAGCACCCTCACCCGCCACATTCGAGCGCCACGCGGCTCGACGCTCTCCTGCAAGGGCTGGGCGCAGGAAGCCGCGCTCCGGATGCTGATGAACAACCTCGACCCCGAGGTGGGCGAGCGCCCCGACGAGCTGATCGTCTACGGCGGGTCGGGCAAGGCCGCGCGCAACTGGGCGTGCTTCGACGCGATCGTCGACGCGCTCCGCGCGCTCGAGCACGACGAGACGCTCCTCGTGCAGTCGGGCAAGCCGGTCGGCGTGTTCAAGACGCACCCCGGCGCGCCGCGCATCCTCATCGCCAACGCGCTGCTGGTGCCGGCCTGGGCGACGTGGGAGAACTTCCGCGACCTCGAGGACCGAGGCCTCACCATGTTCGGCCAGATGACGGCCGGCAGCTGGATCTACATCGGCACCCAGGGCATCCTCCAGGGCACCTACGAGACGCTCGCGGCGGTGGCGCGCCGGCGCTTCGGCGGCAACCTGGCCGGGCGGCTCACGGTGACGGCGGGTCTGGGCGGCATGGGCGGCGCCCAGCCGCTCGCGGTCACCATGAACGGCGGGGCCGCGCTCGTGGTCGAGGTGGACCCCCGGCGCATCGCGCGCCGGCTCGACACCCGCTACGTGGACGAGCGCACGGCCGACCTCGAGGAGGCCCTCGCGAAGGTGGCCGCGTGGTGCCGCGACCGCGTCGCCCGCTCGATCGCGCTCGAGGCCAACGCGGCCGACGTGCTGCCCGAGCTGGCGCGGCGCGGGATCGTGCCCGACGTGCTGACCGACCAGACGTCGGCCCACGACGCGCTCAACGGCTACGTGCCCAACGGCCTGAGCCTGGCCGAGGCCGAGGCGCTCCGGCGGACGAAGCCCGACGAGTACATCGCGCGGTCGATGGCCGCGATGGCCGAGCACGTGCGCGCGCTGCTCGATCTCAAGCGCCGCGGCGCCGTCACGTTCGACTACGGCAACAACATCCGGGCGCAGGCCCAGCGCGCGGGCGTCGCCGACGCGTTCGACATCCCGGGGTTCGTGCCGGAGTACA
Source organism: Acidobacteriota bacterium (assembly GCA_024641665.1). Lineage (GTDB taxonomy): Bacteria > Acidobacteriota > Vicinamibacteria > Vicinamibacterales > JAHECP01 > JAHECP01. The sequence goes on from JAHECP010000330.1 coordinate 2,217, forward strand.
TCCGGCCGCTGTTCTGCCAGGGCAAGGGCCCGTTCCGCTGGGCCGCCCTCTCGGGGGATCCGGCGGACATCCACGCCACCGATCGCGCCGCGCTCGAGATGTTCGCCGACGACGAGCCGCTCTGCCGCTGGATCCGCCTGGCCGGCGAGCGCGTCGCGTTCCAGGGCCTGCCGGCCCGCATCTTCTGGCTCGGCTACGGCGAGCGGGCGCGCTTCGGTCTGCGGATCAACGAGATGGTGCGCCGTGGCGAGATCGCCGCGCCGATCGTCATCGGCCGCGACCATCTCGACACCGGCTCGGTCGCCTCGCCCAACCGCGAGACCGAGGGCATGCGCGACGGCAGCGACGCCATCGCCGACTGGCCGATCCTGAACGCCCTGCTCAACACGTCGGCGGGCGCCACCTGGGTGTCCGTGCACCACGGCGGCGGCGTGGGCATCGGCTACTCGCTGCACGCGGGCATGGTCATCGTGGCCGACGGCTCCCGCGAGGCCGACGAGAAGCTGGCGCGCGTGCTGACGTGCGACCCGGGCATCGGCGTGGCCCGCCACGCCGACGCCGGCTACCCCGACGCCATCGCCGCCGCCCGTGCCGGCGGCATCAAAGTCCCCATGCTCCCCACCGGCTCCCCCAACGACGAGAGGACCGAACGCTCATGATTCCGGAACGTCCGGTGCTCGAGCGCCGCGTGCTCGCCGCGCTCGACGCCTCGCCGTCCCGCGTCCCCGTCCTGCTCGGCGGCTGCGGCTCGGGCCGCACCTCGATGCTGCTGCGCCTGCGCGACGCCATCGGGCGCTCGCAATGCCAGTACGTGAACGTGGAGCGCGTGACCACCACGCCGGAGCGGCTGCTGCACGCCCTGGTGGAGTCTTCGCCGTTTCCCGCACCGCCCTACGGCCCCCGGCCGGTCGGCGAGGCGTCGGCCCGCGACGCGCTCGATGCCACGCTCGCCCTGCTCAACACGTCGCGCGCGCCCGGCGGCGGCGCCGCCACGTTCCTGCTCGACGAGCTGCTCGAGTTCAAGACGTTCGAGAGCTTCCCGGGCCTGCGGACGGTCATGCGGGATCTCATCGACGCGCTCTCGGCCAGCCCGAACCGCTTCGTCCTGACGACCCGCTACGTCACGCGCGCGCACCGGCTGCTGCGCGACGCGCCGTCGCACTTCGAGGTCATCCACGTGCCCGGGTTGTCGACCGCCGAGGTGGGCGCGGCCCTGGACCGCGCGGGCGCGCCGGCGGGCGACCTCGACCTCGCGCGGGCCGTGCAGGCGCTCG
>JAHECP010000154.1 GCA_024641665.1 Acidobacteriota bacterium
GTCACCCTCGCCGGCTCCACCGAGCCCGTGGCGCGCGCCGTCCAAGCGGCGGCCACCGAGGAGGGCGGGCGCGAGCGCTGCCGCATCCTGGGCACGCCCTGGCGGACGAGCGCCGGCTGGGCGGCGCTCGCCAACGGCGCCGCCGCGCACGCGCTCGACTACGACGACATGTGTTTCGTGTCGATGGCGCACCCGAGCGCGCCGCTCGTGGCCGCGACGCTCGCGGCCGGCGAGATCGACGGTTCTTCCGGCGCGGCCCTCCTCGACGCCTACGTCGTGGGTTTCGAGGTCGAAGGCGTGCTCGGCCGCGCGCTCAACCCGCGCCACTACGCGCGCGGCTGGCACTGTACCGCGACGATTGGCACGGTCGGCGCCGCGGCCGCGGCCGCCCGCCTGCTGAAGCTCGACGAGGACGCCGCCACCGCCGCGCTCGCCGTCGCCGCGTCGCAGGCGTCGGGCCTGAAGGAGAACTTCGGGACGATGACCAAGCCGTTCCACGCCGGCATGGCGGCGCGGGCCGGCATCGAGTCGGCGCTCCTGGCCCGGGCCGGCCTCAACGCGTCCGAGCGCGCATTCGAGGGGCCGCAGGGTTACCTCGTCGCCATGGCCGCCGAGCGCGACGATTTCGGCCACCTCGCCGACGGCCTCGGGCAACGCTGGGAGATCGTCGAGACCGGCATCTCGGTGAAGCTGTATCCCTCCTGCGCCGGCACGCATCCGTCCCTCGACGCGCTGCTCGACCTCCGGAAGCGCCACAACCTCGAGCCCGGCGCGGTCGAGCGCATCGTCGTCGACGTGGACGAGACGACGCCCACCGTGCTCATCTACGAGCGGCCGGTATCCGGCCTCGAGGGCAAGTTCAGCCTGCCCTTCTGCGCCGCGGCGGCGCTGGCGTTCGGCCGGGTGGGCGTGGATACGTTCGAGGAGGGGCCGCTTCGCGACCCGACGGTGCAGGCGCTCCTGCCGAAGATCGAGATGCGGGTGGACCCGGAGATCGGATGCGGCCGCCCGTCGCTCACGCAGGCGCGGGTGACCGTGACGCTCGCCGGCGGCCGAGAGGTGAGCGCGCGGGCCGACGGCGCCCGCGGGTATCCCGACAAGCCGGCGAGCCAGGAGGAGCTGGACGCGAAGTTCCTGGCCTGCGCGCGGCGCGCGCTCGACGAGCGCGCCGCCCGCCAGGCGCTCGACGCCCTGCACGCCCTCGACCGCCTCGCCGACATCCGCGCCCTGACGGCGCTGCTTTCCGGCGCGGCGTAATCATGCCGGGGCTCCGCCCCGGACCCCGGCTCGGCTCGAGCCGCATGACGGCATGAGGAACCACACGATGCCGACCGACGAGCACCATCGCAAGCTCGAACGGCTGTACCTGCGGGCGCCGGTGAACGACTACTACAAGCCCACGATCCACATCCGCGACGGCGAGGCCGAGATCGTCATCCCCGTGCGGCCCGAGTTCTTCCACGCGGCGCACGCCGTGCACGGGTCGGTCTATTTCAAGGCCATGGACGATGCGGCGTTCTTTGCTGCGAACTCGCTGGTGGAGGACGTGTTCGTCCTGACGGCGTCGTTCACCGTCTACCTGCTCCGGCCGATCGCGTCGGGAGAGATGCGCGCGACCGGCCGGATCATCCAGGCCTCGCGGCGGCTGTTCGTGGCGGAGGCGGACGTCGTCGACGGGGACGGGCGGAAGATCGCGACCGGCAGCGGCACGTTCATGCGCAGCACGATCGCGCTGGGGCCTGAGGTGGGATACGAGTAGGCGACGAAGAATGTCGAATGCCGAATGTGGAATGCGGAATGGAAGACCAGCCTGTCACGCTGCGATCCCGCCTCACGTACGTTGACCACGATGACACGAAGGCCACGATGACGGTCCCGTTGCACGCGGCGACCGGCGGGCCCGGATGGGCCCGCCCGAGACGGCACGGGTGCGGACAAGAACGCGTTGGGAGAGGATGCGCGCTCTTGTCCGCACCTGTGTCGTCGCCGGCGGGTGGCCTGGCCGGTCCGCGGGTCACCGGCCAGGCCATGCCGGTCGCCGCGCGACATCGCAGCCCACGATGGCGACGCTTCATGGGTCTCGTGTCCCTCGTGGTCTGCCGTACGTGAAGCTCGAATGCAGCGTGACAGCCTTCGTGTCTTCCGCCAGGATCCAGTTTCGTGCCATCGTGGTGCCGTCGTTTTCCGTCCCCGCGTGCGGGACGCCGGGCTTTGGATTAGGCTGGTGCTCGGCCGCGTATTGCTAAGGAGGCGTCATGGCACGCGCGAGGATCGTCCTGCTGGTCGCCGCGGTCGTCTGGCTGCTGGTCTCGGTGCCGGTCTCGGCGCAGACCGTCACGAAGTACGTCAGGTTCGCGGAAGGAAGCCGCGTGGCGTACGGCGTGCTCGAGGGCGACACCATCGCCGAGCTCGCCGGCGGCCTGTTCGACAACCCCAAGCCGACCGGACGCCGCGTGAAGCTAGCCGACGTGAAGCTGCTGGCGCCCGTGGCGCCGTCGAAGGTGATCGCGGTCGGCTTGAACTACCAGACGCACCTGGGCGAGCGGTCGTCCGCGAAGTACCCGGGGCTCTTCGCGAAGCTGCCGACCACCATCATCGGCCCCGGCGACGCCATCGTCTTCCCGCCCGACGCGACGAACGTGCACTACGAGGGCGAGATGGTCGTGGTGATCGGCAGGCGCGCCAGCCACGTGTCGGAGGCCGAGGCGCCCGACTACGTGTTCGGCGTCACGTGCGGCAACGACGTGAGCGAGCGCGACTGGCAGAAGAGCGACCTCCAGTGGTTCCGCGCGAAGGCGACCGACACCTTCGGCCCGCTCGGGCCGGTCATCGCCCGCGGCCTGAACTACAACGACCTGCTCCTGCAGACGCGGCTCAACGGCGAGGTGAAGCAGAAGCAGCGCACGAGCGACCTGATCTTCAGCGTGCCGGCGGTCGTGAGCTACATCAGCCGCTACGTGACACTGCTGCCCGGCGACATCATCTACACCGGCACGCCCGGCGCCACGAGCGCCATGAAGCCGGGCGACGTCGTCGAGGTGGAGCTGGAGGGGGTGGGGGTGCTGAGGAATACAGTGAAGAGGTAATGACCACGGAAATACCACGGAAGGACCACGGAAATCGCCACGGAAAATCACTTCTCCGGCACGTAGTAGCCGTGGCGGGCAATGAGGTCGCCGCGCGCGTTCTTGAGCTTGATCTGGAGCGTGTGCCAGCCTGCGCCGGCGACGCCGCGCGGGTAGTAGGTCAGCAGATAGCGCGCCTTCATCTCCTGCACGATCTCGGCGAACACGTCGCTCAGGCGCCGGCTGGTGTCCGCGTAGAAGAGCCGCCCACCCGTTGCCTCGGCCAGCGACTGCAACAGCTGGTTGTTCGGCTTCTCCAGGACCGCGCCCGCGCGCTTGATGCCGACGCTGTAGATGACCGCGTCGGCTTCTCCTGCCACCCCGAGCACCTGCCAGCCCAGAACGCTCGTGTTGTCGAGGCCGTCGCTGAAGAGGAGGACCAGGCGACGGGCGTCGGCGCGGCCGGGCAGCATGACCCCGACGTACAGCGCGTCGAGCAGCGACGTGCTGCCGGAGGGCGTCGTCGCGTCCAGCGCGCGGCGGACCGCGTCCAGATCGCCCGTGAAGTCGGCTCGCAGATGCACCAGGCTCGAGAAGCTCACGAGGCCGGCGCGGTCGCCCGGCCGCAGGCCGTCCAGGAACGCGTGACCAGCCTTTAGAAGGTCACCCAGCTTCTCGCCGGCGACGCTGCTGCTGTTGTCGAGCACCAGCAGCACGTCGATCGGCACCTCCTCGAAATACAGCCGCTCGATCTCCTGGCGCACCCCGTTGTCGAGCACCTCGAAGTTCTGCGCCGTCAGCCCCGGAACGGGCCGGCCGTCACGCACGACCAGCAGGTCCACGCGGACCAGATCCACGCTGGACCTGAAGACCGCCTGGTGCGGGAAGGCCAGCGCGGCCGACCAGACGACACCCGCGATCAGCGCGCCACGGAGCGCGATCACTGGCGTACCCTCGTGCGAAGCTCGTCGAACCTGGCGTCGGCCTGGGGGCCGAGGCCGAAGTCGAGGAGCCACCACGGATCGAGGCAGTCCGCCTCGGAGTCGTAGGTCAGCGCCCGGCGCACGAGCGCGAGCGCCTCGTCGCGGTTCCCGGATTTCCGAACCTCGTAGCTCAACGCGAGCGTCGCGCCCTGGCAGGCCGGATAGAGCGACGCCGCCGTGCGGTACGCCTCCACGGCGTCCGGAACGCGTCCCGCGATGTCGAGGAGCTGACCTGCCAGGAGGGAGGCGAGATAGGTGAGCCGCGGTTCGGCCGCCGCGGTCCGTACCGCATCCAGCTCGCGCAGGGCCTCGTCCGGACGCTCCAGCGTGATCAGCACTCGCGCGCGGTGCACGCGCGCCTCCAGCAGGCCGGGGTCACGGCCGAGCGCGTCCCTGAACGACCGCTCCGCGTCGCGCAGCGCTTCTGGCGGCGATGGAAAGCGCAGGTGCGACGCGCCCTGCCGCCGGAACAGTGCGTAGAGCTTGGGGAACTGAAACGCCTGCGTCTCGCGCATCAGCCCCCAGGCCATCAGGATTTGCGCGTCCCGCGGGAAGGCCCTGCGGGCCTCGCTCAAGTAGTCGTCCAGCTCGAGGAACCGGAGCTCGCGGTGGAGGTGCGCCGTGACGGCAAGGTACCAGTCGCGCCGGAACGTCGCGTCGTCGTCCACGCCCTCGAGCAGGCGCACCAGTTGCCGGGACCAGTTCAGGTGCGACGCCTCGATCTCGCTGCCGGCGGCCTTCCTGAGCGCGCGGTCGAGGTGCAGCATCGCCGCCGTCCGGACCACGCGCACGAACCAGTCCGCACCACCGGAGAGGGACTGCTTGTTCACCGCCTGGCTCAGCATCTGGTCGCGGCGATGCGCCAGATATTCCCGGTCGTCCTTGAAGTCGGTCCGGGGAAACCTGTCGATCTCGTCCAGCGCGTCCTGTGGGTCCCGGCAATACCGTTCGACCAGAGACAGGTACCGGGTGATTCGATCGTACTTGTCCGGCTCCGCGAGAATCTCCTTGGGCGCCTCGGCCGGCCCAGGGCAACGGACCTGGTCGCTCGAGGAGGGCGAAAACGCGGCGGGCGGCCGCGCAAACGACGCACCGATGCCGACCAGGAGCCACACGAGCGTCCCGACACCCATCGACGTTCCGGCGGTCCCGCAGGAACTCTGGAGACGCATGGCTGAGATCAGACCCGGTCACTTCCCCGCCACGTAGTAGCCGTGGCGGGCGATGACGTCGCCGCGCGCGTTCTTGAGCTTGATCTGGAGCGTGTGCCAGCCTGCGCCGGCGACGCCGCGCGGGTAGTAGGTCAGCAGGTAGCGCGCCTTCATCTCCTGCACGATCCGCACGAACAGCTCGCGCAGGCCCCGGCTCGAGTCGGCGTGGAACAGGCGGCCGCCGGTCTCCTCGGCCAGCGACTCGAGGAGCGCGTTGTTCGGTGGGGCCGCGAGCCCGTCGCTGCGCTTCACCCCGACGCTGTAGATCACCGTGTCCGACTCGCGGACGACGTCGGTGACGTCGCCGGCCGCGAGCCAGCTCGTGTTGTCGAGACCATCGCTGAAGAGGAGGATCAACCGGCGCGCCTCCGCGCGTCCTGGCAGGACGACCGCGGCGTACAGCGCGTCGAGCAGCGAGGTGCTGCCGGACGGGTGGACGGCGTTCAGGGCGTCGTGCACGAGCGACAGGCGCGGCGTCGGCTCGGTCTGGAGGTGTACGAGGTTCGAGAAGCCGATGAGCCCCGCGCGATCGCCCGGGCGGAGACCGTCCACGAACGCGTGGCCCGCTTCCAAGAGGTGCCCGAGCGTCTCGCCCGCGACGCTGCGGCTGTTGTCGAGCACGAGCAGCACGTCGATTGGCACCTCTTCGAAGGACAGGCGGTCGATCTGCTGGCGCACGCCGTTGTCGAACACCTCGAGGTTCTCCGGCGCGAGCCCCGGCACCGGCCGGCCGTCGCGCACGACCAGCAGGTCCACGCGCACGAGATCGACGCCGGACCGGAACGTCGCCTGACCGGCCATGGTCACGGCCGCAGCCACCGCCACGCCGAGCGGCAGGAGGGCCCGCCGGATCACCGGCGCACCCCGGCGCGCAGTTGGTCGAGCAGCGCGTCGCCCTGGGGCCCGAGGCCGAAGCCGTAGAGCCACCACGGGTCGACGCAGTCGGCGTCCGAGTCGTGGTCGAGCGCCTGGCGCACGAGCGCCAGTGCCCCCTCGCGGTCGCCCGACCTTCGCACCACGTAGCTCTGCGCCAGCGTCGCGGTCTGACACTGCGGGTAGAGCCCGGCCGCCGCGCGATACGCCGCGATGGCCTCGGGCAGACGGCCCGCGCGGCCGAGCACCGCGCCGGCGAAGAGCGCCGCCAGGTACGTCTGCCTCGGTTCCGCGCCGGCCGCCCGCACCACATTCAGCTCGCGCAACGCCTCGTCCGGGCGTCCCAGCCGGTCCAGCACTCGGCCGTGATGAAGGCGTGCTTCGTGGAGCCCGGGATCCCGCTCGAGCGCCAGCCGGAAGTCCCGCTCCGCGTCGGCGAGCGCGTTGCGCGGATCTGGAACCTGGAGCCGCCAGCCTCCCGGGCGCTGTCGCAGGGTCGCGATCGCGGCGCGCCCGCCCGGCGACGCCTCCGCTTCGCGCATCAGCCCGCACGCCAGCAGGACCTGGGCATCGTCCGGGAACGCGGCCCGCGCCTCGCTCAGGTGCTCGTCCAGCTCGGCGAACCGGAGCTGGCCCTGCAGGTAGGCCGACACGACGATGTACCAGTCGCGGCGGAAGGCGGACTCCCCCTCCACGTTCACGAGCAAGTGCACCAGCTCGCGCGACCAGTGGAGGTGCGACGTCGCGGTTTCGGTTCCCGTCGGCTCCGCGACCGCGCGGTCGAGGTGCAGCATCGTCGCCGTCCGGACCACGCGGACGAACCAGTCTGTGCCGCCGAAGAGGGACTGCTTGTTCACCGCCTGGCTCAGCATCTGCCCGCGACGATGGGCCAGATACGCCAGGCCGTCCCTGAAGTCGGTCCAGGGGAACCGGTCGATCTCCTCCAGCGCCCGCTGGGGATCCCGGCAATATCGTTCGACCAGCGACAGGTACCTGATGATTCGGTCGTAATCATCCGGATTCTGCAGAAGCTCCTGGGGCGCCTCAGTCGGAACCGGGCAGCGGACTTGGCCTGTCGGGGAGGGCGAGGAAACAGCGGGCGCCTGCGCGAAGGTCGGATCAACGGCGACGAGGAGCAGGAGCAGCGCGAGCGTCCCGCGAGGCATGGCTCACCCCGTGCCCTCCGGCGGCTCCCGCAGTATACGGCACGCGCTGCCAAACCCGAGCACCATTCCGTGGCGATTTCCGTGGTTCATCTCTTAGTCGGCGGGGACCCCCTCGCCTCGCGGTTCACCGTGCGGCGGAGTCGCGGCGCATCGGATGGGATTGCCGCAGGCCGCGACCGGTCGCGCGGCAAACGCACCCTCCGGCGCCTGCGCTCACGACGTGCGCGTCGGCTGGGGCTTGTCGGGAGGACAGCCAGCAATCATGTGAGGCGTCCGGGCAACGCCGCCTTCATTGTCGAAAGCAGCGCCGCCGCGCCCGGACCGCCTGCGGGCGCGTTTGCGGACTGACGCCGCTCGCGCGAGGTCGCATCGCCTGCCGCAACCCCGTCCGACGCGCCGCGCTCGCCGTCATCCGCCAGATGATGCCCCGCTCCGCTCCTCGCTCTATTGTCCGCGTCCAATTCCGTGGCGATTTCCGTGGTCATTCCGTGGTCATTCCGTGGTCATTACCGCCTGTTTCTGTAGACCTTCCCCCCTTTCATCACGAACACGACCCGCCGGAGCGCCGTGATGTCGTCGAGCGGGTTGCCCTCGACGGCGACGAGATCGGCCTGGAGCCCCGGCGCAACCGAGCCGATCTTGTCGGCCATCCGCAGTGATTCGGCCGCGTCGCCCGTCATGTCCACGATCGCGTCCATCGCCGGCTGGCCGTCCTCGACGCGTGCGATCGTCTCGTCGGCATTGTGCCCGTCGGCGCCCGACACGGCGTCGGTCCCCATCACCAGCTTGAGGCCGGGCGTCGCGAGCGCCTGCTTGAACATGGCCATGTTGAGCGCGATGCCCTTCTCCATGTACGCGAACCCCTCCTCGGTGTAGTTGCCGATGCCGAGGAAGCGCGCCTTGTTCCGGATGTAGTTCTGCAGCACCAGGCCGATATTCGGGTCGAACCACACGCCGCGGTCGGCCATCAGCTTCAGCGTGGCGGCGTCGGCGAAGATGCCGTGTTCGATCTCGGTGCAGCCGGCCTGCACCGAGCGCCGGATCGACTCGGGGCTGTGCGCGTGGACGAGCGTGCGGAGCCCCTGCGCGTTGGCCTCGCCGCACGCGGCGTCGAGCTGTGCCTGCGAGAGCGTCGGCTCGCCGCCGTCCCGGATGCTCTTCGACGCGAAGATCTTGATCAGGTCGGCGCCGTCGGCCGCCTTCTGCCGCACCCACGCGCGGATCTCGTCCGGTGTCAGCTTGACGTCGGTGATCGCGCCGAGCGAGGTGAGCACCCGCGGGCCGGGGAGGATCCCGCGCGCGATTGCCGCGCGCAGGTCCTTGTCCGAGGGCGAGCCGACGCTCTGCACCGTCGTGAAGCCGGCCATCAGCGTCACGTAGGCGTTCTCGACGGTGAACAGCATCTTCTCGACCGGCGTCTCGCCGCGGTTGTCGGCCCGTCCGTCCTTGCCGAAATGCCAGTCGAGGTGGACGTGCACGTCGATGAAGCCGGGCATGAGCGTCAGGCCGGCGAGGTCGTAGGTGGCCGGCCCGTCCGCCGCCATGTCCACGCGCTCGATCGTCGAGCCGCTGACCACGACGGTCGCGTTGCGGACGACGCCGCCCTTGCCGTCGATGAGAAGGGGCGCGCGGACGGTCACCCGCGGCGCCTGCGCGTGCGAGATCGCCGGCGCGAGCACGGCGCCGGCGCACACCGCCAACAGGACCAGGCACCTGCACAACGAGCTGAAAGGCATGGTCACGCTCCAGGAATGCGGCGGATTGTATCAGGAAGGAGGAAAAACAGGGTCGGACCCCGTTTTTCCTATCGATCCGCGGACAGGGCCAGCTCCTCGCTGACGCGCTCGGTGACGGCGCGCGCGGCGGGCGTGTCGAATCCGAACGGCTGCCGGTCGCCGATCCGGCGATAGAAGGCCTTCATGTCGCGCTGGCTGACGACGTCGGTGGCCGCGGCCAGCTCCGTCGCGTGCTGCAGCTCGTGCGCCAGAACGATCACCAGCTCCCGGTCGTTCAACGTCGTGCTGATCACGATCCGCACGTAGCGATGGCCGCCGGCGGCGCCGGCCAGGCGGAACTCGCCGGCCTCCGTGTTGCGAAACCGGTTGTGGCGCTCGATGTAGACGATGAGATCCGAGGCTTCGACCGCGTCCGCCAGCCGGCGCATCGTGGGCGAGTGCTCGACGCCTTCCTGGAACAGGCCCGCGATGTGGGGGTCCAGCGTCCGGATGCGCGCGAACCCGTCCTCAGCCGCCGGTGGATCCGCCGACGCCGCGGCCGGCGCCAGGCCGAGCGCGAGGGCGCAGAGCAGCAGGAGAAGGGCGGGGCGCCGGGGAGCGCGGGGGGATTCGGCGGTGGGGGGTGCGGACTCTTCCGGAAACGCGGAGGTGCACCACGGGCGGGCTCCGAGCTGCCGTCCGCCTCCAATCGACTGACAGCAAAGGGCTTCCATCCCGACCTCGCGGCCAGGACCGCCCCGGGTCCGATCCTCCAGTGAAAAGGAATGAAACTTCCGTGCCAGCCGGGCGCGCCCGGCGCCTCAGACCTCGAGCGCCTTGCCCCGGGTCTCGGGGATGAAGGCCCACATGACGGCCGCGAGCACGAAGGCGGCCGCCGAGATCGACAGCGCCGCCGCGAAGCCGTGCGTCTCGGCGAGCGAGCCGACGGCGAACGGGGCGACGGCGCTCGCCACGCGGCCGATGTTGTAGGTGAACCCCTGCGCCGTCGCGCGGATGTCGGTGGGGTAGATCTCGGCGGTGACCGCGCCGAAGCCGCTGAAGTAGCCGGTCGCGAAGAACGCGACGATCGGCCCCAGGACGAGCAGGAGCCACGCGTGCGTGGTCGCGGTGTAGGCGAGGATGAGGACGGCGGCCGTCAGCAGGTAGACGACGTAGGTGCGGCGGCGGCCGACGGCGTCGGAGATGTAGCCGAACGTCACGTAGCCGAACCACATGCCGATCTGCATGACGAAGATGAGGACCGACATGGCGGTCACGCTGAGGCCGACGCCGCCCTCGGTGGCGGGCAGCGACAGGTAGCCGGGCAGCCACAGGTTGAAGCCCCACCACGCGAACATGGTGAAGGCGTTCATCAGCGTCACGGCGACGGTGAGGCGGAGGAGCGAACCGCGGAAGATGTCGGTGAACCGGCCGCGCGCCGCGTGGTGTATCTTCTGCGCCGCGCGCCAGATGGCGGGCTCCTCGACGCGCGACTGGATCCAGAGGGTGAAGAACGCGGGCAGGATGCCGACGAAGAACACGGCGCGCCAGCCCCAGCGCGGGAGCACCAGCGCGTTGACGACGGCCGCGGCGGCGAAGCCGATCGCCCACGCGCTCTGCATCAGCCCCAGCGCCTTACCGCGATGCTCGGTCGGCCAGGTCTCGGACACGAGCGCCGCGCCGCTCGCCCACTCGCCGCCCATGCCGAGGCCGAGCAGCACGCGGAAGACGGCGAGCTGGAGCACGTTCTGCGCGAGGCCGCAGGCGGCGGTGAAGATCGAGTAGATGAGGATGCTGGCCATCAGCGCGCGCGTGCGCCCGTAGCGGTCGGCGAAGACGCCGAAGAAGATCCCGCCGACGGCCGAGGCGACGAGCGTGAGCGACGCCAGCTCGCCGGCGGTCGTGGCGCTCATGCCGAGCGCGGGCATCAGGCTCGACAGCACCATCGAGTAGAGCATCACGTCGAAGGCGTCGAGCATCCAGCCCATGCCGCCGGCGACGAGCGCGCGGCGCGCCTCGGGCGGCGCCACCCGCCACCAGCCGAACAGCCCCGCGGCCGCCGTGCCCGCCGTCGTCGTCGTCTCGTTCATCGTGGGTCCCGATCAGGACGGGCGGCCGTAGCCGCCGCCGCCCGGCGATTCGATGCGGAGGCGGTCGCCGGCCTCCAGGTGCAGGGACACCTTGCTGCCGACCGTCTCGGCCCGGCCGTCCCTGGTCACGGTGTTGCGGCCGAGCCCGCCGGGCGCGCCGCCCTGCAGGCCGTACGGCGGCCGCCGCCGCCGCTCGGACAGCACCGTCACGGCCGTCTCGGTGAGCATCTCGTACTCGCGCACGATCCCCTCACCACCCGGGTAGCGGCCGGCGCCGGCGCTGTCGGTGCGCAGGCGGTACTGGAGGATGCGCACCGGCAGGTAGTGCTCGATCGCCTCGACCGGCGTGTTGCGCGTGTTGCTCATGTGGGTGTGCACGCCGCTGATGCCCGCGAGCCCGTTGCGCCCGCCCATCCCGCCGCCGACCGTCTCGTAGTAGGCGAAGCGCCGGCCGGTGCGCGGGTCGCAGCCGCCGAGCGTCACGTTGTTCATCGTGCCCTGGCTCGCGGCCGGGATGCGATCGGGCAGCGCCTCGGCCAGCGCGCCCAGCACCACGTCCGTGATCCGCTGCGACGTCTCCACGTTGCCGCCCGCGATCGCAGCCGGCCGCAGGGCGTTGACGATCGAGCCCTCCGGCGCCACGACACGGATGACGCGTCCGATGCCCGCATTGTAGAGGATGTCCTCTTCCACCAGGCAGCGGAACACGTACAGCGTGGCCGAGCAGGTGATCGCGAAGTTGGCGTTCACGCAGCCGTCGGTCTGCGGATCGCTGCCGGTGAAATCGACCTCGGCGGTGTCGCCGGCGATCCGCACGGTCGCGCTGATGGCCAGGGGACGCCCGTGCACCCCGTCGTCGTCCAGCTCGTCCGCGTAGCGGTACTCGCCATCGGGAATCCGCGCGATCGCGGCGCGCAGGACGCGCTCGGTGTAGTCCTGGAGCGCGGCGGCGTAGCCCTCCACGCGCCGGCGGCCGTACTTCGCCACCACCTGTCGCAGGCGCGCCTCCGCGACGCGGTTGGCGGCGATCTGCGCGGTCAGGTCGCCCTCCCGCTCGTCCGGCGTGCGCACGTTGGCGAGCACGATCGCCATCACATCGGGCACGACCGCGCCCCGCCGCACGAGCTTCACGGGCGGGATGATCAGCCCCTCCTGGAACACCTCGCGGGAGAGCGGCATCGAGCCCGGCGTCATGCCGCCGACGTCCGAGTGATGCGCGCGGTTGGCCACGTAGAAGGCCGGCCGCCGGCTGCGGCCGAGGAACACGGGCGCGACCAGCGTGATGTCGGGCAGGTGCGTCCCGCCGCGGAATGGATCGTTCAGCGCGACGATGTCGCCCGGGTCCATCGGCACCTGGTCGATCGCCGCGCGCACCGAGAGCGGCATGGCGCCGAGGTGCACGGGCATGTGGTCGCCCTGGGCGATGGTCTGGCCGGCGGCGTCGTACACCGCGCAGGAGAAGTCGAGCCGCTCCTTGATGTTCGGCGAGAAGCTGGTGCGACAGAGCGTGACGCCCATCTCCTCGGCGATCGACACGAAGACGTTCTTGAAGACCTCGAACTCGATGGGATCGATGCGCATGCGAGATCTCGCGCCCGCTCAGGTCGCCGACGGCAAGGCGGCGGAAAAAGGGGACGGGAGCCTTCTTCGTCCCGAGCGCTTGGCCTCACGACGCCGCGAAAAAAGCTCCCGTCCCCTTTTTCCGCCCGCCGCGCCGCGCATTATGACGAGGTTCCCGAACTCGTCGATGAGGAAGCGGAACCCCGGCGGGACGACCGTGGTGGCCTCCGCGCCCGCGACGACGGCCGGGCCCTTCCCCGCCGCGCCCGGCGGCAGGTCCTCCCAGCGGTACGCCGCGGTCTCGATCGCCCGGCCCTCGAACCAGGCCGG
>JAHECP010000025.1 GCA_024641665.1 Acidobacteriota bacterium
GGACGGGATTCGGCGGCCGGCACGGCGGGCTCGCCGGCGCGGCCGCACGCGACGAGCGCCAGGAGCGCCAGCCCGGCGGCGGTGGCGAGCGAAGGTCTGATCCTCATTAGTGCTGTCCTCCCGGCGCCGCCGCCGCCACCAGATCGGGGGCGAGCGTCCCGACGGCCCGCTGCAGTTCGTACAACGCGACTTCGTATGAATAGGTGGCGTCCAGCAGATCCCGCTCCGAGCGGGCGAGCTGGTCGTTGGCCGTGAGCGTGTCGAGGTCGGTCGCTTCCCCCACCTTATAGGCGCGGCTCGTCTCGTCCGCGTTGCGCCGCGCCACGTCCACCTGCTGGGTGAGCACGTCCACGCTGGCGTGGAGCGTCTGGATCTTCAGGTACGCGGCGCGGACCTGGTTCTCGGTCTGCTTGCGCAGCAGGTCGCGCCGGAGATCGGTCTGCCGGAGCGCGACCTCCGCGCCCGCCAGCTCGCTGCCGGTGCGCCCGCCGTTGAAGACGTTCCAGGTGGCGTTGATCGAGACCGAGCCGATGCGGGTCGACGGGAACGAGGTGCGCCGCTGCGTCACGCTGCCGTCGGCCTTCACCACCGGCAGGTAGGCGCCCTTCCGCTTCCGGATCTCGAGCTGGGCGATCTCGCGCTGGAGCTCCAGCGCGCGCAGCTCGGGCCGGGCCTGGAGGCCTTCGGCCACCAGGGCGTCAAGCGCCGCGGCGGGCGGCGCCGGCGGCTGCGGCCGCGTCACCTGGAAGTCCTGCTCCACGCCCAGGAAGATACGCAGCTGGTCGCGCGCGAGCACCTCTGCGTTCTCGGCGTCCAGGAGCTGCCGCTGCGCGTTCCCGACCGCCACGCGCGCGCGCAGCACGGCCGTCTCGACCGCCTCGCCCGCGCGGAAGAGCGACTCGGCCGTCCGCTGGGTCGCCTCGGCGAGCTCGAGCGCGCGCTTCGAGATGGCCACGTACTCCTTCGTGCCGAGCATCTGGTAGTAAGCGCGCGTCGCGTTCAGCACGCTGTCCTGCACCGTCGTGGCGACCGCCACCCCCGCCGCCTCGATGTTCACCTTCGCCTGGTCGAGCGCCCGTTGCTCGCGGAACCCCGCGTAGAGCGGCTGCGAGAAGCTGAAGCCGACGTTGTAGTCGTTGCCTGGCAGGATCAGGATCGTGCGGCCGCCGAAGTCGAAGGCGGCCGACACCAGGTTCCGCGTGTAGGTGCCGTTCACGTTGACGTTCGGCAGGACCGCGCTCAGGGCCTGCCGCTTCAGCAGCTTCGCCTGCTCGACGTCCTGCTGCGCCAGCTGGACCGTCTCGAAGTTCCGGGCCGCCAGTTTCTGCGCGTCGTCGAGCGTCAGCGTGGTCTGTGCCCGGGCCGGCGGCGCGGCGGCGGCGAGCACCAGCAGGACGAGCGCGAGCGTACGGGACGGGGGGATGTGCCGACTCATGAAGACCCTCGGGAAGACGTCGATGTCCGGCCGGACGATGAACGGGACGAGGCGGCGGATGAACGCGTGCCGCCGTACCGGGAACGGGGCGGCGCCGCGGGGCCGCCCGGATGCCGACCCTCGTAGGTCAGCGTCGTGCCGGCGCGCAGGCCCGCGAGCGTCGTCTCGATGACGTCGCGCGCGAGCGCGTCCGCCCGGTCTCCGAGCGCCGGGCGGTCGCACACCCGCATCACGGCCACGCCGTGGATGCCCGCCGTGAGCGCGCTGAACGCCGCCTCGGGGTTCAGATCGGCGGGCAGCAGGCCCCGCGCCGAGCACTCGCGCAGGCGCCCGACGACCCGCCCTCGCGTCTCGCGGATGAAGGCGAACCGCTCCCAGTACTGCCTGATGCTCGGCACCGACCGGTCGAGGAACATCAGCGCGAAGTACTCGGGATGCTGCCCGCTGAAGCGGTAAAACGCCAGGAACGTCTCGCGCACCGCCTCGAGCGGGTCCGGCTCGTCCACCCGCGGCGAGGCGCCCTCGTCGAGCAGCCGGAAGCCCTCTTCCGCGAGCGCGAAGAAGATGTCGTCCTTGCTCGAGAAGTAGCGGTAGATGGCCGCCGGGCTGTACTCGATCCGCTCGGCGACCTTCCGCATCGATACCCGCGCGTAGCCTTCCGACACGAACAGGTCGCGCGCCGCGTCGAGGATGGCGCGGCTCACCTCCTGCCGTTCGCGCGCGTGACGTTCCTTCAGGCCCATCGGGGGATCGGGGGGATTCGAGGTTGGCGGCTCCGGGTGCGGTCCCGGCACGATGAACAGCGTTCACAATTCTAACAGCGTTTTCGTCCCGCGGGCCCGATCTGTTACGATACTCGGCCACCCGGCGCCCGCCGCGCCGCCCCGAGCCATCCCGGATGAACGAGACCCTGCGCCCGGCGGCTGCCCTGATGCTCCTGCTCGCGTGCGGCGCGGCCGTCCGGGCCCAGGTGCCCGACAGGCGGCCCGGTCCCGCCCCGGTCGTGACCGCCGCGGACGCGGGGCCCGTCGTGACGGACATCCAGCAGATCGACCCCGAGACGTTCCACGCCATCGCCGTCCGGCTGCCCGAGGGCCGCGCGCCGAAGATCGACGGGCGCCTGGACGACGACGTGTGGCAGCTGGCGCCGGCCCAGGGGCGCTTCATCCAGCGCGAGCCGCGGTTCGGCTGGGCGTCGACCGAGCGCACCGAGTTCCGGATCCTCTACGACGACAAGACGCTCTACTTCGGCATCTGGGCCTTCGACGACGAGCCGGAGAAGATCCGGGCGAGCGAGATGAAGCGCGACTCGCAGCTCAAGAAGGGCGACGCGATCAAGATCACGATCGACACCTTCCACGACCACCGCAACGCCTTCTACTTCAGCACCAACCCGCTCGGCGCGCGCAAGGACGCGAACTCGGTGGAGGAGGGCCGCACGGTCAACTACGACTGGAACGCCGTCTGGCAGAGCCGGACGAGCGTGGACGCCCGGGGCTGGTACGCCGAGATCGCGATTCCGCTCAGCCAGCTGCGATTCAAGGGCGGTCCAGGCGAGACCGTCTGGGGCCTCAACCTCTGCCGGATCATTGTCCGCAAGAACGAGGAGACCTACTGGGTGCCCTTCCCGCGCGAGTGGCAGTCGATCGGCTTCGCGCGCATGTCGCACGCCGGCGTGCTGCTCGGCCTGCGCGACCTGACGCCGCGGCGCAAGCTCGAGTTCCTGCCGTTCGCGGCGCCGCGCGTCCGGCGCGACTACGACGCGGGCACGCCGACCACCGCCGAGGCGGGCTATGGCTTCGACCTGAAGGTGGGCCTGACCTCGAGCCTCAACGCCGATGTCACCTACCGGACCGACTTCGCGCAGGTCGAGGCCGACCAGGAGGTGGTCAACCTGTCGCGGTTCTCGCTGTTCTTCCCCGAGAAGCGCCAGTTCTTCACCGAGAGCGCCGGCATCTTCGACTACGGCAGCAACGGCGGCAGCGACGCCAGCAACCCGGGCCTGCTGCCGATCTTCTACAGCCGCCGCATCGGCCTGCACGACGGGCAGGAGGTGCCGATCGCCGGCGGCGGCAAGGTGACCGGCCGCACGGGCGCGTACACGATCGGGATGATGAACATCGAGACCGGCGCGACGACCCAGCGGAGCGCCGGCGTCGACCTGGCGCTCGCGCGCGCCAACTACACGGTGCTGCGCGTGAAGCGCGACGTGCTCGCCAACTCGTCGATCGGCGGCATCGTCCTGAACCGGCAGGGCGGCGCCGGCCCGGCGTTCAACCTGACGGCCGGCGTGGACGGGGTCTTCTCGCTCGGCAGCCACTTCAACCTGACGGGACTTCTAGCCCGCACGTCGACGCCCGGGCCGGTGGGCAAGGGCTGGGCCGGTGTCCTCGACACGGGATGGAAGGACGACCGGTTCGACACCGGCTTCACCTACGTGGACATCGGCGAGCGGTTCGACGCCGAGATGGGGTTCATCCCGCGCACCGACATCCGCAACCCGAAGCTTCGTGCGGCGTGGACGCCGCGGCCGCACTGGCGCGGCGTGCGGCAGCTGACGCTCGGGGGGAGCGCCACCTATTTCGAGAGCCACGCCGGCCGCGTGGAATCGCGCAACCAGGAGGCCGGCCTCACCGTGAGCCGGCAGGACAGCTCGTCGATCCACGTGGCCCTCGATCGCGACTACGACGACCTGCCGTTCGACTGGCGGGTCGGCACCGGCGCGATTCCGGCCGGCGGCTACAGCTGGAACGCGTTCAAGGCGAGCTACAGCAGCGACCAGAGCCGCCGCGTGTACGGATCGATCGCGGCCGACCTCGGCGGCTACTACTCCGGCGACAAGCAGACCTACAGCGGTAGCCTGAACTTCCTGCCGCGCGAGACGCTGCTCGTCGAGACGAGCTACACGCGCAACCGCATCACGCTGCCCGGCCGGCCGGTCTACACGACCAACGTGCTGAGCACGCGCGTCAGCTATTCGTTCTCGCCCGACCTCTTCGTGAAGAGCTTCATCCAGTACAACGACGTGAGCCGCCTCGCCAGCCTCAACCTGCTCTTCTGGTACATCTACCGCCCCGGCAGCGACCTCTACGTGGTGTACGACACGGGCTGGGAGACGGCCGTGCCCGGCCCCCACAGCCTGCGCGTGCGTGGCCGGTCGCTCGCCGTCAAGATGACGTGGTGGGTGGCGCGGTAGGATCCTGGCGATCCCGGTTCACCTGATGGGGAACACGTCCTCGACGCCCTGGTCGGGGTTGGGGATGACGTGCACGCCGACGAGCTCGCCCACGCGCCGGGCGGCGGCCGCGCCGGCGTCGGTCGCGGCCTTCACCGACCCGACGTCGCCGCGCACGATGGCGGTGACCAGTCCGGCGTCCACCTTCTGCCAGCCGACGAAGACGACGTTGGCTGCCTTGCACATCGCGTCGGCGGCTTCGATCATGCCGACCAGGCCGCGGGTTTCGACGAGGCCGAGGGCTTCGTGGGACATATGAGGCTCGTGTGAGGCTCGCGGGCGAACGGCACCGATCAATCTACCAGATCTTGCCCCGCGCCGCGACGTCGAGCGTGTCCACCACCTGGAGGCCGTCCACCAGCTGCACGCGGTCCACGAGGTTCGACACGACGCACGCGTGGTTCGGCACGACGCGCACGCGGTCGCCGGGCTCGAGGTTCGTCGCGCCGCCCTCGACGAGCACGACGGCGTGTTCCTCGGACAGGCGGGCGACGTGCAGCCGCGGGTCCGGCTCGGGCGCCTCGAGTCCGGCGAAGACGATCCCGTGGCCGGACGGCCGGCCGAAGCCGCGCGCGGCGTCCGAGCTGAGCGTCTTGCTGCCGCTGTCGAGCACGATCCGGTCGGGCGCGGGCTTGCTTACGACCGTGGCCATGACGGTGAGCGCGCAGTCCTCGAGGCGCGCGGCGCCCAGCGACACCTGCGTCCGGTCGAAGTAGGCGTAGTTCCCCGGCCTGAGCTCGGTCACGCCCTCCTCGTTCACGCTGAACCGCGCGGTGGGCGTGGCGCCGACGCTGATCTCCTCGATCGCGACGCCCACCGCGCGCGCGCCCGCGGCGAGATCGCGCAGGATGGCCGCTTCGGTGCGGGCGATCCGCTCGAGCTCCTCCACCGACGAGGCGGTGTAGCCCTGCCCGGCGTGGCTGAGGACGCCGCGCAGCCGGAGGCCCGCGAGCGCCGCGACGTCGCGCAGGAAGGCGACCGCGCCGGGCGCCGCGGGATCGATGCCGCACCGGTGGTACCCGACGTCCACCTTCACGAGCACGTCGAGCGTCCGGTCCGCTCGCGCCATCGCCGCGGACCAGCCGCGCGCGACCGCGGCGTGATCGACGACGATCGAGATCGCGGCGCGGTCCATGAGCGCGAGGAGACGATCGGCGTTCGACGGGTTCACCGGGTACGGCAGGCGGATGTCCGGGATGCCGGCGGCCGCGAAGACCTCGGCCTCGCCCACCTTGGCGCAGCAGATGCCCACGGCGCCGCGCGCGATCTGCCACCGCGCGACCACCGGGCTCTTGTGCGTCTTGGCGTGAGGCCTGAGGCGGATGCCGCGCGCCGAGGCGGCGCCCTGCATGCGGTCGAGGTTCGCCTCGAGCCGGCGGCGCTCGACGAGCACCTGCGGAGTGGGAAGATCGGTGATGCGCACCGACGAGGAGTGTAGTCGAAGTTCCGCCGCGGCGGGTTGGGAACGCTCACCACGGAGGGCACGAGGGACCCGAAGTCGAGACCTCCGTGCTCTCCGTGTCCTCCGTGGTGAAGCCCCGGGCGCTCCTCAGCGAAGGACCAACGCCGTCGTCGAGCCCGCGCCGTTGTCGTTCCACGGCGAGGACGTGTTCGTGGCCGTCCCGCACAGGCCCATCGAGTAGGTCCCCGCCGGCAGTCCTGAGATGACCGCCGTGACCCCGAGCGGGAGCCGCTGTCCGGCCCCGATCCTCAGCTGGTCGAGGGCCTGGCCAACGGGCGTGATCACCGGGCCGCCGCCCTGGTAGCAGATCCAGAGCGACAGCGAATCGCCGCCCGAGGTGGATCCCAGCACGCGGACCGAGTTCACATAGACGCGCTGACCGCTCGCGACCGTCACGTGCGCCACCGGCGCGAGGAACTGGGTGCTGTTGGCCGGCGCGGGCAGTGGCTGATTCGTGCCGCGCTGTATCGTGCCGGCTTGGTAGTCAGCCGATACGATCCCGCTCGGGCCCTCGGCGCCCTCGGGACCAGCGGGGCCGCCGGGGCCCATCGGACCGATGAGGCCCGGCGGCCCGGCGGATCCGGACGGTCCGGCAGGACCCGCGGGCCCGGCGGGGCCGGTCGGTCCGGCAGGTCCGGCAGGACCCGTGGGTCCGGCCGGGCCCTCGGAGCCGGCGACGCCGGGAGGTCCAGCGGGTCCGTCGGGCCCAGCCGGTCCGACGGTGCCGATCGACACCAGGAACCACGCCGCGGGCGCCTTCCCGCGCCGCTGCGTCACGGTCACCCGGTATGTCCCGGGCAGGAGATTCTGACTGAGCTCGGCCACGATCATCTGCCGGCCTGCGGCCAGAACCGGGACCGACTCCATGTCCAGCATCACGACGGGATCGTTCCCCAGGTTCTCGCCGATGATCGTGAACGTGCCCGTTGACTGGTCGACCTGGACGTTGCGGATGACCGGGGAGTGCCACACATTCCCGTTCTGCTCCGCCCTCGCCGCGATCGGCCCCCCTCCGGCCAGCAACGCCGCCGCTGCCGACACGATGAGCCTCTTCAGCATGGCGTCCTCCGTGACCCCGATCACAGCAAGCCGCTGGCCCACCTGAGGGGGGAACGGTAACAAAACTGGATCTGGCAGTACCTGAATGACTTGAGCCGGGTCTCGAGTGCAGAGCCGGCCTCGAGCCAGGGCCACCGGATTACAGGTTGGTGTGTGGAAAGTCAAAATAGGGGGTTGTACCCAGGCCCAGGATGTTTCACTATGCGCACCCATAGCTGTTCTTACGACACAAGGGACCATCGCCGAGCGGCCCCAGTGGATGAACCGCCGGGCGGCTGCGCCGTCTGGGCCGCGTTCAGACGATGAAGGTTATGATGAACACCTGATGGACCGCGACCGGATTGCCTTCGCGCTTCCCGAGTGGGCGCGCGCGCGCGCTGCGTCCGCCGCACCATTGCCGGACGACGAGGCGCGCATGCGGTTCGTGATCGATCTGTCGCGCGAGCAGATCGTGCGCGGCACGGGCGGACCGTTCGCGGCCGCGGTCTTCGAGGCCGCGAGCGGCCGGCTGGTGGCCGGCGGCGTCAACCTCGTGGAGCCCGCGCGCAACTCGATGCTGCACGCCGAGGTCGTGGCGCTGATGCTCGCCGAGCAGCACGTCGGGTC
Organism: Acidobacteriota bacterium; assembly: GCA_024641665.1. Taxonomy (GTDB): domain Bacteria; phylum Acidobacteriota; class Vicinamibacteria; order Vicinamibacterales; family JAHECP01; genus JAHECP01. The sequence goes on from JAHECP010000025.1 coordinate 7,798, forward strand.
GTATTCCCTCTCCGGCGCGGGCACGACGCGCTATGAGCTGGTGACCTCGAGCACGCCGTGCGCCATGTGCCTGGGCGCCGTGCTGTGGAGCGGCGTGCGCCGGCTGGTCTGCGCCGCCCGGACCGAGGACGTCCAGGCGATCGGCTTCGACGAAGGGCCCGTGTTCCCCGAGTCGTTTGCGCACCTCGAGCGCCGCGGGATTGCGATCGTGCGGGACGTCTGCCGCGACGAGGCGGTCGAGGTCCTGCGCGCCTACGCGAAGAGCGGCGGCTTGATTTACAACGGGTGAGATCTTGTCCGTTCACGGGAGCTGACGCTTGTCCGTTCGGGGGACTGACGCTTGTTCGTTCGGGGGACTGACGCTTGTTCGTTGAGACGGCTGACGCTCGTCCGTTCAGCGTGACACGTTCGGAACGGACAAGAATCCTGCCCGAACGGACAAGGATCTTGCGTGAACAGACACGAATCCCCCTGAACGGACACGAATCTCCAGAACGGACAAGGATCCTCTTGAACGGACAAAGATCCTGCGTGAACGGACAAGGATCCTGCGTGAACGGACAAGGATCTTCCGTCTACGACCCGCCCGCGATCTTCCGGTCGAACGCGTAGAGCAGGACCTCGCGGGGCTGCTCGTGCATGCGGGAATCTCCTCTGGTCCGGATCTGCGGCCCATGATACAACTCGACGCCGGAGTCCGCACCGGCCTCCGCCTCACGCATGACCGAACCCGCGTCCGCCGCCCGTCCGTCGCTCGTCCGCGCGTTGGGCCGCTGGGACCTGACGGCGATCGGCGTCAACCAGGTGATCGGCGGGAGCGTGTTCCTGATGCCCGCGCTGGTGGCGGCCGAGGTCGGCGCCTGGGCGCCGTGGTTCTTCGTGGTCGTCGGCCTGCAGTCGCTGCTCATTGCCGTGTGCTTCGCCGAGGCCGCGAGCCGGTTCGACGCGACCGGCGGTCCCTACCTCTTCGCGCGCGCGGCGTTCGGCCGGTTCGCGTCGTTCGAGATGGGCTGGATGCTGTGGTACGTCCGCGCCGCGAGCTGGGCGTCGATCATCAACGGCCTCGCCGACGCGCTCGGCTTCTACTGGCCGGCGCTCGCCGGCGGCCCCGCGCGCGCGCTGTTCATCACCGCGGCGGTCGGCCTCATCTGCTGGGTGAACGTGCTCGGGATCCGGCAGAGCGCGTTCGTGGTGAACCTCTTCACCGTGGGCAAGCTGCTGCCGCTCGCGCTGTTCGTCGTCGTGGGCGCCTTCTTCCTGAACCCCGCCGCCCTGGTGCCGACGGGCGCCGTCACCTGGACGGCCGCCGGCACGACCGGGCTCTACGTGGTGTTCGCTTACGGCGGGTTCGAGGTGGCGACCGTGCCGGCCGGCGAAGCAACCGACCCGATGCGCATGGTGCCCTTCGCGCTCGTGACGACCATCGTCGTCGTGGCCGCGATCATGACGCTCGTGCAGGTGGTGGCGCTCGGCACGCTGCCCTCGCTCGCCTCGTCGCGGACGCCGCTGGCCGACGCGTCGACGCTCCTGATGGGCGCCGCCGGCGGGTTCCTGCTGACGGCCGGCGCGGCGGTGTCGATGACCGGCAACAACGTGGGGCAGGCCCTCTCGGGATCGCGCAACCTGTTCGCGCTCGCCGAGCAGGGCGACCTGCCCGCGGTCTTCGCCCGGATTCACCCCGCACACCGCACGCCGTGGGTCGCGATCGTCTTCACGTCGGCCGTGTCGCTGGCCCTCGCGCTGACCGGGTCGTTCGCGCTGCTCGCCGCCGGCAGCGCCATCGCCCGCCTGGTCGTCTACGCGGGCTCGTGCGCGTCGGTGATCGTGCTGCGCCGGCCCGGCCTGGCCGCCGCCGTCCGGCCGGCGTCCTTCGTCGTGCCGGGCGGCGCCCTCGTGCCGGTGCTGGGCGTCATCCTGTCGCTCTCGCTCATTGCCGGCGCGACGACCGAGCAGCTCGTCGTGGGGCTCGGCGCGCTCGGCGTGGGCGCCGCGCTGTTCGCCGTCGCCGCGCCGCGCCGCGAGCGTCATCGCTGAGGGACGGGGACGTTCACTACTTTTTCTTCCTGGCACGCTGTCACGCGGTAACATGGTTCTACTGTTACACGTGAGCCGTGAGCCGTAAGCCCTGAGCCGTCCCGGTTCGGGCCATCGCCCCTTGCGTGAACGACTTTGACACCAGGAATGAAACGAACGCTGACCGTCGCCGTCACCCTGACCCTGCTCGGCGCATTCGCCGCGCCCGCACGGGCCCAGCGCGCCATCTTCGTCGTGCGTCACGCCGAGCGCGCGGACGCCGGCATGAACGCCACGCCGGATCCGCTGCTGTCGGCCGCCGGCCGGGCCCGCGCCGAACGCCTCGCGGATCTGCTGCTCAAGGCCGGCGTGACGGCCGTCTACGCGACCGAGTACCAACGCACCATCGGCACCGTCCAGCCGCTCGCCCAGCGGCTCGGCCTCGAGGTGCAGCAGGTGCCCGCGAAGGACGTTCAGGCCCTCATCGCGCGCATCCGTCGCAGCAAGCCGTCGGACGTCGTCGTGGTGGCGGGGCACTCCGACACCGTGCCCGAGATCCTGAAGGCGCTCGGCGACCCCGATCCGGTCACGATCGCCGCCGACGAGTACGACAACCTGTTCGTGGTCGTGCCGAGAAGAGGGGAAGCCCCGGCAGTCCTCCGGCTGAAGTACTGAGAAGCGCGCGGATTCACCACGGAGGGAACGGAGACGTTCACCACGGAGGGCGCGAAGGGCACGGAGAACTTCATTCTTTCTGTCACGCTGTCACACGGTCACGGGGCGGGGCGCGTGATTGTCAGGCCCGACCGTCGGGGGCATAATTGGCCCGAGCGTCAGCGGCCCGCGCGGGCCATGCACCAGACCAATGGCCTGTCCCCAGTGCGGCAGCACCGCCCCGGCGCCGCACGGCATTTGTGCCGTCTGCGGCACGCAGCTCTTCGTGGGCTCGGACGCACCCACGGCACCCGGGCTGCCGATTCCCCACCCGACGGGTCCGGCCTCTCCGGCCTCGAACGACCTCCCCTCGACCGCGAGCGGGCCGTTCGTCGAAGGACAGGCCTTCGGACCGCGCTACCGGATTCTCAAGACGCTCGGCCGGGGCGGCATGGGCGCGGTCTACCAGGCGTGGGACGACGAGCTCGGTGTCGCGGTGGCCTTGAAGGTGATTCGGCCCGAGCCGTCGGGCGACCCGCAGGCGGCGCGGGATCTCGAGCGCCGGCTGAAGCGGGAACTGCTCCTGGCCCGCCAGATCACGCACAAGCACGTCGTTCGCATCCACGATTTCGGCGATGTGGCCGGCGTCAAGTACCTCACGATGCCCTGCATCGAGGGCGAGGATCTCGCGGCCGTCCTCCGGCGCGAGGGGCGGCTGCCGGTGCGGCAGGCACTCGCGCTGGCGAAGCAGATCGCCTCGGGCCTCGCGGCGGCGCACGAGGTCGGCGTGGTGCATCGGGACCTCAAGCCCGAGAACGTCATGGTGGACGGCGACGGCCACCCCGTGATCATGGACTTCGGGATTGCCCGCTCGGAGGAGGGGGCCACCGTCACGCAATCGGGCGCGGTGCTCGGCACGCTCGAGTACATGGCGCCCGAGCAGGCCGAGGGCCGTCCGACCGATCACCGCGCCGATATCTACGCGTTCGGCCTGATCCTCTACGACCTCGTCGGCGGGCGCTGGCGCTCGTCGCGGCATGCGACCCCGATGTCCGAGCTGATGGCACGACTGACGACGCCGCTGCCGTCGCTGAAGGAGATTGCGCCCGACACGCCTCTGCCGCTCGTCGAGATCGTGACGAGGTGTCTCCGGTTGAACCCCGCCGATCGATACCAGACGGCCGCCGACCTGCTGCGCGATCTGGAGGCGCTCGACGCCGACGGCCATCGGCTGCCGGCGGTGGCCGCGCGGGCTGCCCGACCGTCGCGCCGGACGCTCGTGGCGGCGCTCGCCCTGGCGGCGGTCGCCGTCGTGGCGGGGTCGTTCTGGCTCGCACGCGCGGGCCGCAGTGGCGGCCCGCCCGCCCCACACGCGCCGGTGTCGGTGCTCGTCGCCAACTTCGAGAACCGCACGGGCGACCCGGTCTTCGACGGCCTGATCGAGCAGGCGCTCGGCGTGGGCATCGAGGGGGCGTCGTTCGTGACGGCGTTCCCGCGGCGCGATGCGCTCCGCGTCGTGAGCCAGCTCAAGCCCGGCGGCACGCTCGACGATGACACGGCGGTGCTCGTCGCTCTGCGCGAGGGCATCACCCGCGTGACGGGCGGGTCCATCGCGCCCGACGGGTCGCGGTACCGGCTGGCCGTGAAGGTGCTGGACCCGTCAGCGAACAAGGCCGTGCTCACCTGGGACACGGAAGCGTCGGGCAAAGACGACGTGTTGAGCGCCGTGGGCCGGATGGCCGCGAAGGTGCGCAGCAGCCTGGGCGACGCGAGTGCCGACGCCGCCACGGTCAAAGCGCAGGAGACCTTCACGGCCGCCTCGCTCGACGCCGCGCACGCCTACGTCCAGGCGCAGGAGCTGCAGTGGGCGGGGAGGCAGGAGGAGGCGATCGCGGCCTACCGCCGGGCCATCGAGCTCGACCCAGACCTCGGGCGCGCGTACGCCGGGCTCGGCGCCGTGACGGCCGCGCTCGGCCGCCGGCAGGAGGCCGAAGCCTGGTACCAGAAGGCGTTCGCGCGGATCGACCGCATGACCGATCGCGAGAAGTACCGCACGCGCAGCGGCTACTACCTGATCACCCAGAACGCCGACCGCGCGCGCGAGGAGCTGGAAGCCTTCGTGAAGCAGTTTCCGGCCGACAGCACCGCGCTCTCGAACCTCGCGTTCTCGTACGCCCTCCAGCGCGACTTCGCGCGGGCGGTCGAGATCGGGCGGCAGGCCTCGGCGATCTACCCGAAGAACGTGCTCCGCCGCAACAACCTCGCGCTCTACGAGATGTACGCCGGCGACTTCGAGGCCGCCGAGAAGGACGCCACCGGTGTGCTGGGACTGAACGACCAGTTCGCCAAGGCGTACGTCGCGCTCGGGCTCTCGCAGCTGGCGACGGGACGCCCTCAGGAGGCGGCCGAGACCTACCGCCGGCTGGGCGGCATCCAGACGGGGAGCGCATTCTCGGTGTACGGCCTGGCGGATCTGGCGCTCTACGAGGGGCGCCTCGCCGACGCCGAGCGCATGCTGCAGAGCGCGATTGCGGCCGAGCGGCCCGGCACGTCCGCGACGACGGCCGCGAGGATACGCCTGACGCTGGCGGAAGCGCGCCTGGAGCAGAACCGGCCGGCCGACGCCCTCGCGCTGGCCGAGCAGGCCGTCTCGGGCAGCCGGGAGCAGGCCGTGGTCTTCCTGGCGGGGCGCGTCGCGATCCGGGCGGGGCGCTCAGCGAGGGCGGCCGAGCTTGCCGGAGAACTGGGGCAAGGCCTCGATCGAGAGGCCCAGATCTACGGCGCGCTTCTCGAGGGCGAGATCGCCCTCGCCGAGGGCAGGCCGCGCGAGGCCCTGTCGCGCTTCCAGGACGCGCAGGGGAAGGCCGACACGTGGCTGGGCCGGTTCGATCTCGGGCGCGCGTACCTCGACGCAGGTGCGTTCGCCGACGCCGACGCCGAGCTCGACCGCTGCTTCAAGCGCCGCGGCGAGGCCACCGCGGTCTTCCTTGACGACGTTCCGAGCTACCGGTATTTCGCGCCCCTCTACTACTACCAGGGGCGCGCGCGCGAGGGCCTGCACAGCTCGGGCGCGTCGGAGTCGTACAAGACGTTTCTCGCCATCAAAGCGAACGGCGACGAGCAGGGGCTGGTCGCCGATGCCCGCCGCCGTCTCGGTGTCAGGTAGGGCCCAGCCCTAACTGCCCACCACCACACACGCCGAGAACTCCGACGTTGCCGTCAACGTGTTCGTCGTCGCCGTGACCTGATGGCCGAGCGTCAGCGCGACCGGAAACGAAACCTTGAACGACGTGTCGCCGCCGCCGTCAGTCGGGGCGACGTCCGCTGAGCCAAGATACTGCAGCCCCTCCCCATGCCCCGAGGCGTCACACGCCGGGCTGCTGAAGAACTCGATCCGGAACGTCGTGCCCGGAACGCTGTTGAGGGTTCCCGTCACCGTCGTGGTGCTGCCGCTCACGACCGCCTGCATCAGGATGGGGTAGTTCAACAAGTCGTTCGGGCCCGTGTCTGGATCGGTGGCGTCGTTCGCTGTGACGCCGTACGAATCCTCGGTGCCGCCAACCAAGTCGATGCCCAGGCCGCCGTTGTTCGAGATCGCGTTCTCGCTGAACTGGTTTCGCAGCGACGTGCCGGTCACCGCGATGCCGGCCCCGTTGTTGCCGGAAATGACGTTGTCCTCGCCGGCCGCGCGGTCGCCCCCAACGAGGTTGTCGACCGAATCGCCAAGCACGACGCCGGCACCACCGTTGAAGCCGACGGAGTTGGCCTGCACGGTATTGTGGTCGGCGCCCTGCAGGATGATCCCCGCGATCCCGTTGTCGGAGATCACGTTGCCCGCACCGGGTACGCCGATGACGTTGTAGCTGGCGTTCTCCACACGAACGCCGCCGCCGACGTTGCCGATGTCGTCGTGTCCCGGATTCGTGCCGAGGAAGTTCCCGGTCACGGTGTTGTCATGGGCGCCGTTGCGGATGTTCACGCCGTCGACGTTGTTCCCCGCGATGGTGTTGCCGCTCAGCATGTTCCCGGTCGTGGCGGCGCCGTCGAGCGAAACGCCGCTTTCGGCGTTGGCGCGTCTCGTCTCGCCGTCCGCCGCGACACCGACGAGGTTGTTCTCCACGACGGTGCCCGTGGCGCCCGTGGAGAGCGTGATGCCGTCACCATCGTTGCCGGACACCACATTGCCCCGGATTGTGTTACTCGCCGCACCTTCATCCACGAGGATCCCGGACCACGTGTTGCCGCGGTCGAACGAGCCCGTTGGGTCGATCCCCACGAGGTTGCCTTCGACGCGGTTGTTGGAGACTGCTGACTGGTCCAGCGCCACGCCGTACTCGTTCGCGGAAATGACGTTGCCGGCTCCGGGGGCGCTACCGCCGATCACGTTGCCCGTGACAACGTACGGCAAGACCGACGACGTGCTGAGATGCACGCCGGCCTTGCCGTTCCCGACGGCCGAGCCATCGTCGCCCAGGCCGATGTAGTTGCCCTCGATGTGGTTGTTCGACGCATCACCGGTGCCTTGGGTGATGAGCACGCCGTCGAGCAGGTTGCCCGTGATCACGTTCCTGGCGCCCGTCGACGTGCCTCCCACCGTGTTCCCGCTCGAGCTGTCGATGTACACACCGTTCTGAATGTTCCCGAGAGCGACAGTGCCGGTCGGGTCGGTCCCGATGAAGTTACCGGCCACAAGGTTGCCGGTGGCGCCGACCTGCGAGATCACGACGCCTTCTTCGTTGTTGCCGGAGATCACGTTGCCTTCGCCCGGGGCCGTGCCGCCGACGGTATTGTTCGGAGCGTCCCAGATGAACACGCCGTGCAGGTTCGGGATCGCAGCCGCGCCGGCCGCGTCGGTGCCGAGGTAGTTGCCCTTGACGGCGTTGCCGGAGGAGTTGCGGATCGAGACGCCGGCTCCGGCGTTGCCCGAGATCAGGTTGTGGTCGGCCGGTGACGCGCCGCCGATGACGTTGTTCGACGAGCCCAACATGGCCACGCCCGTGTCCGTGTTGGCGCGCGCGGCCATGCCGGTGACGTCGGTGCCGAGGTAGTTGCCTGCGATCGTGCTGCTGCCACCCAGGAGCATGATGCCGTGCGCGAACCGGTTGATGACCAGGCCGCGCACGATGCCGCCGCCGGCGGTGATCACGAGCCCGTCGACGCCGGGGCCCGCGCTGGCGCCGCTGAGCTCGATCAGGAGCGCGCCCGGCGCCGCCCCCGGCTGCGAGAGGCCGTCGATGGTCACCGGGTCCGTGATGGTCGGCAGCGCCGACGTCGGCGCGATGGTGTGCGGCCCGGTCCCAGGGATGTCAAAGCTGATGGCGTTGGGGCCAGGCCGCGCGTTCGCGGTCTGAATGGCGTACCGCAGCGACCCGAGTCCGCTGTCGCTCGTGGTCGTCACGACGAACGGGTCTTCGATGTCCACGAACGCCCACCGCGTGTTGTCCAGCGGGCTGGTGTCGAGCTCCGCCGCCCGCGCCATCCAGTCGCTTCGCAGGGTGCCCGTCGAGGTCGGCGTCACGACCAGCGTCACCGTGGCGGCCGCGCCCGCCGCGAGCGTCCCGAGATCGCAAGAGAGGGGAAGCGCGGCGGAGCACGTGCCGGCGCTCGGCGTGGCGGACACGAACGCCGGCGGGCTGCCCGACGCCGTCAGCGCCTGGGTCAGCGATACGCCCGTGGCCGGGAACGGGCCGTTGTTGGTGACCGTGGCCGTGTAGGTGATGTTCCCTCCGAGAGGCGACGGATCGGGCGGCGCGGTGAAGGTCACCGCGAGGTCCGCGGTCGCCGTGCGGCAGTTGCCCAGCAGGACGGACATCGTCAGGTACGTCGTGCCGCTGCCGTCCAGGTCGTGCCGCTGGTGGTTGGCGAGGGCCAGGTCCGTGCGCCCGTCCTGGTTGAAGTCCGCCGCCAGCACGGCCCACGGCGCGGGACCGGCATCGAAGCTCGTCGGGGCCGACAGGCCGCCCCCGCCGTCGCCGAAGAGCAGGAAGAAGCGATCCTCGCCCACGACGCCCGGCGCGACCGCCACGTCCTGGTCACCGTCGTTGTCGAAGTCGCCGGCGGCAATCGACCTGAGGTTGGTCGGCAGCGCGACCGGCGGGCCGGCCGTGACGAAGCCGGTACCATCGTTCACGAGCACACGCACTTCGCCGTTGGCGTTCCCGACGGCGAGATCCGGCCGGTGGTCACCGTTGAAGTCGGCGGCGACGACCGCCACCGACTCGCCGACGTGGTACTGCGTGGGCGTCCCGAAGGTGCCGCCGCCGAGATTCAGGTACACCCACAGGATCCCCACACCGCTCGTGCCGGGATCGGCGACGGCGAGGTCGGGCCGGTTGTCGCCGTTGAAGTCGGCGACGGCGAGGCCTCTTGCGTCCACACCGCCCGGCACCAGGTCGGCGAACGCGGTCAGTCCGGACGGCGAGCCGCGCAAGATGGTGACGCGCGCGCCGTCACCTCCGACGGCCAGATCGACGTACCCGTCGTGGTCGAAGTCGCCGGTCGCGAGGGCCTTCGGGCCGTCGGTGACGGCCACGGTCGTGGGCGCGCCGACCGGCGGGCTGCCCGCCTGGCCGAGCAGCACCGAGACGTAGTCGGACAGCTCGTTCGCGATGGTGATGTCCGAATAGCCGTCCGCGTTGAAGTCACCGACCGCGACGGCGGCCGGCCCGGACGTGCCGGGGCCGACGGGCGCGGCAAAGGTCCAGCGGAAGCCGCCGAGACCGTTGTTCGTCATGATGTAGAAGACCCCGCCCGTTCCGGTGCGGGCCAGGACGACGGGATCCGCGAAGTGGTCGCCGTCGAAATCGCCGCTGCCCGCCAGCGCGATCGGTCCCGCGGGCACGTCGTGGTCCATGTAGTAGTGCTGCAGCCTCGCGGTCCCGTCCGCCGCGCAGGCCTCGAACACGGCGAAGTGGCTCGACTCGACCGGCGGTCCGACGACGCCGGGCGCGGCGGCCGACGCGACGAGCGTGTACCCGATGCCCACGCGATCGAGGCTGAGGCTGGCGAACGTCGCGATCCCGTCGAGGCCGGTGGGCAACGGCCCGCCGCCCGCGAGCGTCGCGCCGCCCGGGTTCGCCCCGAGCGCGAGCGTCACCTGGGCGCCCGCGACCACCGTGCCGGTCGTGTCGCGTACCTGGACCGTGACCGGCGGAGCCAGCGGGGTGCCGACGACGCCAGTTGTCGGCTGCTGGACGAAGAAGACGGTCGCGCCCGATGGCGTCACGACCGGCGGCTCGGTTTCGCCCGCCAGCATGGCCGCGGTATCCACGGCCTGCTGCTGCACGAGCAGCGACACGCCCGTCTCCGGGACGAACGCGGGATCGATCGACGCGCCGTTCACGACGACGTTGTTCGACTTGTCGGGGTCGTAGATCCGGAGCGTGATCCGGGCCTCCTCGCCCGGCGCCAGCCAGAGCACGGCGTTCTTCTCGGACGGGTCGTTCTGATCGCGCAGAGCCGGCGTCGAGGACGTGATGAAGTCCGGATCGACGATGTTCTCGACGAGCACGTTGCGCGTTTCGGTCTTCAGGTCGCAGCCCTGGGCGATCGGCGTGGTGTAGATCTTGTGCAGGATGAGCTGCACCCGGATCCCCTGCGGCACCGCGGCCTGGCTCAGGAACAGGTTCACCTTGTAGGCCGCGGTCGTGTTGCCGGTGTTCTTCGCCGTCCACGTCACGTCGGTCAGCGTGCCGTTCTCGACATCTGGGTTCTCGACGTCCGGGTTCTCGACGTCCGGATTCTCCACGTCGGGATTCTCCACGTCCGGAGCGCCGACGCTCAGGTTCTCCACGTCCGGGTTCGCCAGCACGACGTTCTCGACGTCCGGGTTCTCCACGTCGGGGTTCTCGACATCGGGGTTCTCGACATCGGGGTTCTCGACATCCGGGTTCTCCACGTCGGGCGTGAGGACCTCGAAGTTCTCGACGTCGGGGTTTTCGACATCCGGGTTCTCGACGTCCGGGTTCAGCAGGATCCGGCCGCCAAGGCCGTTCGGCAGCACGCCCGGCGCGCCGGGTGCCGCGATCTCCGAGACGTCCACGGGCACCTGGGCGCGCGGATCGGCGGCGGTCACGTACACGGTGCGTGAGGCCATCGAGCGCGGCGGCAGCGTGGCGTCGACCACGGTGAGCGGCGGCGACGCGAACTGATCGAAGGACGCCCATCCGCCCGCGGGCTGGCCCAGAATCGTGAAGCGGAAGCTGCGCGGCTGGTCGGTCGTGTTCTGGGCGAAGACGACGAAGCTGTGCGGCACGGTGGCGCTGAGCGGCCTGGTGTTGCCCGGCGAGCCGACGATCAGGCCGGTCGTCAGCCTCGAGGTGTAGATGTTCTGGTTGCGCGAGGCGGCGAACCCGGGCGTGCAGGTCTGCGAGGTGTACGGGCTGATCGGCGGGGCGTAGTGGGTCCAGTCGCCGTCGGGCGGCACCCGCACGTCGCGGTTGTCGGTCCAGACGGCGTGGAACACGACCGGACCGCTGGTGTTGTACGCCCAGCGGCCGTTCGGGAGCGGCACGAAGGCGGGCGACGGTGCCACGTCGATGTAGTCACCGACGAAGGGCACGGTGCCCTGCTTGAACATCGGAAGGTTCGGCGGGTTCACCTGGAGCTGTTCGCACGGTTGCCCGTCCGGCGCGGGCTCCGTGCTGCCGGGGCAGGGCACCAGGTGGGCGCCGGCCGGTGGCGGGCTGCTCCGGGGCCGGCTTCCGATCCGGTACTCCGACACCCGCACCGACGGCTGGAAGACCGGGTCCGGCCCGGGCGTTCCCAGGGCCGCACGAATGTCGATCGTGTGGCGTTTGGGCGGCGCAACGACGGGGTTCGTCGCCGCCGTCTTGTCGTCGACGTACTTGGTGAAGAGCTGCGAGCGATCCTCCCGCAGGTCGTAGTAGGCGAGCACCAGCCGGCCGCCCGCGAAGGCGAGCGTCGGCATGATCTGATGCCCCGGCTCGCTGCTGTCCTCCACCGCGCGCGGCGGCGTCCAGCTGTTGCCGTTCTTCGAGGTCGTCAGGACGATCCGCGCGTCGCCGTCGATGGGGTCCGGCCGCGCGCTCGCGAACCCGCGTTCCGCCCAGGCCACATACAGCCGGCCCTGGTCGTCGAACGTCATGGTCGGGTACGTGTTGGTCCGGAAGCTGACGTCGGCGGCCGAGGTGCCCTGGTCGAATCCCGCCACCTCGGCGATGGCGACGGTGTGGTTCGGTCGCTGTCGAGTCGCATGCCGGTGCTCGAAGAGCCTGTCGAGGAGCAGGCCGAGCTTCCTGCCGCGCGGAAACCGCCTGGCCACGCCAGGCGGGTCGAACTTGCGCCCGAAGCTGACCGACCGCGCCACCATGATGGCGTCCTCGTCGTTGCCCGAGCCAAGACTGAAGCGCCGCCACGTGACGTACAAGTCGCCCGTGCGCGGGTCGATCGCGATCGAGGCGCCCTGGTTGACGTCGTCCTGCGGGCGGCTGATGCGCACCGGATGGGTCCAGGTGACTCCGCAGTCGGCGGACCGGGAGAAGCGGATCTCCGACCGCAGCGTCGACCCTTCGCCCGTGATCGACGTGAAGACCAGATAAACGGCACCGGCGCGAATCTCCTGGGGCGGCGCCCCAGGCGTATCCGTAGGGATTTCGCAGGTCTGCGCGCCCGCGCGCGGCACGTCCACGGCGAGCCACGGCTTGTCGAGGAACGCGCCCGTGGCGCCGTCGTCGCTGGCGACCACCGAGGCCCCGAGGTACGCGATGGGGTCGCCGCCGGGGACGTTGTTGTTGTCGATGTAGCGCGCGACGAAGACGGCGCTCCGATCGTTGTCCCCGCGGTTGAAGACGAGGCCGCTGTAGTAGAAGAGGCCGTTGGTGCCGGCCCGCACGACCGGATCGGCCGCCGCCTTGTACGCCTTGAGCGGCGACGCGAGCCCTTCTGGCGACTGATCCTGCGGATAGCCCGGAATCAGGTTGCTCTGCCACCGGTCGCCGCCGTCGAACGACTTGAACACGCCGAGCCACGCGTCACCCGTCTCTTCGTCGTCGGGCATGCCCGGCAGATCCACGGAGCGGTAGTCGTTCGCACCGCCCAGCATGTGCAACGGATTGCGCGTCGAAGCCGCGACCGAGGGCTCGTTCTGCCGCTGCAGGAAGGGGTCGCCGCCGGGCCACTCCAGTCCCGACACCATGTTGACGTTGCGGCCCACGACGAGGCCTGCCTGGTCCGCCGCGACCTGCGCGTGCGGCGCCCGGGCTGCGAAGGAGCTTGCGAGGATGATGGCAGATGACACGCCGACGAGGGTTCGACGGAGCATAGGAGCCCTCCGGTTGGACGCGGGCCGATAGGCAGAACGACCACCAGGGCGTCGGGGCACCCCCGTTCAGGGCCTGCGGCGCGAGCGCCCGACGTGACGCGAGTCCAGACCAGGACAGCAGGAGAGTGGAGCGGCCGAAGGAAGTAAGAGCGCCGACGTACGGACCACGCGACGAATACGATCCTCCGGCATCGCGCGCCACGGGCCTCCGCGTGGGAGGCGACCGTGCAGCGGAACGTACGCCGATTTCGACCGAGCGTCAAGCCGCGCCGGTGGCTTTTTTCAGGCGGCGCTGCGCAGGTGCCCCTGCGGCCACGGACTCCAGCCCGTTGTCACGCGAGCCAGGACGGCGGCCAAACCCTTGCCCGTTCGAACCTTTCTGCGCATGGTGGCGGCCGGCGGCCCCTGCAATTTCAGATTTGTAACAGCGCAAGCCCCCACGACGCGGCCTTCCTCAACCGACCGGCCGCGCCCGCTCGCGCCCGCCGAGCCCTTCAGCACGCGCTTCGCGCGCGCTCTGCCCTTCGCCCGCCATCGTGGCTTGGCCTTGCCGCAGCGTGCAGCGCGATTCCAAGAAGCAAGAAGAAGGAGCTCCGTGGTGACCTTCCTTGTCTCCTCGGCGATAATGCGCCCCATGGATCGCCTGACCTCGTTCACGGTCGTGACGTGCTTCGTGGTGTCGCTCACGGCCTGCGGGCGCGTGCGGCCGGCCACGCGGCCGGCCGCGCCGCCGGCTCCTTCGTCCCGTGCGCTCGCCGAGCTCTGGGACGCCGAGCACGTGTCGCCGCCGCTCTCGCCGCTCGTGGATCACGCCGACGTGGCACGGCGGCTCGGCGTGCTCGAGCAGGAGGCCCCCGACCTCTTCGCCGTCGAGGAGATCGGCCAGTCGATCGAGGGCCGGTCGATCAACCACGTGACGTTCGGCCGCGGGCCCTTCGTGGTGCTGCTCTGGTCGCAGATGCACGGCGACGAGCCGTCGGCGACCTCGGCGCTCTTCGACCTGTTCGAGTACTTCCGCCGCCACCGCGATGACCCGATGGCGCGGCGGATCCTCGACGCCCTGACCATCCACGTCGTCCCCATGCTCAACCCCGACGGCGCCGACGCCTTCACGCGCCGCAACGCGCAGAGCATCGACATCAACCGCGACGCGCGGCGGCTCCAGACGCCGGAAGGGCGGATCCTCAAGACGCTGCGCGACCGGCTGAACCCCCGGATCGGGTTCAACCTGCACAACCAGAGCTGGCGGACGTCGGTGGGCCGGCCGCCGCAACCCGCGTCCATCTCGCTCCTGTCGGTCGCCTTCGACGAGGCGCGGAGCATGAGCGAGGGGCGCCTGCTGACCAAGAAGACGTGCGCCGTGATCCGCGACGCCCTCGAGCCGCTCGCGCCGGGCCGGATCGGCCGGTACGACGACGAGTTCGAGGTGCGGGCGTTCGGCGACAACGTGACGAAATGGGGTACGCCGGTCGTACTGATCGAGACCGGCCCGTGGTCGGTCGAGAACCCCGACCCGACGCTCGTGCAGCTGAACTTCGTGGCGATCCTGACGGCGCTCGACGCGCTGGCGACCGGCCGCGTCCACGACGCCGATCCGCGGCGCTACGAGACGCTGCCGACGAACGAGTCGCAGCTCTTCTACCTGCTCGTCACCAACGCCACCATCGTCAACGGGGCCGGCGTGCCCCCGTTCACCGGCGACCTGGGCATCGTCGCCACGCGGCGCGTGGCCGGTCCCGGGACGGTGGAGCTGTCGCTCAGGATCGACGACCTGGGCGATCTCGGCACCTCCGGCGCGCTCGAGACCATCGACGCCACCGGGCTGGTGGCGGCGCCGCTCTTCGGCGAGGGGATGCTGCGGGAGGGGCAGGAGGTGGCGCCGCCGGCCTGGACCGAGGACAGCCGCAGTCCGCACACGCTGATGGTGGGTGAGCCGGCCGGCCTCGTGCTGCTCCAGCCGACCGGCGTCGAGGGCCGCTACCGCGTGGTGCGGGTGATCGAGCCGACCGTCGACTGGAGAGATTAGCAGACCAGGAGGGGGCAGAGCCGATGATGGCTCGAGCGGCGAGCGCGTGGCTCGTCCGGACGGGCTTCTGGATTGGCGTCGTCCTGGCCGTTGCAGGCCCGGTGCGCGCGATCGTGGACTACCTGACGGCGCCGGAGGTGTTGCTCTCGCTGCGCGACGCCGGACGGGTCGCCGGCACCCGCCGGGCGGCCGATCAGTCGGTCGTGTCGATCGACGACGAGCCCAGGGTCGCCATGCACGTGAGGACACCGGCGCGGATCGAGTGGCCCCTCCACCTCCGCCCGGGGCGGCACCGGATCGATACGGCCGTCGCCGTCGACTGGCACGAAGGTGCACAGCCGGCCCCGGCCAGCTTCCGGATCCTGGTCTCCGGCCAGGACGGCGATCGCTCGGTCGCCTCGGTCACGATCGATCCGGCGGGGTCGGCCGCCGATCGCTCGTGGCGCCCGGTCACGGCCGAGTTCGAAACCAGCGCGGAACCGGTCCGGCTGATCCTGGCGGCCGATGCGGCCGCCGGGCTCGTCGGCCCGAGCGGCGAGTGCTACTGGGAGACGCCCAGGCTCGCGGCGCTGACCGCCCCGCCCCGCCTGTGGCCGGTGCTCGTCGGCCTGATCCTCGCCATCGCGTGCGTCGTGGCGGCCCGGCGGCGGACGCTGTCGCTCGGCGTCGCCCGCAACCCCGTGGTCTGGATCGCGTACACCGCGTCGGTCGCGGCCCTGCTCACCGAAGCCACGCTTCGCCTGACAGGGTGGGGGGTCTCGCCGGTCCCGCTTCGACTGGCCGTGGCCGGCGCCGAGTCGGCCGCCTGGATGGACGCGACCGTCGAGGACCCGGAACTCGGCTACCGGTACCGACCCGGCCTCTCCATGACGTACCCGTGGCGCGCCGGCGACGAGTCGCGATCCGAGGTGCACTTTGCGACCGACGGGGACGGCTTCCGCAATCCGCCGGGCCTCGCGTCGCCGCGGATCGTTCTGCTGGGAGACTCATTCGTCGAGGGCGATCTGGTGAACGAGCCCGAGACGATTCGCGCGCGGCTTGCCGGCGAGACCGGCGCGGCGGTGCGAAACCTCGGGCTGAGCGGATACGGCCCGCAGCAGTACGTGATCGCCGCGCGGCGCTTCGGGCTGCCCGCTCACCCCGAGGTCGTGGTCGTCTCGCTCTTCGAGGGCAACGACCTCGGCGATGCCGAGTTCTTCGACCAGTGGCGCCGATCGGCGATGCCGTGGAACGACTACGTGCTCGACGTGCTCAGATCGCAGCGCGGATCGGTCGTCGTCCGGCCGCGCCTGCGCCTGCGGACGCTGGACGCGCTCGCGGCCATCAGGTCGCGCCTGTGGGGGTTGCTCATTCCGCCGCCGCAGGTCACGGCGCCTGCGAACCCGTTCGACCGGCGGTGTGGAGGCGATCCGGAGGGCCCCGACTGCATGCGTTTCGACGCCGGGTTCCTCTATCGCGAAACGCGATCGGCCGCCGAGTGGAGCGCGGAGCGCGGATGGGCGCTCACGCACGACGCGCTTCGCGAGCTGAGGGACGCCTGCCGCGCCCGGCGCGCCAGGCTGCTCGTCGTGCTGGTTCCGTCCAAGGAGAGTCTGTACGTCCCGCGCATCACGTCGTCGATCTCGCCGGCGGCGTTCGACCGCTTCGTCAGTGGCGCGGCCGGTGTCGCCGGGCCGTACTTCGATCGGTTCCTCGCCAACCACGGCGCGCTCGACCGCGTGATCGAGCCCTTCCTGCGCGAGGAGGGGATCGACGTTCTGAACCTGCGGCCCGTGCTCGCGCGTGCGGAGGACGAAGGGCGCCGCCCCTACTACCGCCTCGACATGCACTGGAATGCGAGGGGCCACGCGGAGGCGGCGCGGGCGATCGCCGCCAGGCTCCGGGCGCTCGGGTGGTTGCAGGACGCGCGCTGACCTCAGCCGCGCGGCGCGGCCGCCTGCGCCGCCGCGCGCGCCTCGCGCTGGCGCGTCAGGTGGGGCACCTGGCCGAGCAGCCGCTGCAGCACCATCAGCTGACCGCGGTGGTGCATCTCGTGCTCTTTCACGCCGAGCAGCAGCTCGAACCGGCTCTTGCTGGGCGGCTGGAAGCCCTCGGGATAGGCGATCCGCTCGGCGAGCGTCGCCTCGCTCAGCGACTCGAGGAAGCCGGCCCACTGGTCGCCGTAGGTCCGCAGCGCGTCGAGGATGTCGGCCTTCGCCCGCAGCTTCTGCTCCTCCGCGTTCCAGCGGCGCATCAGGCCGAAGAAGTCCAGGCCGACGAACGTCGTGATGCTCTGCTCGGCGTGCAGCTCGTGGGGCCACCGCGTGCCGATGACGAGGTGGCTCAGCACCTCGGCCACCGTGCGCGTGGCGGGCGTGGCGCGGAAGGTGTACTGATCCGCCGGGATGTCCTCCGCCACCAGGATCGTGTTCTTGCGGACGGTCCGGAAGCTGTCGGCCAGGTCCTTCGCTCCGTAGTACTGCATGCGTGATCTCCCAGGTGGGCGCCGCCGCCTCACCGCGTCCTGCGCCACTCGAGTGGAAAGGGGAAGGGGACGGGCGCGTGACGCGCCCGGCCGCGCGGGCATTCTAGCACGGCCGTTCGCCCCCGACGGCTCGCATTGCCCGCCCGGGACGTCCGGGGCATAATGGCGGCACTGTCTCGAACCGAGACGATCGTGGACCAGCATGACCTGTCCGTCCTGCGGCAGTGCCGCTCTGTCGTCCGGGGGTCGATGCCCGGACTGTGGTGCGTCGATCCCCGACGCGGGCGCGAGCCCGACCGGATGGTCCCCGTCCCAGCCCGACAGTTCGTCCACGCCCGCCGCGCCGGGTGCTCCAGCTCGGCCGTCCGCCACCGGTCCGCTCGCGCCAGGTCAGCCGTTCGGCGCCCGCTACCGCATCCTGAAGCTGCTCGGCGAGGGCGGTATGGGCGTCGTGTACCAGGCCTGGGACGAGGAGCTGGGGGTCGCCGTCGCCCTCAAGGTCGTGCGTCCCGAGGTGACGGCCGACCCCGCCGGTGCGCAGGAGGTCGAGCGCCGGTTCAAGCGCGAGCTGCTGCTCGCGCGCCAGGTCACGCACAAGCACGTCGTGCGCATCCACGACCTCGGCGAGATCGGCGGCGTGAAGTACCTCACGATGCCGTTCGTCGAGGGCGAGGACCTCTCGCACCTCCTCAAGCGCGAAGGGCGGCTGCCGGTCGGACGCACGCTCGACATCGCGCGGCAGGTGGCGTCGGGGCTGGCCGCCGCCCACGAGGTCGGCGTCGTGCACCGCGACCTCAAGCCGGAGAACGTGATGATCGGCGCCGACGGGCAGGCGCTCATCATGGACTTCGGCATCGCCCGCTCGGTCGCCGGCACCGGCACCGCGACCGCGCTCGGGGCGGTCATGGGCACGCTCGAGTACATGGCGCCCGAGCAGGCGCAGGGCGTCGCCGTCGATCACCGCGCCGACATTTACGCCTTCGGGCTCATGCTCTACGACCTGGTCGCCGGGCGCCGGCGCCTCGCGGGGCGCGAGAACCCGATGACCGAGATGATGGGGCGCCTGCAGCAGGCCCCGCCGCCGCTGCGCTCGGTCGAGGCCGCGGTGCCCGAGGGGCTCGACGCGGTCGTCATGCGCTGCCTGCAGCCCGACCCCGCCGCGCGTTACCAGACGACGGCGGACCTGGTGGCGGCGCTCGACGCGCTCGACGCCGAGGGACACGCCGTCCGGACGCCGCGGACGGCCGGCGTCCGGGCCTCGCGCGTGCCGGTCATGGGCCTGGCCGGCGCGCTCGCGGTCGTGGCGGCGGTCGCGGTGTGGCTGGCGCTGCGGCCCTCCGGTCCCGCGTCGCCCGCCGCCCAGCCGAACCCGGTATCGGTGCTCATCGCGAACTTCAAGAACGAGACGCACGACCCGGTCTTCGACGGGCTGATCGAGCAGGCGCTCACCGTCGGCGTCGAGGGTGCGCCCTTCGTCACCGCCTTCCCGCGCAGCGACGCCATCAAGCTGGCCGAGCAGCTCACGCCCGACAAGACGCTCGACGAGAGCGCCGCGCGTCTCGTCTCCATCCGCGAGGGCATCGACGTCACCGTCGGGGGCTCGATCGCCCGTGACGGCGAGCGCTACAAGCTGGCCATCCAGGCCGTCGATCCCTCCAACGGCAAGTTCATCCTCACCTGGGACACCGAGGCGAGCGGCAAGGACCAGGTGCTGGCGGCAGTCGGCAAGGCCGCCGCGAAGCTGCGCAGCGCGCTCGGCGACACGACCGTCGACGACCGCTTCGTCGACGCGGAGACGTTCACGGCCAGCTCGCTCGACGCGGCGCACGAGTACGTGCAGGCGCAGGAGCTGCAGTGGCAGGGCCAGTTCGACCCGGCCATCGAGCACTACCGGAAAGCGGTCGCGATCGACCCCGACATGGGGCGGGCCTACGCCGGTCTGGCCGCCTCCTACGCCAACCTGGGCCGGGCCCAGGAGGCCGAGGACGAGTACAAGATCGCGATGTCGAAGCTCGATCGCATGACCGAGCGCGAGAAGTACCGCACGCGCGGTGGCTACTACCTGCTCACGCGCAACTGGGACCGCGCGATCGACGAGCTGTCGGCGCTGGTGAAGCAGTACCCGGCCGACACCGCCGGCCTGGCGAATCTCGCCATCGCGTACCTGTACAAGCGGGACATGAAGCGCGCGCTGGCCGAAGGCGAGCGCGCGTCGGCGATCTATCCGAAGAACGTCATTCGCCGCGACAACGTCGCGCTCTTCGCCATGTACGCCGGCGACTTCGACAGGGCGGAGAAGGAAGCGGCGGCGGTGCTCGAGCTGAACCCGGAGTTCGCGAAGGCGTTCGTGGCGACGGCGCTGTCCCAGCTGGCCCAGGGGCACCCGGAGCAGGCCGCGGCGACCTACCGGAAGCTCGCGACGCTCGCGACGGGCGGGACGCTGGCGGCCTACGGACTCACCGATCTGGCGATGTACCAGGGGCGGCTCGTCGATGCGGCGTCCACTCTCGAGGCGGCGCTGAAGGCGCCGGGCCTGTCGGCCAGCGCCACCGCGCGGCTGAGCGTGATGCTCGCCGGGGTCCGGGCAGACCAGGGTCGTGCCGCCGATGCGCTCCGGGAGGCGGACGCGGCCGTCGCCGCCAGCCCGCGCCCGAGCGTGCAGTTCCTTGCCGGGCGCGTCTACCTCGCCGCGAACCGCGCGGCGCGCGCGCGCGAGCTCGCCAAGACGCTCGACGCGCAGCTCGGCGCCGACCCGCAGATCCTTGGCAAGCTGCTCGACGGCGAGATCGCGCTCGACGACGGGCGTGCCCGCGACGCGCTGGCGTCGTTCCAGGCGGCGCAGGCGCTCGCCGACACCTGGCTCGGGCGCGTCGACATGGCCCGGGCGTACCTCGCGGCCGGCGCGTTCCCCGAGGCGTCGTCCGAGCTCGACCGCGCGACGGAGCGACGGGGCGAGGCCACGGCCGTCTTTCTCGACGAGATCCCCAGCTACCACCTGTACGCGCCGGTCCTCTACTACCGCGCCCGCGCGCAAGAGGGACTGAAGAGCCCGGCCGCCGCCGAGTCCTACAAGACGTTTCTCGCCATCAAGGCGAACGGCGACGAACAAGGGCTCGTCGCCGATGCCCGCCGTCGCCTCAACGGGCGCTAGACAGCCTCAACCGCACGCCGAGAGCCTCGTTAGTACTTGCATACGTACCCGGAGCCAGGCTCAAGGGTCGCCGTGCTGGGCACGTCGTTCCAGCCGGGATAGATCCCATTGGCAACGTTGTTCGGCCAGAGCTGAATGGCCGATGGGAACGGCAGGTCGCCGGAGGGCTCGCCGGTCGTGGCGCGCCAGTTCGTGTAGCCCCAGGGCGAGCCGTCGGTCCACGTCGGCGTCCCGCTAACGAAGCCGTCCGTGGCCCAGCCGCCGATGAGTGCCGTGATATGGCCGACCCCGCTCGGATCCACCAGGTGGCCGACGAAGTCGTTCTCAGCCAGGCTGTGGATGCTGGCCAGGTGTCCGCCGACCGAGACGCACGCCGCCTCGGCCTGCACGGCGTTGAGCAGATTCGAGGGCGCGAACTGATAGAAGCGGTCGTTGCCGCCGTCGGCGATCTTCCACTGGACGCGGGTCGTGACGGCAACCGGGTTGCTGAGCGCGCTCGTGCCCCCGGCCGTCGTCGTGGTGATTCGGATGCTCACCGCCGGGAAGGGCGGCATCACGAAGCTCGCCGCCACGCCTCCCGTCGATCCTCCAGTCGTGCAGGCCGCGGGCATCGAGAACGTCGCGCCGGTCGACGCCGTGAACCACACCGTCACCCCGCTGCTGTCGATCCCGTCCGCCTCGATCGACACCCCCTGGCCGCTGCTCACGGACGTCAGCGGCGTGCCGGTGACCGCGCCTCCGCCGGCGCACCCTCCCGCCTCGAACAGAGTCACGACCGGCGGCGCCGGCGTCGCCGAGATCGTGATCGGGAGCGGCGCGGTCGAGACCGTGTTGCCCGGGTTCTTCAGCCGGACCGTGGCGGGTCCGGGCGTGAGCGCGGGTAGGCGCGCGATCACCTTCGTGGGGCTGGCGGTCCAGGTGTAGGTGGCCGCCACCTCCGGCCCCCCCTGCGAGAAGAGCACGTCCGCTGCGCCGGTCGCCGGCAGGTTGACGCCGCGGATGGTCAGCATCTGGCCGAAGCTTGTTGCGGTTGGCGTCGGCGACACGGAGTTGATGACCGCGACGGGAACGGGCGTGACCGTCGTCGGCTCGACCGCCACGTTGTTCGCCGGGTCGAGGTCGATCTCGGTCGCGTGGACCGTGGCCCTGGTCGACATGGACGGGCCAGCCGGCGCGGCGTAGTTGACGACCACCGTGGCCGAGGCCCCGGGCGCGAGGCCGCCGAGCTGGCAGCTGTCGCCAGCCGGAGTGCACACACCCTGGCTCGGCGTCGCGCTCACGAACACGGGCGAGCCCGACGTCTGGAACGCCAGGCTCACGTTGCTGGCGGCGAACGGCCCGTGGTTCGTCACGAGAGCCGTCACCGCCAGGGGCTGTCCACTCAACACCGGATCCGGGTTGTCGCTCAGCGAGACCGACAGGTCGGCCGTCGACGCGCCGCAGCTGTCGAGCAGCACCGACACGCTGGTGTAGAGCTGGCCCGTGCTGAAGTTCGCGGTGGCCAGATCCGTCCGGCCGTCGCCGTTGAGATCCGCCGCGATGACCATGCGGGGACCCACACCGGTGGCGACGCTCTGCGGCCGGTCGAAGCCGAGGCTTGGCGTCAGATGGCCGAACACGACCGTCATGGCGTTGCCGGCGCTGTCGGTGGCGGCCAGATCGGCCGTCCCATCGCTGTCGAAGTCTCCGACCGCGACCGAGGACGGGCTGAACCCGAGCGACACGGTCGGACCGGTGGTGAACGAGCCCGTGCCGTCGCCCAGGAGCACCGTCAGGAGGTTGGAGCCGGCGTCGGCGACCACCACGTCCGGATGGCCGTCGTGATTGACGTCGGCGAGCGCCAGCGCGACCGCCGTGTCGCCGGCCGGCACCGGGGGTTTCGCCGTGAACCCGCCCAACCCGTCACCCAGGAAGACGAGGAGCTGGCTCGTCCCGGTCGCCCCGTCGACGACGACGAGGTCCGGATGATGGTCCCCGTTCACGTCGCCCGCCAGCAGGCCGGTCAGGCTCGCGCCGCTCCCGAGCGAGGGCCCCGGCGTGAACTGCCCGGTGCCGTCGCCGAACAGCACGTACACGTCGCCGACGTTCTTGCGAACGACGGCGAGATCGAGGTGCGAGTCCGCGTCGAACTGGCCCGCCACGATGCTCGTCGCCTGACCGCCGACCGGCACCTGGGTCGGGGATCCCGCCCCCGGCCCGCCGAGCTGCAGCGGGACGATCGACACGTCGTTCGAGCCCGAGTTGGCGATCGCGAGGTCCTTCGAGCCGTCCTCGTTGAAATCGCCGATCGCGAGAGCCCGCGGCGTGGATCCACCGCCCGAGGCGGCGAAGCTCTTCGCAAAGCCGCCGTAGGTGTTCGTCAGAATCGAGAAATAGCCCGGCTCGTTCAGGACCACGAGATCAGGCTGGCCGTCGCCGTTCATGTCCCCGGCGGCCAGGAAGATCGGCCCCGGCGTGACCGAGGGGCCGTCCACGTGGTAGTCCTTGACGGGCGCGACGCCGGTGGCGACGCACGCCTCGAACACCGAGAACGGGGACGACGTCGTGGGCGCAGTGGACAAGCCTGGCGCGGTCGCCGACGCGACGAGCGTGAAGCCGATGCCCGTCCGATCGAGGCTCAAGGTCGGGAAGGCCGCGATGCCGGTGGCGTCGGTCACGGCTGAGAGGCCGCCGGAGAGCGTGGCACCCGTCGGGTTCGACCCGAGGGCCACGGTAACCGGGGCGCCGGGAACCACCGACCCGGCCGCATCACGTACCTGGACGCGGACGGTCGGCGAGAGCGGTGCACCCACGGCGCCGGTCCCGGGCTGCTGGATGAAGAAGAGGCTCGACCCGCCGGGCGTCACGATCGGCGGCGTGGTGACGCCGTTCGCTGCGTCCTCGGTGTCGACGCCCTGCGACTGCAGTACCGGCGTGACGACGCCGCCCGTGCCGCCCGATTCGGTCGGGGCGAACGCCGGGTCGACGCTGACCGGCTGGCCCTCCTGGTTGAACACCGCGACGTTGTCGGACTTGTCCGGGTCGATCAGGCGGAGCGTGATCTTGCCCGTCTCGCCCGGTCCGAGCCACAGCGTCGCGTTGGTGGCCGACGGGTCGTTCGGGTCCGGCAGGCCGCCCGACGTCGGGGTGACGAACACGGGGTTCGGGATGTTGCTCACCAGCACGTTGTGCGTCTCGTACTGCAGGGTGCAGCTGGTCGTCGCCGGCGTCTGGTACGTCTTGTACAGAATCAGCTGCACGTTGATGCAGCCGGCCGCGCCGCCGTCGGTGCCGGCCGGGCACAGCTTCGCCGTCTGCTGGCCCAGGAACAGGTTCACGTTGACCGACGAGGTCGTGTTGCCGTCGTTGGTCACCGTCCAGGTGATGTCCGAGATGGCCCCGTTCGAGATGTCCGGGTTGGAGATATCAGGGTTGGAGATGTCCGGGTTCGAGATGTCGGGGTTCGAGATGTCCGGATTGGAGATGTCCGGGTTCGAGATGTCCGGGTTCGCAACCGTGAGGTTGGAGATGTCCGGGTTGGAGATGTCGGGGTTCGAGATATCCGGGTTCGAGATGTCCGGGTTGAGCCGCACCGACGCGGTGAGGCCACCGGCGAGCGGCTCCGTCGCGCCGGGCTGCTCGATCTCGACGACGCTCACGTCGATCTGCGCGTGCGGATCGGACGAGGTGACGTAGAGCGTGCGCGCGGCCAGCGAGCGTGGCGGCGTCGTGACGTCGATCGCCGTCACGGCCGGGTCGAACTGGTCGAACGACGCCGACCCGCCGGGCGGCTGGTTCTGGACCGTGAGGCGGAAGCTCTTCGTCTCGTCCGTCTGGTTCTGCGCGAACACCACGAAGGCGCGCTGCAGATCGGGGCCGAGCGGCTTCGTGTTGCCCGGCGAGCCGACGAGCAGGCCGGCGCTGATGCGCGCCGTGTAAATGTTCTGGTTGCGCGACCCGCTCGCGCTTGGCTGGCACGGCGGCAGGTACTGCGTCGGGTCGAAGATGCTCGTGCCCGGCAGCACCGGCGGCGTGAAGTCGTTCCAGGGGTTGCCGTCGCCGTTCAGATCCGCCGGCTGCCGCACGTCGCGGTTGTCGGTCCACACGGCGTGGAACACCGGCAGACTCGAGGTGTTGTAGACCCACCGGCTGTCGGGTGCCGTCACGAACGCCGGCGCCGCGGCGACGTCGATGTAGTCGCCCATGAAGGGCACCGTGCCGAGCTGGAACATCGGCAGGTCGGGCGGGTTGAACTGCAGCTGCTCTCTGCCGACGCCCCCGGCGCGGCTCCCCATCAGGTAGTCGGACACCTTCACAGACGGCGCAAATACCGGCACGGCCCCCGGGGTGCCCATCGACGCGCGGATGTCCATCGTGTGCCGCCGGCCGGACACCTCGGCGGTCTGGTCGTCAACGAACTGCGAGAAGGCCCGCGACACGTCCTCGCGCAGATCGTAGTAGACGAGCAGCAGGTGGCCGCCGCCGAAGGCGAGTGTGGGCATGAGCTGGTGCCCGCGCTGTCCCTCTTCCGCCACCGCGCGCGGCGGGGTGAAACCCCGGCCATTGCGCGAGGTGACCATCACGACCCGCGCGTCGCCGGTGACCGGATCGGGCCGGAGCGTCGCGAACCCGCGCTCGGTCCAGGCCACGTAGAGCCGGCCCTGGTCGTCGAACGTCATGGTCGGATACGAGTTGGTGCGGAAGCTGAGCGCCTCGGCGCTCGTGCCCTGGTCGAACCCGGCGAGGTCGGCCGCTTTGTTGATGTCGCCGTTGTCGCCCTCGCTCTCGACGTGGAATCCGCGGCCCCGGTGCTCCATGACGCCGTCGAAGCGGTGCCCGCGCCGGACCGGCCGCCAGCCACGCGGGAACCGGCGCGCGCACTCCGGCTCGTCGAAGTCACGGCCGGCGCTCGTCGACCGCGCCACCATGATCGCGTCCGTGTCGCCGTCGCTCGCCGCGAAGCGGCGCCATGCCACGAAGACGTCACCCGACCGCGGGTCGATGGCGATCGACGCGCCCTGGTTGACCTGATCCTGCTGTCGGCTGATCTGGACCGGCCGGCTCCAGTGGGCGCCGCAGTCGGTCGAGCGGCTGAACATGATCCGCGCCCGCTGCGTGTCGCCCGACCCGCTGAACTCGGTGTAAGCCACGTAGACGGGGCCGGCCGGCACCGTCTCGGTGATGGTCGTGCCGTTCGCGCCGGGCGTGACGATCTGGCAGGTCGCCGGCCCGCGCGGAACGTCCACCGCCAGCCACGGCTTGTCGATGAAGACCGTGCCGGAGTCGCTCGCCACGATCGTCGTGCCGAGGTGCACGACTGGGTCTCCGCCCTCCTTGTTGTTGTTGTCGATGAACCGCGCCACGAAGACCGCGCTCGGCGCATTGGCCCCGCGGTCGAAGGCGAGCCCGCTGTAGTAGACGAGACCGTTGGTGCCGGCCCGCACCAGCGGGTCGGCCGCCGCCTGGTACCCGAACAGGCCGCACCTCGCCCGATCCGGGTGCCGCGTGCGCGCCGGATCGCACGCGGCGTCTTGCGGGTAGCCCGGAATGAGCGTGCTGCGCCAGGTCTGGCCGCCGTCGAACGACTTGTACAGCCCGACCCACGCGTCGCCCGTCTCCTCCTCCTGCCCGCCGGGCAGCCCCGGCAGGTCCACCGTCCGGTAGTCGTTCGCGCCGGCCACCAGGTGCAGCGGGTTGCGCGTCGACGCCGCCACCGACGGCTCGTTCTGGCGCTGCAGGAACGGATCCCCGTCGGGCCACGCGCGCCCCGACACCATGTTCACGTTGCGGTCGGGGATAGGGCTGAGCGCCGGCGACGCGGCCTGGATCGGCAGGCCGCGCAATGGCGGCACCGCGCGGGCGCGGCGCGCTTGGGGGCGTACGCGCCCCTGCGCGTGCGTGCCGACGGCGGCTGTCAGGGCCAGCGTCAAACCGACCAGGGACCCGGCGAGGAGTCGTGTACAGGCGTGAGCGCGCGGCCGAGTGGACATGAAGCCTCCGTCATCATGCGCCGTAGGCCCGATTGGGGTCTTCGCACCACCCCGCCCGTCGCCCACGAAACGGGGACGCCGTGCGGGTGCCGGGTGGCCAGCAAGAGCCCCGATACGTGCCGGTGCCCGGCCGTGGCGGGGCGTTGAACTGGATGGAAGAACCCCGGGATTATGCGCATTGCGGAGGAAGAGCGCAAGCGCTAAACCGACCTGAGCCGGCAGGGACGGTGAGACTTCGTGAAGTTCGGCGGGGCCTGCCGTTGCGGTTGGGGGGATGTCACGCCGGCGCGGGCCGCTGGTTCCCAGACCAGAACTGGGGTACCGCACCGGTTCCTGTCTCGATCTCCGTGGTCACCTGAAAGCCGCGCCGCCGCGCCTGCTCGACGAACACGTGGCCCGCGAGCCCCACTTCGACGGGCACCGCGCCGCGCGGGATGTCGCCCCGCGCGACGAGCGCGGCCACGATCGAGGCGTGCCACCCGGTGGTCCGCTCCATCGACGAGAACCCGGTCTCGGGGTCGTAGCGATCGACGAGCTGCACGATCGCCGCCGCCGGCTGGCCGGCCTTCCGGCCGACCGCATACGCGCGGATCAGGCAGATGTCCTCGACCACGTCGCGCCGTACCTGCGGCTCGAACAGCGCGTGGAACAGGTGCCGGGGCACCACCGGGTGTCCGTCGACCTCGACCGGCTCCAGCTCGAACAGCCCGAGGTCGGCGAAGGCCTTCAGCTGCGCGTACGAGCCCGGGTAGCGGAGGATCTTCAGATCGTAGTTCCGGAGCCGGCCCTGGAACGTCCACGGCGCGGTCGAGACGCCGCCCGAGGCGGCGAACGCTTCCAGGCGCCCGAGCGGCGGGAAGTCCACCTCCTCGGGCTCGCTGAAGGCGGGCGCGTCGACCAGCTCGCCGTCGCGCAGGATCGTCATCGCGCCGTAGTACTCGTTGGTGAGGCCCTCGATGCTGAACGACGCGACGTAGCGCCAGGGCGGCCGCGGCTCGAGGGGCAGGCCGCCGTCGTAGATGCGCACGCCGTCGGTCTCGTCGAGGAGCTCCATCGCGTGCACCGCCAGCGTGTTCCCCATGCCCGGGCCCATGCCGCAGTCGGGCACGATCGACACGCCGGCCCGCCGGGCCTCGGCGTCGAGCGCGTGCTGCTCGCGGACGATGTCGGTGTTGCCGCCCAGGTCGCAGAGCGACACGCCGCTCTCGATCGCCGCGCGCGTGAGCGCGAGGTTGAAGAAATAGGGCACCGCGCTGATCGCGACGTCGTGGCCCGCGAGCGCGCGCCGGACCGCGGCGGGGTCCGCGACGTCGAGCGCCGCGGCGTCCGCGACGCGCGAGCCCGTCAGGCGGTTCACCCGCTCCGCGGCGGCGGACGCGACCGCCCGATCGCGGTCGGCGAGCGTGACGCGCCGCGCGTCCCCGAACCTCACCAGGTCGTAGGCGGCGGCGGTTCCCTGGCGTCCGGCTCCGAGTATCAGATACGAGAAATCCATACGCCCCAATACCGCGTCCCTCCGGGTGTGTCAAGCGCGCCGGCGCGCGGCGACGCGCGTCACGCCGGCCCCGGCGGCGCCGCCTGGCGCGTCGCGCGGCGACGGGATCCACTTGACGCGGGAATGGGGGTGCTGTACCACCAACCGAACGAAGCGAGGGCACCATGACCACGACCGGCGCCGGCTCCACCCCGTTCAAGATCACCTACACCTCGGCCAGCGCGGACATGGGCGAGTTCCACCGGCGGTTCGACGAGGCGCTGGCGCTCGTCAGGGCCCGCGCCGGCCGGGAGCATCCCCTCTTCATCGACGGCCGTCCCGTGACCTCGGCGTCGCCGCCGCTCGTCGACGTGTCGCCCATCGACACGAGCCTCGTCCTGGGACGTTTCGCCGCGGCGACCCCCGCGCACGTGGACCAGGCGGTTGCGGCCGCCCGTGCCGCCCAGCGGGCCTGGGCCCGCACGCCGTGGACCGGACGCCTCGCCACCCTGCGCCGGGCGGCGGCGGCCATCCGCGACCGCAAGTTCGAGATCGGCGCCGTGATGAGCATCGAAGTCGGCAAGAGCCGCATGGAGTCCATGGGGGACGTCGAAGAGTCGGCGGACCTCATCGACTACTACTGCCGGCAGATGGAAGACGCAGGCGGCTACGTGAAGCCGATGGGGCGGCTGCTGCCGAATGAGCGGACCGCCTCGGTGCTGCGCCCCTACGGCGTGTTCGTCTGCATCGCCCCGTTCAACTTCCCGATGGCCCTCTCGACCGGCATGTCGTCGGCCGCCCTGATCGCCGGCAACACCGTCGTCTACAAGCCCGCGCAGGACGCGCCCTGGACCGGCCTCATGCTCCACGAGTGCTACGAGGCCGCGGGGCTCCCGGCCGGCGCGTTCAACTACGTGGCCGGCACCGGAGGGGCGATCGGCGACGCGCTCTGGCGCCACCCGGGCGTCGACGGCATCGTCTTCACGGGCTCCAAGGAAGTGGGCATGCGCATGATCAAGGAATTCGGCCGCGACTGGCCAAAGCCCACGCTCATGGAGCTCGGGGGCAAGAACCCGGCTATCGTCACCCGGTCGGCCGATCTCGACATGGCAGCCGAGGGCGTCATGAAGTCGGCGTTCGGTCTGCAGGGACAGAAGTGCTCGGCCTGCTCGCGCGTCTACGTCGACCGCACGGTTGCCGGTCCGTTCCTCGAGAAGCTGCTCGCGCGGACGGCGGCGATCGCCATCGGCAATCCGACCGAGAAGGACGTGTATCTCGGCCCCGTGATCAACGCCCGGGCGGTCGAGACCTTCGTCGAGGCCGTCGCGTCGGCCCGGCGCGGCGGGACGATCCTCTGCGGCGGCCGCCGGCTCGATACGGGCGCGTTCGCGAAGGGCCACTACGTCGAGCCCACGATCGCCGAGCTGCCGCTCGACCACGAGCTGTTCGGCCGCGAGCTGTTCGTGCCGCTGCTGGCCGTCGGGCGTGTCTCGGGCCTCGACGAGGCCATCGCCGAGAGTAACAAGGCCGAGTACGGCCTGACCGCCGGGATCTACTCGGCGGATCCGCAGGAGATCGAGACGTTCTTCGACGAGGTCGAGGCCGGGGTGTGCTACGCCAACCGCCGGACCGGCGCCACGACCGGCGCCTGGCCCGGCGTACAGGCCTTCTGCGGCTGGAAGGGCTCCGGCTCGACCGGCAAGGGCGGGTGCGGCCCCTACTACGTCGCGCAGTTCATGCGCGAGCAGAGCCGCACCGTGATGGAATGACGCCCCGGCGCCGCCAACGCGCGGTCGTCAGAAGATCGTGTAGATGAACGGCGCGAGGGCGCTCGTCTCGGCGAGCGCGATCAGCACGGCGAGCACGAGCAGGAAGAGGAGGATCGGCGCCAGCCACCACTTCTTGCGCACTTTCAGGAAGTCCCACAACATCGCCACGTTCGACGTGAACGGCATCGGCGTCCTCGTCTAACTGGATCCGGGGGGCTTCGCCCCCGCGGACCCCCCTACGCGCTCACTCGCGGGGGCCCCACGATCCCCGCTCCGTTCGCGCGGGGCGCGCCTGTGGCGCGCCTCGCCCGTTATGCGGTTCGCCGAAACGAGTACAGAATTCTCGTTTCTAACCGCATCACGGGCTAATACGGCTTGTCGGGCCGGCTTCCCGGGCCGTCCGGCTCCACGCGGGCCCAATAGGTCGGCGCGTCGCGGTCGGCGCGCAGCTCCAGCGCGTCGATGCCCAGCATACGCCGGACCAGCCCGGTCGGCGTGACCACCAGCAGATAGACCAGCGTCAGCGCCACGCGGGCGAACCCCGCCGCCGCGCCCCCGGCAAGCGCCAACCAGGCGCGCTCGACGGGGCCGAGGACGCGCGGCGCGAGCAGGGCGGCGGCCAGCAGGAGCGCGCCGGCGCCGGCCAGGTACGGCCCGGCGGCCCGGCCGCGCCACAACGCGACGGCGCCGGCCGTGCCGAGCACGGCCGCCATTGCGACCCCGAAGCGCCTGGCGCCGCCCCGCGCGCGGTGCGTGGCCCGATCCGGCGGCTCGACGGCCCACGGGTCGTCGGCCGGCGACTCCTCTAACGCCGACTGCTCGTGCTTGAAGAGCACCAGGTCCTCCAGCACCAGCGCGTCCATGCCGGTGCGCATGAAGCACCGGTACGCGTCGGCCGGCGTGCACACGATCGGCTCGCCGCGCACGTTGAACGACGTGTTGGCGATCACGCCGCAGCCGGTGCGGCGTTTGAACGCCTCGAGGAGCGCGTGGAACCGGGGATGCGTCTCGCGGCTCACCGTCTGCACGCGCGACGAGTAGTCCACGTGCGTCACCGCAGGGATGTCGATCCGCGCGACCGGCGGCACCGCGGGCGAGGGGCGGGGCGCCGCCTCGGCGGGCGGCCGGCGCCGCTCGGGCCGCACGGGAGCGACGAGCAGCATGTAGGGCGAGGGCCGGTCGAGCTCGAAGTAGTCGCCGGCGTCTGCCTCGAGGCACGCCGGCGCGAACGGCCTGAACGACTCCCGAAACTTGATCTTCAGGTTCAGCCTCGACTGCATCGACGGGTCCCGCGCGTCGCCGAGGATCGAGCGGCCGCCGAGCGCGCGCGGGCCGAACTCCATGCGGCCGCTGAGCCAGCCGACCACCTGTCCCCGCGCCAGCAGATCGGCCGCGGTCTCGACCGACTCCCCGTCCGGCTGCCGGTGGAAGGGACGCCCGCGGCGGTCCAGCCAGGCCGCGATCTCGTCGGTGCCGAACGCGGGGCCGAGGCAGGAGCCCGCCTGGCGATCGCGCCCGGCCACGACGGCGCGGGGACGGCCGAGCACGTGGTGCCACGCGAAGAGCGCCGCGCCCAGCGCACCGCCGGCGTCGCCGGCGGCCGGCTGGATCCAGACGTCGTCGAAGACGCCCGCGCGCAGGATCCGGCCGTTGGCGACGCAGTTGAGCGCCCCCCCGCCCGCCAGACAGAGGTGGCGCTCGCCGGTCTCCTTCCGGACGTGCCGCGCCATGCGCAGCATCACCTCTTCGGTTATCTCCTGCACCGACCTGGCCAGGTCCGCCTCGCGCGCCGTCAGCGGCGACTCCGGCGCCCGCGGCGGACCGCCGAAGAGCCGGTGGAACGCCTCGGAGGTCATCGTCAGGCCCTGACAGTAGTTGAAGTACTTCATGTCGAGCCTGAACGATCCGTCCTCGCGCAGGTCGACGAGCTCGTCGAGGATGGTCTGTGCGTAACGAGGCTCGCCGTACGGCGCGAGCCCCATGAGCTTGTGCTCCCCGGAGTTGACCTTGAAGCCCGTGTAGTAGGTGAACGCGCTGTAGAGCAGCCCGAGGCTGTGCGGAAAGCGCAGCTCGGCGCGGAGGTCGACGCGGCGGCCCGCGCCGACGCCCCACGACGCCGTCGCCCACTCGCCGACGCCGTCGACCGTCAGGATGGCGGCCCGCTCGAACGGCGACGGGTAGAACGCCGACGCCGCGTGCGACTGATGGTGCTCCGGATACACGATCCGGCCCTTGAAACCGAGCTCGCGCCCCATGAGGTCGCCGACCCAGAGCTTCTCCCGCAGCCAGAGCGGCATGGCCGTCAGAAACGAGGACAGCCCGGATGGCGCGAACGCGAGGTACGTCTCCAGCAGCCGCTCGAGCTTGAGCCAGGGCTTGTCGTAGAACGCGACGACGTCGAGGTCGGTGGCGCCAATCCCGCCTTCCCGAAGGCACCACGCCAGCGCGCTCCGCGGGAACCGGTGGTCGTGCTTCCTGCGGCTGAACCGCTCCTCCTGCGCGGCCGCCACGATCGCGCCGTCTCGAACCAGACACGCCGCCGCATCGTGGTAGAAGGCGGAGATTCCGAGGACGTGGAAGGGACGTGACACGGCCCAAGGATACCGGGAACGGCGCCGGCCGCGCCCGGGTTTTGCTCGAGCCCGGACGGGGTGTAGGATGCGCAGGCTCGCAGGTCGCGGGCCCGTGGTGTCTGCGGGCGCGAAGGAGGTGCGGCGGTGGCAACCACCGGTGGGGACGCGGCCCGGTCGCGGTCGTGGTTCTATCCCGTCACGGTGGTCCTGGTCCTGGCCGCCATGGAACTCATCTCGGTGATCGCGTACCGGATCGTCGAGGGCCGAGCCTTCTCCTACCGGGAGGTCCGCGCCCAGCAGGCCGAGCGACAGCGCCCGTTGCCGGTCGGCGAGCTGGGCACCACGACGGGCCGACCCCAGCAGTTCCTGCAGGAAGACGTCCTGCATCCGTACCTGGGCTTCGTGGGCGATCCGGCGCTCTATCCGGGGTTTTCGGACTGGGGCTTCTGGGGGACGCTGGGGCCCAACGCGCCACATCGCGCGCCCGATCTTTTGCTCGTCGGGATCTTCGGGGGATCCCTCGCCGCCGATCTATACCAGTACGGCGGGGCGCGGCTGAAGGCGCGGCTGGGGGAGTCGGGCGAATGGGCAGGACGCCGGATCGTGCTCCTCAACACCGCGTACGGCGGCTACAAGCAGCCCCAGCAGCTCATGGCGCTGAACTACGTGCTCGCCCTCGGCGGCGAGTTCGACATCGTCGTGAACCTGGACGGGTTCAACGACGTGGCCCTCGACGCGGTGGAGAACGGGCCACGAGGGGTGTTTCCCGCATACCCGCGCGGTTGGGCGCTCAGAGTCGAGAATTTCCGCGATCCGGCGCTGGTCGAGCGCGTGGGTCTGGTGACGTATCTGCGTGCCCGCCGGGCGGGGCTCGCGGCAGGCTTCGCGGTGCCGCCCTGGCGCTACTCCGTGACGGCCGGTCTCGTCTGGACGCTGCTCGACCGGCTGGCCGCGGCCCGGATCGCTGATGCCCGGCGCGCGCTCGACGCCTTCCGTCCCGCCGACCGCCAGTACCAGGCCACCGGCCCCGCCCGGCCGGCAACCCAGGCGGCGGCCTACGAGGAGCTGGTGTCGGTCTGGGCGAGGGGGTCGCTGCAGCTCGATCGGCTGTGCCGCGCCAACGGCATCCGCTACTTCCACTTCCTGCAGCCGAATCAATATGTCGAGGGTTCGAAGCCCATGGGCCCCGACGAGCGCCGCGTCGCCGTGAACCCCGCGCAGCCCTACCGGCTGGGCGTGGAACGGGGCTACCCGCTCCTCAGAGCGAAGGGGCGCGAGCTCGCGGCCGACGGCGTCGCGTTTCGCGACCTCACGATGCTCTTCGCCCGCGTCCGCGAGCCGCTCTACGTCGACGACTGCTGTCACGTGAATCGCCGAGGCTACGAGCTGCTGGCGGATGCCGTCGCGGACGCAATCCTGCGGTCTCACGAGCGCTGAGGTGCACCAGGGTGCACCGGGTGCACTGGGTGCACAACGTGCGAGGTGGCGCGGCGGCTCCGCCGGCGCGCGTCTTCATTCACTCGCCATTCAGGGCGCGAGGAATCGGCGCAGGACCAAAGGCTCCTTGCCGATCCAAGAAGAAGATGCGCCCAGGCGAAAGGGACGGCGCCTCCTCGCACCTCGGTGCACCTCCTGCACGGTGCACCCTCGTGCACCCTGTGTCGTGTGGTAGAGTCGCCCGGATTCCCGTCAGGAGAGCCCATGCCCAGGTCCGCGCCCGCCGCCGATCACGATGCCAGCCTCATCCGCGCCATCGGGCTCGGCTCGGCCACCCTCTTCGTCATCGGCAGCGTCGTCGGCTCCGGCATCTTCATGACGACGGGGATCATGGCGGAGAGCATCCCGTCGGCGTCGCTGCTGCTGCTGGCGTGGACGCTCGGCGGCGTGCTGGCGATGACGGGCGGCCTCACCTACGGCGAGATGGGCGCCATGTTCCCGCACTCGGGCGGCGTCTACGTGTTCCTTCGCGAGGCGTACGGCCCGCTCGTCGGCTTCCTGTACGGCTGGGCGGCCCTGCTGGTCGTCTTGAGCGGCGGCATCGCGGCCGTGGCGGTCGGGTTCGCCGAGTACCTGAGCTACTTCCTGCCGGCGCTCTCGCCCGCGCGCCTGCTCGTCACCGTGCCGCTGCCGTTCGGCGCCGCGTGGTCGCTCTCGGCCGGCCAGGTGGTGGCGGTGGCGTCGATCGCCGTGCTGGGCGCGATCAACTACGTCGGGGTGCGGAGCGGCAATCTCGTCAACGCGGTGCTGACCGTCGCCAAGGTCGCCGGCCTGGCGGCGCTGCCGGTGATGGCGTTGCTCGTCCAGCGCGTCGAGCCGGCGTTCACGCCCATCGTGCCGCCGGGTCTCGCGCACCCCGCCACCTCGTTCGGCGTGGCGATGATCGCCGTGCTGTGGACCTACGAGGCCTGGTACTTCATCACCTACGCCGCGGGCGAGATCGAGAACCCCCAGCGGACGCTGCCGCTCGCGCTGGTGTTCGGGATCCTCGCGCTGATGGCGATCTACGTGTCGGTGAACGTGGCGTACCTCTACGCGCTCCGCATCGACGAGATGCAGGGCGTGGTGCGCATCGCCCAACAGGCGGCGACGGCGCTCGTCGGGCCGGGCGGCGCCACCTTCGTCGCGCTCACGGTGATCGTGTCCACCTTCGGCTGCAACGCCCCGGCCATCCTCGGCGGCTCGCGCCTGCTGTTCGCGATGGCCGGCGACGGCGTGTTCTTCCGCGCCACCGGCGCGGTGCACCCCGTCTACCGCACGCCCCACGTGGCGATCGTCGGGCTGACGGTGTGGTCGGCCGTGCTCGCCCTCTCGGGCACCTACGAGCAGCTCTTCACCTACGTGATGTTCGCGTCCATCCTGTTCAACCTCGCGGGCGGTCTGGCCATCTTCCGCCTGCGCCGGCTCATGCCCGATCGCCCGCGGCCCTACCGCGCCTGGGGCTATCCCGTGGTCCCGATCCTCTTCATCCTCGGCTCGCTCGCGTTCGTGCTGAACACGCTCGTCGAGCGCCCTGTCGAGTCGCTCGCCGGCCTCGGCCTGCTCGCCCTCGGCCTGCCGGCGTATTGGTACTGGACGCGGACGGAGGCGGCGGCGTAGGGACGGTGCACCGTGCACGGTGCACAGGGTGCAAGAGGTGTGAGGAGGCGCCGAGCTGACGGGGGAGGCGCATCTTCCTTCAGTTTCGAAGCCTGAGAGAAGCCGCGCGCCGTCGGAGCCTCCGCGCCACCTGGCACCCCCGTGCACGTTGCACCTCGTGCACCATGCACCCTGTCTTCGTCTAGAATCTCCGGATGCGTTTCGCGATTGTCGGCTCCGGAGCGGTGGGCGGCTACTACCTCGCGCCGTTCGCGGGCTTCAGCGGGGCGTCGCGCCTGCCCGCCGGGCCCATCTGGAGCGACCCGTTCACGCGGGAGCGGTTCCTGGCGGTCGTGCAGGAGGTCGCGCACGTGGCGCGCGCCGAGGGCGTGCCCCTCGCGGGCGATCTCCCCGACCGCATCGTCGCGTACATGGACGCCGTGCCCGCGACGATGCGGGCGTCGCTCCTGATCGATCTCTCGCGGGGAAAGCGCATCGAGGTGGAGGCGCTGCAGGGGTCGGTCGTGCGCCGCGGCCGTGCGCTCGACGTGCCGACGCCGATCATGAGCACGCTCTACGCTCTGCTGAAGCCGTACGCGCAGGGCGCGCCCGTCCCGCCACGGGCCTGACCGCGGCCCGTCACATCATCTGGGAATCGTCCACGAAGCCGTTGGGGCTCGAGGGAACGCCCGCGTCGCTCACCGTGGCGGCGACCTCGCGCAGCCGCTCCTGCGTCGTGTGGCGCATCTTCTCGAGCAGGTCCGAGATGCGCTGCGCCTGGCGGATCACCACGGCCAGATCGCGCAGGAGCGTCGGGTCGCTGGTGGAGTGCTCGAGCAGGTCGCACTGCCCGACGATCGCCTGCACCGCGCCGTTGATCTCGTTGGAGATCGACAGCGTCAGCTCCGCCATCGTCTCCATCGTCCGGTACTTGCCGAGGGCCACCTGGAGCTGCTGCGCGAGGATGCCCACGGCGAGAATCTCGGCGATGGGGTTCATCGCCTCGATCTGATCGGAGACGAAGGCGTCCGGCGCGCGGGAGACCAGGTTGAGGGTGCCGAGCGCGCGGTTCTTGGCGATGAGCGGCATGATCAGCGCCGACCTGAAGCCGGCGCCGTAGAGCACGTTCGCGTCGAGGAAGTCCGGCGCGAGCCTGCTCAGGTCGTTCGAGAGCAGCGGCTTGCGGGAGCTCACCACGCCGCCGATGATCGTGCGGTCGATGGTGAACTCGAGTTCGGGACGCGGCCGGTTGCGGCGCTCCTCTTCGGTCACGCGCGCGGTGAAGGTCTGCAGTTCCTGGCCGTTCTCCTTCACGAGCGCCAGCCCGAGCCGATCGCACGCCACCACCTTGGCGATCTGCCGGGCGAGCGACTGGAACGCGAGGCCGATGTCGTTGGACCGCGCGAGCGTCTTGAGCAGCACGTTCTGGATCTCGAGCTGGCCCACCAGATCGAGCGTCACCAGATGGGCGGTCTCGTGCCGCGTGATCATCCGCGTCAGCCAGCCGATGCGGTTCGAGGCGATGCCGGCGAGGATGAGGATGACGGCCCAGACGAGCACGACCTGCGCCCAGACGCCGATGGCGTGGTAGGCCATCCCGGTCCAGCGGATCGATCCCCAGACGATGAACTGCAGGACGGCGGCGCCGGCCACGAGACCCCAGATCTTCCACTGGGGGGGCAGGGGAGGAGTTCGCGTCATCAGCGCGCTAGAGCTCGTCGATTCTGTAGGCCTGAAGTGCCGGGCGCAACGGGCGATCGAACCACAGCGGTCGCCGCAGACCGCCGGGCCCCGGGGCCGGCCGGGTGCGCTGCATCCACTCCCGGTAGACCTCGTGCGCTCGTTCCGTGTCGACCATGATATCGCCGTATCGGTCGTCGGGCCCGGCTTTTTCGAGCCGGACCCGTTGATGCCAGCAGTGCATCCCGCTCACCGGGTCGGGCTGCACCGGGAACGTCGCGTTCTGGTGGACCCCCACTTCGCGCCACCAGATCCGGGAGGAATCCGGGTCGGTGCTCTCGAACGGGGCCGCGCCGTGCACCTGCCTCATCCGGTAGCGGCCGCCCTCGCGGCTGAGCGTCACGAGCGACGAGGCGCCGCGCGAGCCGCCCAGCTCTTCCTGCAGCCGCCAACGGCCGAGGTGGTGCGACATTGCCAGCACGCCAGGCCGGATCCCCTCGGTCACCCACGCCCGGGTCACGAAATGGCCGATGGCGGTGCGGACCTTCACCAGGTCGCCCGTGGCCAGGCCGAGCCGGCGGGCATCCTCGGTCGCGACCCAGAACTCGTTCTCTTCCCACACCTCGCCGGGGTTGGCCTGATGGGTCGCGTCGATCCGCTCGCCGCGCTTCTCGCGCGCGACGCGCAGGACCGGCTGGCGGAGGCCGAGCCAGCGGCCGGCGTGGGTCTCCTGGCTTATCGTGTCGTGGCGCTCGGTCCCGAGCCCCATCGGCAGCACGTAGTCGGCGAACCAGGCCGTCTCGCTCCAGGTGGGCGTGAGCGCCACGTGCAGGCCGATCTTGTCCGGGTCCTGCAGCATCTCGATCCACGAGAAGCCGTCCGGGTTCGTCCAGACGGGGTTGTAGACCCGGGTGACGTAGACGTCGATCCGGCCCCGGCCCTCCTTGAGGAAGTGCGGCAGCAGGAAGCTCAGCTCGTGGAAGGCGAGCGGGAACTCCCGCGGGAACAGCAGCTCGTTCCACCAGCCCTGCGCGGGCGGCGGGTTCGGCGCCTTCGGCACGAACTTGTTCGTGGCGTGCAGGTTCACGCCGCCCACCGCGCCGATCGATCCGGTGAGGGCGACCAGCAGGTACAGGCAGCGCGTGATCTGCCAGCCCCAGAGGTTGCCCGACGCGGCGGCGCGCCAGCTGTGGGTCGCGAAGCGGTTGCCCGCGCGCGCCACCGCCTCGGCCGCCGCGACGATCGTAGCCGCGGCGACGCCCGTCTCGGCCTCCGCGTACTCGGGCGTGAACGCCGCGTACTCCGCCTTCAGCGCGTCGATGAAGACGTCGAAGGTCGGCTCGACGTC
This sequence comes from Acidobacteriota bacterium, assembly GCA_024641665.1. Taxonomy (GTDB): domain Bacteria; phylum Acidobacteriota; class Vicinamibacteria; order Vicinamibacterales; family JAHECP01; genus JAHECP01. The sequence continues at coordinate 46,276 of JAHECP010000025.1, forward strand.
CGGCCGCGCGGCCGCCAGGTACTCGCGCCAGTTGACCCACCGGCGGACGAACTCGCGGTCGTACCGCTCGTGCTCGAGCAGCCAGCGCGCGATCGCCAGCAGCAGCGCCCCTTCGGTGCCCGGATGCGCCGGGAGCCACAGATCCGCCTTCGCCGAGCTGTTCGACAGCCGCGGATCGATCGCGATGAGCGTGGCGCCGTGCGCCTTCGCGTCCATGATGCGCTGCGCGTGCGGGTTGAAGTAGTGGCCCGTCTCGAGGTGCGAGGACAGCAGCAGGATCGTCTGGGCGTTGGCGTAGTCGGGCGACGGCCGGTCGTCCGCTGTCCACAGGAAGTGCCCCAGCCGCGCCGACGAGGAGCAGATGTTCGTGTGGCTGTTGTGGCCGTCGATCCCCCAGGCCTGGAGGACGCGGTTCGTGTAGCCGTCCTCGCCCGGCCGGCCCACGTGGTACATGAGCTCGTGACGCCGCCCGTCCAGGATCGCCCGGCGGATGCGCCCGCCGATGTCGTCGAGCGCCTCGTCCCAGCCAACCGGCTGCCACTTGCCCTCGCCGCGGGCGCCGGCGCGCTTGAGCGGGTGCAGCACGCGGTCCGGATCCGCGAGCTGGTTCGGCGTGACGACCCCCTTGGCGCAGGTCCGGCCGCGGCTGCCCGGATGCACCGGGTTGCCCTCGATCTTCCGGATCTCGAGCGTCTCCTGATCGACGTACGCGATCACCCCGCACGCCGACTCGCAGTTGAAGCAGACGCTCGGGATGATCCAGTACTTGCGCCGCGCCTTGCGCGGCCACTCCGTCGACTCGAAGTCGGCGAACCCGTCCCACTCCGACGGGTCCGGATGGCTGCGAAACTTGCGCGGGCGGGATGGCTCCGGCTTCGACGTGTTCATGACTGCTGTCTGCCTGTCACGTACGGCACCACGAAAGCACGATGGGCGTCACGGACGACCCACGAAAGCACGAAGAAGAGCCCGTCACGCCGCATCTCTGCTGCGACGTACCGACCACGAAGGATACGAGGCCCACGAGGAGTATCGCGCCGAGCGCGGCGACCGGCGGGCCCACAGGGCCCGTCCGAGCCGTGACGAGCACCGGCAAGAACGCGCCGCGCCACTACAGCCGGACCATCGCGCGCTCTTGCCGGTGCTCGTCACGACTCAGACCTGCGGCCCGGCCCGTGTCGAACCCCGGCCGGGTCGCGCCGGTCGCCGCGCGCGACGGCGTGACACACCTTCGTGCCATCGGCTCTATCGCATCCTTCGCGCCATCGTGGTTCCGTCGGGCTCGATTGCAGCGTGACATCTACGACAGCGGCACGCTCTGGCCCGCCTCCACCCAGATGTGCTCCCACGCCAGGCCGCCGGCGAGGGCCAGCAGCGCCGCGAGGACGCCGATGAGCGGCACCGCGAACGCCGCGCCCGTCGCGACGAGCGCGCACGGCACCAGACCGCCCGCGCCGACCGCCACGCTCCAGAACAGGCGCGCGAACGGGCCGCGCCGGATCGTCTCGACCGCGAGCGCGTGGTGCAGCGTCGGCAACGGCGCGACGACGGTCTCGATGACGAGCAGCACGACGTGCGCGAGCATGGCGCCGCCGAGCACCGACAGGAGCGGCGTCACGAGGCCGCCGGCGTACGGCCCCATGAAGGTCGCGCACACCGCGAGCACCGCCGAGCCGGCGGCCGCCGCCCGCACCAGGATGTCCACCGTCGCGAACGGCCCCTGCCAGAGGTCGCGGGCGAGCCCCTGCGCGAAGAGCAGACCCGTGTACCCGGTGGCGAGCAGCGGCACCACCAGCGCCGCGCCCGCCAGCCACGAGAGCACCGGCGCGGCGCCCAGGACGCCCGCGGTGAGCCACGCCGCCGAGACGAGCCCGTGCGCCGTCAGGAAGTACGCGCCCCACACCATCCACGACCGGCGGTTGCCGCGCGTCAGGATGTAGTAGAAGCGCTCGGGTCGCTCCAGGTCCACGATGAGCACCACCGCCGTGAGCGACACGAACCCGAGCGCCACGGTGGGTCCCACCACCATCGTCAGCGGGTTGCGGTAGCCGAGCCACCAGAACAGCGCCGACAGGAACAGCGCGCCGGTGGCGATGGCCTTGGTCAGCAGGTAGACGACCATGTCCGCGCCCCACGGCTTCGCGTGCGGCACGTCGTAGTCCACACGCGGGTCGCCCGGCCGGTCCGGCGACTCGGCCGGCGCGCCCAGGGGCCGCAGCACGACCTGCCCCTCCTTGAACGCGAGCGGGCGCGCGGCCAGCTCCGGCTGGATCACGCTCTGGTCGGCGGCGAGGTAGAAGACCTTCGGACGCGTGCCCTTCTCCGGCTTGCGCACCGCGATCGCCTCGCGCTGCGCGATCTGCGCAACCTCGCTCGTCGGGTCGTCCAGGTCGCCGAAGATGCGGCACTGGGTCGGACACACGCTCACGCAGGACGGCAGGAGGTCGTTCTCGATCCGGTTCGCGCAGAAGGTGCACTTCTCGGCGGTGCGCGTGTTGGGATCGATGAACAGCTGATCGTACGGGCAGGCCTCCATGCATGCCCGACAGCCGATGCACGCCGCGCCGTTCAGGTCGACGATCCCGTCCCGGCGCCTGAAGAGCGCGCCCGTGGGACAGATGCGCGCGCACGGCGCTTCGTCGCACTGATTGCACAGCACCGTGAAGAAGAACCGCCGCGTGTCGGGGAACGTCCCCTTCTCGACGGTCTTCACCCAGCACCGGTTCACGCCGATGGGGATGTCGTGCTCGGCCTTGCACGCGATCGTGCACGCGTGGCACCCGATGCACTTCCGGAGGTCAATCGCGAAGCCGTAGTGGGCCATTGACGAAGGATGCTGTGACTATAGCACGCGCGCGCGCGCGGCGGCGTCCGTCCGGAAGCGCGCGAGCGCGCGGGCGCGCAGCTCTGGATCGACCAGCGGGAAGGTGCCCAGCACGTGCGCGAACTCCCGCTCCGTCAGGCCGTACAGATCCGCGACGATCGCCTCCAGCCGCGCCGCCCGCTCGTCGTCGGGCGCGCGCGCCAGCCGGGCCGCGCACGAGACCAGCTCGGCGTGCGCCGCGCTGCCGCGCGGCGGCCG
>JAHECP010000331.1 GCA_024641665.1 Acidobacteriota bacterium
CCGCAGCACGCGGTCCACCGTCCGGCCGACGCCGCTCGCCGCGGCCTGCGCGCGCGCCCACGCGTCGGCCACCGCCGCCGTCAGCGCCTCCCGCTCGATCGCGCGCCGGTCCTTCACGTCGAAGCTCAGGCTGTCGACCGAGGTGGCGCCCGCGCCGACGGCCACGTCCACGATCTCGCCGACGCGCGGGATCGCATCCACCCGCACCTCGATCCGGTTCCGCGCGAGATAGTCGCGCAGCTCGCGCCGGTCCTTCACGTAGTCGTACTCCGGCTCGAGGTCGTACGACAGGGTCCGCAGCGCGTCCTCGCCGATCCCCGCCTGCCGCAGGGCGGCGTGCACGCCGGTCATCTCCGCCGCGGCGCGCCCCTGCGCCGCCTGCGGACTGCGGTCGCGCGCCTCCACGACGACGACCACCCGCGCCACGTCGGGCGCGCGTGTCAGCGTCGCCTCGCCCATGACGACGACGGTGCCCGCGTCGGATTGGGCGCGGGCCGGTGCGGCGCCGGCCAGCACGAGGCCGGCCGCCAGCCATCCGAGTATCCATGCACGGCCATTCATGTTGGACGTCCTTTCAGGGGAAAAAGGGGACGGGAGCTATTTTCCACGAGCGAGGTGTCGAGGAAAATAGCTCCCGTCCCCTTTTTCTTCCTAATACGCGACGCGGAACCCGATGCCGTACGAATAGGTGTCCGGCGGCACCTTGTGGCGGTGCGCGCACGACAGATGGCGCGGATCGGCCGAGAGCCAGCCGCCGCCGCGCACGAGGCGCAGCCGGCCCGAAGCAGGTCCTTGCGGGTTCTCCGGCGGCGAGGCGGCGTAGTAGGCCGCGTCGTACCAGTCCGCCACCCACTGCCAGACGTTGCCCGCCATGCCGTAGAGACCGAACGGGTTCGGCGGATGGGCGCGGACTGTCTGGCTGCCGTGCATCGCCTTCAAGGACGGGTCGGGCAGGTAGTTGGCCTGGTTCGCGTCCAGGTCGTCGCCCCAGGGATAGCGCCGGCCCACGAGCCCGCCGCGCGCGGCCTTCTCCCATTCGGCTTCGGTCGGCAGGCGGATGGGCTGGCCGGTCTGCGACGCCAGCCACGCGCAGTACGCGAGCGCGTCGTCGAAGCGGACGAGCGCCACTGGATGGTCCGCACGTTCCGGGGGCGGGTCGGTGTCGGCCCACACGTAGGGCGCCGCGAGCTGGCGGAAGGCGCGCTCGCGTTCACGTCCGCCCGCCGTGACGACGACCGGCAGCTCGTAGATGGCCGGAGGCCGGTGACCGGCCTCACGGACGAAGCGTGCGTACTCGCGGTTCGTCACGGGGTCGACGGCGAGATGGAACTCGTCCACCCCGACGGTGTGGACGGGCCGTTCGTCCTCGTCACCATCCTCGGCCCCCATCACGAACTCGCCTGCCGGAATGCGCACGGCTTCCGGCATCAGATCCTGTCCCATCGGTCTCACCGAAGCTACAAAAGCATAGCGCAAACCGCCACCCGGCCATACGTGGCCGAGGGCCGGCGCGCCCCGGATTTCGATTACACTCTTGGCATGAGAATCGAGCCGTTCGCGATGGAGCGCATGCAATCGACCTACGAGAACCTGGTCGACTACAACCTGTCCGAGAGCGGCGTGCATCCGCTGCGCCTGGAGGAGCTGCTGGACGAACCGGGCCTCGCGGCGGCCGTGCTGGGTCAGCCGCTCGTCTACACGCAGTCGAACGGCACGCCAGAGCTTCGGGACCGCATCGCGGCGATCTACGCCGGCGCGACGCGGGAGCACGTCGAGGTCACCAACGGCGGCTCCGAGGCCAACTACGTGTGCCTGTGGCACCTGGTCGAGCCGGGGGACGAGATCGTGATGATGGTGCCCAACTACATGCAGACCTGGGGCCTGGCGCGCGGCTTCGGCGGCGTGGTGAAGCCCTGGGCGCTCAGGGAGCGCGGGGGCGCCACGCCGCGCTGGGCGCCCGATCTGGACGAGCTGGCGACGCTCGTCACGCCGAAGACGAAGCTGATCCTCCTCTGCAACCCGAACAACCCGACCGGCGGACGGCTGACCGCGGCCGAGCTCGACGCGGTGTGCGCCGTCGCGGCGAAGCACGGCGCGTGGGTGCTGTCCGACGAGATCTACCGCGGCGCGGAGCTCGACGGCCGCGAGACGGCGACGGTGTGGGGGCGCTACGAGCGCGCGATCGTCACGAGCGGGCTGTCGAAGGCCTACGGCCTGCCCGGCCTGCGCATCGGCTGGATCGTCGCGCCGCCGCCGCTCGTCGCGAAGCTCTGGTCGTACCACGACTACACGACGATTGCGCCCGGCGCGCTGAGCGATCTGCTCGCGCGCGTGGCGCTTGAGCCGGCGCGGCGCCAGCGGCTCGTCGCGCGCGCGCGCCAGATCATCCAGCAGAACTTCCTCGTGCTGCGCGCCTGGCTCGACGGGCACGGCGGCCTGTTCGAGTACATCCCGCCGGAGGCGGGCGCCATCGTCTACGTGCGCTACAAGCACGGCATCAACTCGACGGAGCTCGTGAACCGGCTGCGGGTCGAGAAGAGCGTGCTCGTCGTGCCGGGCGACCACTTCCACATGGACGGGTACCTGCGCATCGGCTTCGGGTCCGAGACGACGTACCTGCGCGACGGGCTCGATCGGCTGCACGATCTGCTCGCCGCCCTTCCCGCTCATGCCTGACGCGCGCGCACGCCCGGATGTGGTGCGGCTGGACCTGACGCTCGTCGGGTTCGGCCACGTGGGCCGGCGCTTCGTGACGCTGCTCGACGAGCGCCGCGAGCGGCTCGCGCGCGACCACGGGCTGGCCGCGCGGGTGGTGGGCGTCGCGACGGGCCGGCACGGCGCGGCGTTCGACGCCCGCGGAATCGACACGCGGCGCGCGCTCGCCCTCGTCGAGCAGGGGGACCGCCTCGACGCGCTGCACGATGCGTCCACCGGCCCGGCGCCGGCCAGCGGCGTCGCGCTCATCGAGCGGCACCGGGACGTGTCGGGCGACGCGGCCCCGCGCGTCGTCGTCGAGACGACGCTGCTCGACGTGGAGCGCGGGCAGCCGGCGATCGACCACGTCCGCGCCGGCCTGCGCGCGGGCGCCCACGTCGTCTCCGCCAACAAGGGGCCGGTGGCGCTGGCCTACCGCGCGCTCCGGCAGGAGGCCGACCGTGCCGGACGCGCCTTCCTGTTCGAGGGCGCGGTGATGGACGGCGTCCCGATCTTCAACCTCGTGCGCCAGACGCTGCCCGCCGTCGTCATCCTGGGCTTCCGCGGGGTCGTCAACAGCACGACCAACCACATCCTCACGGCCATGGAGGACGGGCGCTCGTTCGAGGACGCGCTCGCGGAGATGCAGCGCGCGGGCGTGGCGGAAGCCGATCCATGGCTCGACGTGGACGGGTGGGACGCGGCGGCGAAGACGGCCGCGCTCGTGAACGTGCTGATGGAC
>JAHECP010000155.1 GCA_024641665.1 Acidobacteriota bacterium
CCGCCGACGCCCGGCCGGCCGCCGCGCCGCCGGCGGTGCCCGAGGTCACCGTGGCCCGGCCGACGCGCGAGGCCGTGCGCACCGAGGCCGAGGCGCCGGGCACCTTCATGCCCTACGACGAGACGACCCTCAGCGCCGAGGGCGCGGGCCCCATCGAGCGGATCACCGTCGAGGAGGGCACGCGGGTCACGAAGGGACAGGCGCTCGTCGTGCAGGACACGACGAAGGCCGCGCTGGCCGTGCAGCAGGCCGAGGCCATGCTGGCGCAGGCCCGGGCCAACTTCGCGCGGGCCAAGGCGGACCTCGAGCGCAAGCAGCTGCTCCTGGACGACAAGACGATCCCGCAGAACCAGTTCGACTCGTTCAAGGCGCAGTACGACGGGGCCGCCGCGTCGGTCGACGGGGCGGACACCTCGCTGGCCCTCGCGCGCCAGCAGCTCGAGGACCTGACGACCGTCGCCCCGTACGACGGCGTGATCCGCGAGAAGCGGGTCAGCGTGGGCACCTACGTGCGCGGCGGCGACGCCATGCTCGTGATCATGCGGGTGGACCCGTTGAAGCTGCAGTTCGAGCTGCCCGAGAAGTACGCGTCGCGGGTGCACGCGGGTGTCGAGGTCCGCGCGACGGTGGCGGCGCTGCCGGGCGAGACCATCACCGGCGCGGTGCGCACGGTGTTCCCGTCGGTGTCGGTCCAGAGCCGCGCAGTGCGGGTCGAGGCGACGGTCGCCAACGTGGCCTACCGGCTCAAGCCCGGCTTCTTCGCGTCGGTGCGGGTGCCGCTCGAGAGCCTGGCCGGCTCGGTGACCATCCCGCGCCGCGCGCTCGTGCGGCGCGAGGGCACCGAGAACGTGTTCGTCGTGCGCGGCGATCGCGCCGAGCTGGTGCCCGTCCAGACGGGCGCCGAAACCGCCGACCTCGTCGAGGTCGTCGCCGGACTCACCGAAACGGACTCGATCGTGGTCGACGGCGCGCAGACGCTGCAGCCGGGCGATCGGGTGAAGGTGCGGAGCTAGCGCCATGTGGATCTCCAACACGTCGATCCGGCAGCCGGTCTTCACGACCATGGTCATCTCGGCCCTGATCGTCTTCGGCCTGGTGGCGTACCGTTCGCTCGGGATCGATCTCTTCCCGAAGATCGACTTCCCGATCGTCACGATCACGGCGATCCTGCCGGGCGCCGACCCGGAGACCGTGGAGACCGACGTCACCGAGCACATCGAGGAGGCGGTCAACACGATCAGCGGCGTGAAGACCCTCCGCTCGACCAGCAGCGAGGGCGTCAGCATCGTCGTGATCGAGTTCGAGCTCGAGCGGGACGTGGACCAGGCGGCGCAGGACGTGCGGGACAAGGTGTCGTCGATCCGGCGCATCCTGCCCGACGACCTGGAGGAGCCGGTCATCGAGAAGCTCGACCCGGACGCCTCGCCGATCCTGGCGCTCGCGCTGGCCGGCAACAAGCCGGTCAAGGAGATCACGACGTTCGCCAAGGATGTGGTGAAGGACCGCCTTGAGCGGGTGAACGGCGTCGGCTCGATCGAGATCGTCGGCGGGCGCGAGCGCGAGGTCCGCGTCTGGCTGAGCGCCGACCGGCTCGCGGCCTACGGGCTGGCCGTCGACGACGTGACGCGCGCGCTGCAGCTGGAGAACATGGAGATTCCCGGGGGCCGCATCGAGCTCGCCGACACCGAGTTCGTCGTCCGCACGCGCGGCCGCATCCAGACGCCCGCCGACTTCGGCGACATCGTGGTGGCGCAGCGCGCGTCGGGGCCGATCTACGTGCGGGACGTCGGCACCGTGGAGGACGGCGCCGAGGACGAGCGCAGCCTGTCGCGGCTGAACGGCGAGCGGGCCGTCTCGCTGCTGATTCGCCGCCAGTCGGGCACCAACGCCGTGGCCGTGGCCGCGGCGATCAAGGCCGCCATCGGGGAGATCCGCGCCGAGCTGCCCGCCGGCTACACGATGACGATCGCGACCGACAGCTCCGAGTACATCGAGCACTCCGTGGAGGAGGTGCGGTTCCACCTGATGGTGGGCGGCCTGTTCGCGGTGCTGGTCATCTTCTTCTTCCTGCGGAACGTGACCAGCACGCTCATCTCGGCCGTCGCGATCCCCACGTCGATCATCGGCACGTTCATGTTCATCGACGCGTTCGGCTTCACGCTGAACATGATGACGCTGCTCGCGCTCTCGCTCTCGGTCGGCATGCTGATCGACGACGCGATCGTCGTGCTGGAGAACGTGTTCCGGCACATGGAGGAGGGGCTGCCCCGGCGGGAGGCGGCCGAGTTCGGCACGTCCGAGATCGGGCTGGCGGTCATGGCCACCACCTTCTCGATCGCCGCCGTGTTCATCCCCGTCGCGTTCATGCAGGGCATCGTCGGGCGCTTCTTCTACGCGTTCGGCGTGACGGTCACCGCGGCCGTGCTCATCTCGCTGTTCGTCTCGTTCACGCTCACGCCGATGCTGTCGTCGCGGTTCCTCACGATTCCCGAGGGCCACGGCTTCCTGTACCGGGCGATCGAGCGCCTGCTCGACGGCGTCGAGCGGACCTACCGCGGGCTGCTCGGCTGGGCGCTCCGGCACCGGCTCGCCGTGGTGGCGATCGGCGTCCTGACCTTCGCCGGCAGCCTCTACCTGGTGCGGTTCGTCGGCGTCGAGTTCCTGCCGCAGGCCGACGAGGCGCAGTTCAACGTCGCCATCAAGACGGCGCCGGGCGCCTCGCTGCAGGCGACCGACCGGGTGGCGCAGGAGGTCGAGACCCTCGTGAGACGGCGCCCGGAGGTCACGGACCTGTTCACGACGGTCGGCGGCGGCACGCAGGGCAAGGTCAACGCCGCGTCGGTCATGGTGAAGCTGGTGGCTCGATCCGAGCGCGCCCGGTCGCAGCAGGCCATCATGAACGAGCTGCGCAGCGAGCTCGCCACGATCCGCGGCGGCGTGATCGCGCTCGAGCCGGTGCAGCGGGTGAGCGCCGCGGGTTTCCGCTCCGCCATGCTGCAGGTGAACGTGCGCGGGCCCAAGACGGCGTCCCTGGACCAGCTCTCGTCGGTGGCCGAGCGCCTGCTCGCGCAGCTGCGGCACACGCCGGGCATCGTGGACCTCGACACGACCTACGAGGGCGGCAAGCCCCAGGTATCGGTGCAGATCGACCGGCAGCGGGCCGCCGACCTCGGCGTCAACGCCGCCGCCATCGGCTCGGCCGTGCGGCTGCTCGTCGGGGGCGACAACGTCACGAAGTACCAGGAGGGCGGCGACCAGTACGACGTGCGGGTGCGCCTGGCCGCGACCGACCGTGACGACCCGCGCCAGGTCGAGGCGCTGTCGCTGCGCGGCCGCGGCGGCATCGTCCAGCTCGCCAACGTTGCCCACGTGATCCGCGACACGGGGCCGACGCAGATCGACCACCAGGCCCGGCAGCGGCAGATCACCATCCTGGCCAACCTGCAGGGCATGGTGCTCGGCGATGCGATCGGCGACGTGAACGCCATCGCCGCCCGCATCGGCATGCCGCCGGGCTTCTCGATCGACTTCACGGGGCAGGCCCAGATGATGGCCGAGTCGTTCCAGAACCTGTCGTTCGCCCTGTTCCTCGCCGTCATCCTGATCTACATGGTGCTGGCATCGCAGTTCGGCAGCTTCCTCCACCCGTTCACGATCATGCTGTCGCTGCCCATGGCGATCATCGGCGCCATCGGCGGCCTGCTCGTCAGCGGCTACACGATGAGCATCTTCTCGATGATCGGCATCATCCTGCTGATGGGCCTGGTCACCAAGAACGCGATCCTGCTCATCGACTACACCAACACGCTGCGCGCGCGCGACCGCCTCGAGCGCAACGCCGCCCTGCTCAAGGCCGGTCCCGTCCGGCTGCGGCCCATCCTCATGACGACCGCCGCCATGATCTTCGGCATGCTGCCGATCGCGCTCGGCGTCGGCGGGTCCGGTGGCGAGCAGCGCGCGCCCATGGCCGTCGCCGTCATCGGCGGCCTCATCACCTCGACGCTCCTCACGCTGATCCTGGTGCCCGTCGTCTACACGCTGCTCGACGACCTGGGCGGGCTGAAGGTGAGGGACTTCGTGCCGTGGCGCCGGGTGAGCCGCCCGGCGGCCGAGGCGCCGGCGGAGCGGTAGGTGCGCAGGCGGCTCGTCGGGCCGCAGATCGGGAGGGTCCCATGACCGGCGCCGTGCTCTTCTATCATTCGGTGTTCGACGCCGACATCCTCGCCATCCTCGGGCGGATCGGCTGCCAGCACTTCGTGGAGATCCCCAGGGCGTTCGCGCAGGATCTCGGCGAGCGCCGCTTCGGCACCCACATCTACCCGGGCACCGATTCGGTGATCCTGGCGTTCATGGAGTCCGAGCAGGCCGACGCGCTCGAGGCCGAGGTCCGGGGCTGGAAGGCCGACAAGGTGAAGGCGCACACCCGGCTGGCGCTCTTCCCTGTGGCGTCGTTCATCTAGGAGGACGTGAGCCCCCCTGACTTCTGTGGGGCTCCCGTCCCCGCTCGCCTCGCTTGCCCCGCTTGCGCCGGCCGCTCCGTGCCTTCGCGCTCAGCTCCTTCAGATCGCCTTCGCCGCCGATGACGAGCAGCGGCTGATCGGGGTTCTGCAGCAGGTTGTAGAACTCGCCCGACGCGGTGCGCGCGTACACGTCCGTGCCGTCGGTCAGCAGCGTGACGGGCCCGTCGCCGCCGATCGCCTCGTAGAGCCGCACGCCGAAGCGCGTCTTGAGGGCGCCGAGGAGCCGGCGCAGCCGCGCCACCGACACGCCGTGGCGCCGGAGGTCGGCGAGCACCATCAGCTCGAGCAGGTCCACCGGCGTGTAGCGGCGCTCGGTGAAGCCGCCCGCGTCGGTCCGACGCGAAGGGACCGAGGCCCGGAACAGCCGGTGCGCATCCCACCACTGGAGCTGACGCGCCGTCAGCCCGGTGAGCCCCGCCACTTCACGCGCGCTGTAGTACTTCTTCAGACGCATTGTTTGGATCGGCTCACGACCCACGGCTCAGGGCTCACGGATCCCCTTTCCGTGGCGATTTCCGTGGCTTCCTTCCGTGGTCATTCCGTGGTCATTCCGTCTAACCAACCCACGAAATGTGGTCGACCGTGCGGGCGCCCTCGAAGTCCTTCTCGGTCAGGCCTCCCTCGCTGTGTGTCGAGTAGCGCAGGGTCACGTGCTTGTAGCTGATCGTGATGTCGGGATGGTGGTCAGCCTCCTCCGCGTGGAAGGCGAGCCTGACGACGAACGAGATCGCTTCGCGGAACGAGCCGAAGGTCAGACGCTTCTCGATCGCGCGCCCGTCCACGAGGGTCCATCCGGGCACGGTCGACATCCGTTGCTGAATCTGCTGGGGCGTGAGGGTCGGCATGTCCCTCCTTCCTTGCGGACGGCCTGGGGACGCCCGCGGCTCCCACAGTCTATGTGGTCCTGGCTCCGAGGGCCAGCCGGACGCGCAGGCGGCCGGATCGGCCAAGGGGTTGGCCGGCTGAGCCGGCCGGCGACCGGCACTCATCCGGGGACGGTCCGGCTTCCGCTGCGTCGGTTCAATCTTCCGTAGGCGGTCTTCATCGATCTGGAATCCTGAGGAGGTCGGCCATGAACAGATGGGCACGCACACTGGTCTGCCTGGCTGTGCTGGCGCTCCCTGCCGCGCCGGTGTCCGGGCAGGTACAGACCGGGAGCATCCTCGTGAAGGCGGTGGACGAGCAAGGTGGCGTCCTGCCGGGTGTGACCGTCACGCTCACCAGCCCGGTGCTGGTGGGCACTCAGGTCGGGGTCACGGACAGCGCCGGCGTGTACCGGTTCCTCTCGTTGCCGCCGGGCGAGTACGCCGCCAAGCTCGAGCTGGCGAGCTTCCAGACGATCGTCCGCGAGAACATCGTGGTGAGCGTCGACCAGACGGCGCCGATCGAGCTGACGATGAAGGTGGCGGGCCTGGCGGAGGCGGTGACGGTGACCGGCGAGTCGCCGGTGGTGGACACGACGAGCGCGAACGTGAGCGTGCTGCTCAGCCAGAAGCTGCTGCAGTCGACGCCCGGGGGGGCGCGACATCTGGTCGCTCGTCGAGTACAAGGTGCCCGGGCTCATCTCGAGCCGGCCCGACGTGGGCGGCACCTCGGGCGGCCTGCAGGGCAGCATGATCGCCTGCGGCACGCCGAACAGCCAGAACGCGCAGTTCCTGAACGGCGTGAACGTGGGCGATCCGGCGGCGGTGGGCTACGCCGGCTTCTACTACGACTACGGCTCGTTCGACGAGGTGCAGGTGTCGACGGGCGCGCAGGACATCACGGTGCCCTCGTCGGGCGTCTTCGTGAACATGGTCACCAAGAGCGGCACCGATCAGTACAGGGGCCGCGCCTCGCTCTTCTGGGAGGGCAACGCCACGCAGGGCCGGAACGTGGACAGCACGCTGCTGGGCGACGGGTTCAAGCCGGACACGAACAAGGTGGACTTCGTGTCGGACGTGAACGTGAACGTCGGCGGCCCGATCGTCAAGGACAAGCTGCGGTTCTTCGGCAGCTTCCGCGACTGGCGGGTGCACGTGAACGTGCCGGCGGCCTTCTCGGAGAGCGTGCTGGACCAGACCAACATCACGTCGGGGCTGGGCAACTTCACGTACCAGCTGAACGACAACAACCGGCTCACCGCGTTCTACGCGCGGCAGTACTACAAGAAGCCGGACCGGTTCCTGGGCTCGTCGGCCTTCTACACGGGCCAGTCGAACTCGAACGAAGACGACGTGTTCGACATCGTGCAGGGCCTGTGGAATTCGGTGATCACGAACAAGTTCTTCATGGACGCGCGCGTGAGCTTCAACAAGATCTTCTTCCCGCTGTACTTCAACGGGAACGATCAGACCCTTCGCGATCTCTCGACGGGCATCCGCACGCGCAACGCGGCCCAGGAGTACATCTTCATCCGGAAGCGCCTGCAGGCGAGCGCGACGTTCAACTACTACATCGACCACGCGCTCGGCGGCCGGCACGAGCTGCGCTTCGGCGTCGACAACTCCCACATGCCGACCAGCACCGAGGTGCACCGGTTCGACAACGTCGATCTGACCTACTTCAGCTCGACGGGCGCGTCCCGGTCGGTCACCTTCTACAACACGCCGGTGCAGTCGAAGGCGAACCTGAACGTGCTGGCGCTCTTCTTCCAGGACAGCTACACGATCAAGCGCCTGTCGCTCGTCGGCGGCGTGCGCTGGGAGCGCGTCGAGTCGTACCTGCCGGCGCAGAGCAGCCCGCCGAGCCCGTGGTTCCCCGACATCCAGCGGAGCTTCGACGCGGTCCGCGACGCGCCGCTCTGGCACACGGTCGGCCCCCGGGTCAGCGCCATCTACGACGTGGACAACGGCAAGACCGCGCTCAAGTTCTCGGCCGGGCGCTACTACTACATGATCAGCACCGGCACGGCGAACAGCATCAACCCGAACTTCAACGTGAGCACGCAGTACGCCTGGAACGATGCGAACGGCGACCTGCACTTCCAGGACGGCGAGCAGACGGGCACGGGGATCACGTCGGGGGGGCTCACGACCTCGTTCGACCCCAAATTCCGGCGGCCGTACACGAACGAGATCACGGCCGGAGTCGACCGTGAGCTGATGCCCAGCCTCAAGCTGAGCGCCGTGTTCACGTATCGCGTGGAGCGCTACCCGCAGGCGAACCTCAACACGGCCTCGCCGCTCGACACGTGGGTGCTGACGACGGGCGTCGACCCCGGCCCGGACGGGATCACGGGCACGGCCGACGACGGCACCTACAGCTACTACGACCGGACGCAGACGGGCAGCCAGACGCTCATCACCAACGACCCGACGAGCAAGCAGACCTACAAGGGCCTGGAGATCACCGCCACCAAGCGCTTCACCAACAAGTGGCAGATGGTCGCCGGCTACACCTACGCGCGGACGACGCTGAAGGACGTCTCGGTGGGCACGAGCCCGAACGACTTCCTCAACACGACGGGCCCGACCTACAACGACCGTCCGCACACCTTCAAGCTGACGGGCAGCTACGTGCTGCCGTACGACATCTACGTGGGCGCGAACGTGCGCGTCCAGAGCGGGCCGCCGATCAACCGTCAGATCAGCGCGCCGCTGTCGTTCGGCGGCAGCACCACGATCAACGTCGAGCCGCAGGGCGCGCACCGGCTGCCCGCGCTGCGCACGCTCGACCTCCGTCTGGCGAAGACGTTCGAGATGGGCAGCCGTTCGTTCGAGGCCGACCTCGACATCTTCAACCTGACGAACGCGAGCACGGTCTGGGAAATGCAGTCGCTCACCGGCCGGCTCAACGTGAACCAAGCCGGCGACCCGAACGGCGCGGTGAACAACATCCAGGAGTTCATGGCCCCGACGCAGATCCTGGCGCCGCGCATCATCCGCTTCGGGCTGTCGTACAACTTCTAGGCTCAAGGCTCAGGGCTCAGGGCTCACGCTCTGAGCTCTGGGCTCACGCAAAAGGGGGACGGGAGCGCCTCCAACCTCCACGGAGCTCCCGTCCCCCTCGTTCCTTCAATCGGCAATCGGCGATCGGCAATCGCCAATATCTTACCGCCCTCCCTCCCCCGCCGGCGCGGGCTTGCCGGCGTCGAGGTCGTTCCAGTTCAGCAGCGCGTTGAAGCCGAGGAAGAAGGTGCCCTGCGTCTGCCAGCGCCAGAACGGGCGGATGGCGAACATCACGACGTGGCCCTTGTCGATCGTCGCGTCCAGCACCTGCACGCGGTTGGACAGGTACTGCCCGTTGGCGAGCGTTCCCGACAGCAGCATGTCGTTCGGGTTCTGGGGGAAGCGCATCACCACGCGCGGCCGCGTCTCAGAGAGGTTCACGCCGAACTGCCGGGCCATCTGGCGGAACGCCGCGGCCTCGTCGGCCTGCGGCCGCTCCGGGCGGCGCGGCTGGCCCTCCTCGCCCCAGGGCGACAGGCGCAGCCGGCTGGCCATCGGCGTCGTGTTCTGGCCGACGCCCGGGATCTCGGGGCCGCCGCGGCCGAAGCCGCCGAACCCGCCGCCCACGTTGATGACCGGCGCCTGGCTGAAGTAGACCGGCACCTGCGCGTCGTAGCCGTAGACGATCGGGCTCTTCCGATCGGCCACCACGCCGCGCATGACCGAGCCGCGCACGAAGAGCTGGTCCGGCTCCTCGATCGTGATGCCCGTCGTGGCGCCGTACGCCGGCAGGATCGTGGTCGTCGAGCCCTCGACGATCAACGTGCCACCCTCCTTGACGAACTTCACGAGCTCGAGCAGGCCCTCGAGGCCCATGCCGCCGCGGATGTCGGGGGCGTGGTCCTCGACGCCGAGGTTCGGCGTGAGGTCGCTCTTCTCGTACGGGATCGGATCGGGGCCCGAGATCCCGTTCACCATCGACTGCGGCGAGCCGCCCACCGACGGGAAGACGATCACGTCGTACCTGGCGCGCACGTTGCCCTTGCGCAGCTCGATGTCGCCGAAATAGGTGTAGGGCACGCCGAAGTGGTCGAACGCCCCGCGCACCCAGCCCTCGTCCTGCGTGCGCTGCCAGCTGTGCACGTAGCCGATGCGCGGCACGTCGAGGTCGTGGGTCTTCACCGACGGCATCTGGGCGACGGCCATGGCCGTGAGCTCGAGCTCCTGGAGCGAGGGCTCGAGCGCGGCGCGGTCGGCGTCGGGGATGATGAACGAGCCGGCGCGGAACTTGTGCCCGTTCACCTCGAAGTCGTCCTCGGCCGCCAGCATCTTCACGCCGGCGTGCTTGAAGCGGAAGGTCACCAGCGTGTTGTCGGTGTTGTGGTCGATGATGAACACGTTGCCGGTGCCCTCGACGCCGCCCGGCGCCCTGGCGTCGCCGGCCAGGGGCGTCATCGGCTGGTCGAGGATGCTCTTGTCGGTAATCGCCTCGAGCGTCACGTTCCGCATGTACTGCATCGTCCAGCCGGTGTCGTCGTACGGCCGCGGGTTGGCCGGCGCGTAGTTCTGGACCGCCGTGTACATGTCGACGAGCGTGCGGTACGGCTGGTCGGCGCGGATGATCCAGTCACCGACCTGCACACTGACGGTGCCGGCCTTGAAGGCGGCATTGGCGGTGTGGACCTCGACGCCCTGCTGCTTCAGCTCGTTCACCAGGTCGGCCGTGTTGAACCGCGCGCGCTGCCCGGCCGGCACCACCCAGGCGTAGGTCGGGCCGTTCCTTCCCTTGTCCACCGAGCGCTTGTTCTTCAGCCAGTAGTTCTCCAGGTACAGGGTCCTGTTCTTCGCGACGTGCTGGAGCGCGAAGAGCATCGCGGATTCCTGGATGTTGGTGTTGTTGCGCGCGCTCCACTTGATGGATGGCAGCGGCGGGTTCGGCCGGAACCACTCGCGGCTGGTCGTCGTCGCGCCGGCGCGGGCCTCGTAATTGTCGGGACCGTAGCTCTGCACCTCGTAGAAGCGCCCGATCGCGTTGTGCGTGTGCGCGATGAAGAACAGGTAGTTCGGCACCCAGCCGTCGTAGAACCCGTAGGTCCAGACGCCCGGCACGCCGCGCTTGGCCATCTCCATGACCTCCGTGTTGGCCAGCATCCACCACTCGTCGACGGTGATCGGGTCGAGCTGCTCGTTGTAGGGGCCCGTGCCGGTCGAGGCGTACAGATAGGTCTGCGCCTCGTGCAGATCGTGCAGGACGGTGGGCTTCCACTCGACCTGGACCTTCGTGACGTTCTGCGTCAGCTTCAGCATCTGGCCCATGCCGTCGCGGTTGTCGTCGTGCGCGACGTACTTGCCCCAGTACATGAGCGGCGGCCGCTGCTTGCCCGTCTTCTTGCCGTAGTAGTAGGTGTCGACGTGCTTCTCGCGGCCGTCGGTCTCGATGACCGGCGTGATGAACGTGATGACGTTGTTGCGGATCGTCTGGATGAACGGCGTCTCCTCGACGATGAGCCGGTAGGCCAGCTCCTGCAGCATCTCGGGGCCGCCGGTCTCGCCCGAGTGCATGCCGCTCGTGATCCAGTAGATCGGCTTCGCCGTCTGGATGATCTGCTGCGCCTGGGCTTCGGTCGTCTTGCGCGGATCGGTCAGCGAGGCGAGCATCCCCTTGTACTTGTCGAGCTGCTTGATCGTGGCCTCGTCCGCGATCGCCAGGATGATCATGTCCCGGCCTTCCTCGCTCTTCCCGATCGTCCACATGAGCGCGCGGTCGGACGCCTTGTCGAGCGCCGCGTAGTAGCGCTGCATGTCCTTGTAGTAGGTGAGCTCCCCGGGGGTGCCGATGATGCGCCCGAAGAACTTCAGCGGCGTCGGCACGGTGTCGGACGCCGGCAGGTGGTCCACCAGCTCGGTCATGATGCGCGGGTCGGCCGTGTACTCCTTGATCTTGGCCGTGTACTCCTGGTCGATCTTCTGGGGCGTCGCCGCCGGCTTCCGCGCCTGGCCGGCCGGTTGCGCCACGCCGGCACCGACGAGGAACAGCAGCGCGAGCGCCACGCGCGAAACGGGGCTCCGCAGGATGCGGGGGGTCATGAGCTCCTCCTGGAATACGACACGATGAAGGCACGTGCCCGAGGAGTCTGCCTTATAGCACAGAAACGGGTGACGCGGACTGGGGGCTGGGAGCAGGGGTCAGGAGTCAGGGGTCAGCGGGCAGGGGCCAGTCAGCGGGCAGGGGTCAGGGGGGTAGGGGTCAGAAGAGCGTTGTGAGACGCTGCTACAGCGTAACAGCGTGACAGGAGCTCTTCCTGACCGCTGCCCCCTGACCGCTGCCCCCTGACCGCTGACCCCTGACCGCTGACCCCTGACCGCTGACCCCTGACCCATTCCGTGGCTCATTCCCTCGCGTCGGGTAAGATGCGCTCGTGCACCTCCTCGGACGCACCGACCTTCGCCACGTGCTGGACGAGCTCGGGCGCGAGCGCGATCTGGCTGCGGGATCCGGGCCGTGGACCGTGGAGCTGCTGGCGCTGGCCGATGCCCAGCTCGGGCCCGAGTGGTGGGACGTCGCGCTCACCGGCGACGAGGCCGCGGCGATCGTGCTCCCGCGGCACGCCGGCGAGCCGTGCCACGGCGACACGATGACGCTCGTCGGCGCCGCGGGCCTGACGCCCGCCGAGGCCGCCGCGCGCTTAGCGGCCATCGAAGGCGACTACGCCCGCGCCAACGCCTCGTGCTGGGGCCGTATCGACCGGGCGCGCCGCGAGCCGCTCACGCGCGTCATCCTGGCCATGGCGCCGCTCGATCACCCCGAGTACCGCGGTCTCCCCGCCGGAACGCGCCTCTACTGCGTGGACGGGCTGCACCGGCTGACGGGCTGGGCGCTTTCGGGACAGCTGGCCGGTGAAGCCCTGGTGCCGGCACACGTGGTGGGAAAAAGGGGACGGGAGCTATTTTCCGGGGCTGGCAGGCCGAAAGCGAGACACGGAAAATAGCTCCCGTCCCCTTTTTCCCTGGATGAGGACAGGACTGTCCCCGGCGGGCCACCGGCCGGCGGGCCGGAAAGGGCACAAGGCCCCCGCACCGGCCTGATCCAGCCCGTTTACGGCCGGGCTGGCGGGCATGCCCCTTGCTGAACGTGGCGTCAGGGAGTTTCGCCATGGTGTCCAGACCAGTGACCCTCGCCTTGGTGGCAGTCGGCTGCATGGCCGCGGCGGGCATGGGCGCCTACCTGGCTGTGCGGCAGAGCGCCAACGCCGTGGCCGCCCGTCCCGTCGTCGTCCCAGCGGCGGCGCCCTCGGCGGCGCCCGGCGCGGTGGCCGAGACCGAAGCGACCGTGGACGAGCCGGCGGCACCCCGGGCCGCCGGGCCCGCGGCCGACGAAAAGGCTGGTCCTGCGGCCGCGCCGACACCCGCGCCGCGCCACGAGGCGGCGGCCGAGCCCAGGCCGGCCCCGGCCGCCCCGGCCCGCGCGCCAGCCCGCGACCCCAAGC
>JAHECP010000156.1 GCA_024641665.1 Acidobacteriota bacterium
CGGCGCCGCGGTCGCCGAGCGTCGGCACGAGCCGCGCCGCCATCGACGCGAGGCCCAGCGGCTCGCCGACCCCGAGCAGCGCCGCGAGCAGCCGCAGCCAGCCGGGCAGCGGCTCGTCGGACCCGCGTGTCGCATCTCCCGGCCCCAATCCCACGCCCGTCATTTGTGCCAGGATACCCGACCCGTGTGTCCCTCGCGCCCGCCGTCCTTTCGTGGCGACTTCCGTCGTCATTCCCTGGCGATTTCCGTGGCCATTCCGTGGGTTATGACCCCGGTCATACCTCGTTCGCCGCGGGCCGGCTACCCTGCGGAGAGCGAGGAGCGTCGATGCAAGCGGCCGGGTCTTCCGCGCGTTCGCCGGCGCCCCGGCCGGGCGGGCCGGACATCGTCGAGCGGCACGATCCGGGGCTTCCCTTCCAATCCGAACGCCGGATGGGCAGCACGGGCCTCCGGCCCGTGTATCCGGCCAGGGCGTTCACGCGCCGGCGCGGCGACCGCACCCAGCTCGTGCGGCAGGTCGTGCAGGCGGCGTTCGTCGTCCTGAACCTCTGGATCGGCGCGCGCTTCTACCTGTGGGTGCGCTACTACGAGACCGGTGGCGCCACGGTCTTCGTGCCCCGTCCACCCGGCGTCGAGGGCTGGCTGCCGATCGCGGCCCTCATGAACCTGAAGTACGTGCTGGTGACCGGGCTGCTGCCGCCCGTGCACGCCGCGGGGCTGTTCCTGCTCGTCGCGTTCCTGGCGATGTCGTTCCTGCTGCGGAAGGCCTTCTGCAGCTGGCTGTGCCCGATCGGCACGCTCTCCGAGTGGCTCTGGCAGGGCGGGCGGGAGATCTTCGGGCGGACGGTGGCGCTGCCGCGCTGGGCGGACGTGCCGCTGCGCGGCCTCAAGTACATCCTGATGGGCCTGTTCGTCTACGCGGTCGCGAGGTTCTCCGCGGCTGACCTGCGGGCGTTCCTCGACAGCCCGTACGGCCTCGTGACGGACGTGAAGATGCTCGACTTCTTCCGGCACCTGGGCCGGACCGGCGCGCTCGTGATCGGCGGGCTCCTCGTCGCGTCGCTGTCGATCAAGAACGTCTGGTGCCGCTACCTCTGCCCGTACGGCGCGCTGCTCGGCCTCGTGTCGCTCGCGAGCCCCGCACGCATCCGCCGCACGCCGGACGCCTGCATCGACTGCGCGAAGTGCGCGAAGGCGTGCCCCGCGGGGCTGCCGGTGGACCGGCTGATCGCGGTGCGGTCCGCCGAGTGTACGGCCTGCCTGGCGTGCGTCACCACGTGCCCCGCCGCCGGCGCGCTGGACCTCGTGGTGGGCCAGCGCCGCCGCGTGCCCGGCTGGGCCGTCGGCCTGGCCGTGTGCGCGATCGTCCTGGCGGCTGTCGGCCTCGCCCGCTGGGCCGGTGCCTGGCACACCCGGCTCCCCGACGCCGTGTACTTCGAGCTGATCCCCCGCGCGAACGAGCTCACACACCCGTGAGGCTGGAGGTCTGGGCCGCCTTCGCTCTTCGAGCTTCGGCGTGCCAAGGCCGTGAGCCCTGAGCCGTCTACTTCTTGTACGTCACCTTCCCCCCGACGATCGTGTAGGTCACCTGCGCCGTGGGAATCTCGGCGTCGGGGATCGTCATGATGTCCTTCGAGATGACGGTCACGTCGGCGAGCTTGCCCGCGACGAGCGACCCCTTCAGGTCCTCCTCGAAGTCCGCGTAGGCGCCGTTGATCGTGTACGACTTCAGCGCCTCCATCCGGGTCATCTTCTGATTGGGGAAGAAGGGCGGGCCGTTCTTGGGCTGGCGCGTCACCGACGCGTAGAAGTTCGGGATCGGATCCACGTCCTCGACCGGCGCGTCGGTGCCGTTGGCGATGAGCGCGCCGCTCTTCATCAGCTTCTGCCAGACGTAGGCGCCCTCCTCGGCGCGCTGCTTGCCGAGCCGCGCGATGACGTACGACGCATCCGAGGTGCAGTGGATGCCCTGCATCGACGCGATCACGCCGAGCTGGCCGAAGCGCGGGATGTCCTGCGCGCTCAGGTGCTGCGTGTGTTCATCGCGCCACCGGAGCCCGGTCTTGTCGGGATGGGCCTTGAACGTCTCCTCGTAGATGTTCAGCACCTCGCGGTTGGCGCGGTCGCCGATCGCGTGGATGCACAGCTGGTAGTCCTGGTCGATTGCGAGCTTCGCCGTCTCGCGCACGGTGTCGAGCGGTACGCGTTCGATGCCCGTGCTCGTCGGCAGGTCGCTGTAGGGCTCGAGCATCCAGGCGCTGCGCGACCCGAGCGCGCCGTCCAGCACGACCTTGATCGCGCGCACGGTCAGGTGGTTGTCGCCGTAGCCGATCATCCGGTAGGCGGCGAGGTGCTTGGCCAGCTCCTCGTTGCTCGTGCGCGCCATCACGTACAGCCGCACGCCGACCTGACCCTGGTCCACCATCTGCTTGAAGAGGTCGATCGTCCCGAAGTCCGAACCGGCGTCGTCCACCGAGGTGAGGCCCTTCGAGAGCACGTCCTGGTCGGCGAGCTTGACCACCTCGCGCGCCTCGGCGGTCTTCTCCTCGTCGCTCATCTTCGCCCGGTCGGCCTCGTACGCCCGGCTGATGAGGCCCGCCGCGTTCTCGACGAACACCCCGATCGGGTTGCCGCGCCGGTCCCTGATGATCTCGCCGCCCGGCGGGTCGGGCGTCCGCCGCGTCACGCCGGCCAGCTCCATGGCCTTCGCGTTCGCGAAGGTGGCGTGCCCGCTCGCGTGCGTCAGCAGCACCGGGTTGTCCGGCGACACCTTGCTGAGCGCGTCGTGGGTCGGAAAGCCCTCGACGTTCGGCTCGGGCACCTTGTCCCACTTCTCCTGGTGCCACCCACGGCCCACAATCCACGCGCCGGGCTTCGCCTTGGCGGCCGCGTCGGCCACCATCTGGACGATGTCGTCCCACGTCCTGGCCTTCGTCAGGTCGAGGCCGAGCTTCGCCCGTCCGATGCCGGTGAAGTGCAGGTGGCTGTCGATGAGGCCGGGCACGGCGAGCTGGCCCTGCAGATCGATGACCTCGGTGGCGTCGCCGATGTAGGGGGCGATCTCTTCTTCTGAGCCGACGGCGACGATGCGGTCGCCGCGGATGGCGAGGGCCTGCGCCTCGGGCTTGCTGTCGTCGACCGTGACGATCTTGCCGTTCCTGAGCACCATCGTGGCGGGCTCGACGCGCGGCCCGCACGCCGCGAGCATCGCGGCGGCGAGACACGCGCCGCCGCCCGCCAGCACGAGACGGTTCAACCGGTGAAGCATGGCCGGAACTCCTTGGATGACGGGACCTGGGGTGAAACCGGGCCTCATGCTGGCAGATGCGGGAGGCAGGGCGCAAGGTACAATTGCCGGTTGCCAATCGGCAATGAGCATGCGCGCTTCCCTGACCTGCCCCCTCTGCGGCGAAGGCGCACCCGCCTTCTACCATCGCGACCGCGCGCGCAGCTTCTGGCGCTGCGGGCGGTGCGCGCTGGTGTTCGTGCCCCCGGCAGCGCGGCCGGACGCGGCGGCGGAGAAGGCCCGCTACGACCAGCACCGCAACGACCCGGCCGACCCGGCGTACCGGCGCTTCCTGTGGCGGCTCGCCGGACCGCTCGTCGCCCGCGTGGCGCCCGGCGCCGAGGGGCTCGACTTCGGCTGCGGCCCCGGGCCCGCGCTCGCCGCGATGCTCGCCGAGCACGGCCTGAGGGTCGCGCTCTACGACCCCTTCTACGCGCCGGATGCGTCGGTGCTCGCGCGCGCCTACGACTTCGTCACGGCGACCGAGGTGCTCGAGCACCTGCACCGGCCGGCGGACACGCTCGACCAGCTGTTCGGCCTGCTGAAGCCGGACGGCTGGCTCGGGGTCATGACGAAGCCCGTCCGGCCGCCCGACACCTTCGGCGGCTGGCACTACATGCGGGACCTCACGCACGTCTGCTTCTACAGCCGGGAGACGTTCGCGTACATCGGGGCGCGGTGGCGGGCGGAGCCGGTCTTCGTGGAGGACGATGTGGTGCTGTTCGAAACAAAGGGGACGGGAGCTATTTGGCCCACACCCGGCCTCGCCAAATAGCTCCCGTCCCCTACACGTCGATCTCGTCCGCCTGCTCCGCGCGTTCCATGATGAACTTGAACCGCGCCGATGCGTCCTTCCCCATCAGCTCGTTGATCACGCGGTCGGTCACGATCTGGTCCGCGATCTCCACACGCAGCAGGCGCCGCGTCCGCGGGTTGAGCGTCGTCTCCCACAGCACCTTCGGCATCATCTCGCCGAGGCCCTTGAAGCGCGTGATCTCGGGCGTGGCGCGGCCGTTGTGCTGTTTGAGGATCCGCGCCTTGTCGGCCTCGTCGAGCGCCCAGTAGGTGTCCTTGCCGACGTCGATCCGGTAGAGCGGCGGCTGGGCGAGGAACACACGGCCGTTCGCGATGAGCTGCGGCATGTGCCGGTAGATGAAGGTGAGCAGCAGCGTCGCGATGTGGTGGCCGTCCGAGTCGGCGTCGGCCAGGATGATGACCTTGCCGTAGCGCAGGCGCGCGACGTCGAGCGACTTGCCGATGCCGCACCCGAGCGCCGTGACGACGTCGGCGAGCTCCTTGTTCTCGAGCACCTTCGCGACGGTGAGGCCCTCGGTGTTCAGCACCTTGCCCCGGAGCGGCAGGATCGCCTGCCGCGCGCGGTCGCGCCCCTGCTTGGCCGAGCCGCCCGCCGAGTCGCCCTCCACGATGAACAGCTCCGAGCCCTCGGCGCCGGGCATCGTGCAGTCGCTCAGCTTGCCGGGCAGCGTGGCGCGACCCGTGGTGGCCGTCTTGCGCACCACCTCGGCCTGCGCCGCGCGGCTGGCCTCGCGCGCCCTCGCCGCCAGGATGATCCGCGCCACGATCGACTCGGCCACCGTCCGGTTGTGGTTCAGCCAGTGCTCGAGCGCGGGCCGCACCATCGAGTCGAGGCCGGAGTAGACCTCCGGGTTGTTCAGCCGGTCCTTGGTCTGGCCCTGGAACTGCGGCTCCTGCAGGAACACGCTCAGCAGGCCGACGAGCCCCTCGCGGATGTCCTCGGTCGCGAGGGTCACGCCTTTCGGCGAGAGGTTGTGCGTCTCGATGTAGTTGCGCACGGCCTTGCCGAGGCCGGCGCGCAGCCCGTTCTCGTGCGTGCCGCCCGACCCGGTCGGAATGCCGTTCACGTAGCTCCGCACGTGCTCGTCGGTGGCCTGCGTCCACTGCAGCACCAGGTCGAGCCGCATGCCGCTCTCGTCCGCCTTGTTCAGCAGGAACGGCGCGTCGTGGACGACCGCGCTGCCGCGGTCCTTGACGACCATGGCCAGATAGTCGGCGAGCCCCTCGTCGTGCTGGAAGACCTCCTTCGACTTCGCCGCCTCGTTCTCGAAGGTGAACTTCACGCCCTTGTGCAGGTAGCTCGCCACCTCGAGGCGCTCGCGGATCACGACCGGGTCGAACTCGGTCTTGGGGAACACCGTCGAGTCGGGGCGGAAGAACACGGTCGTGCCGCTGCCGCGCGCCGCGGCCAGCCGCTTCACGCCCCCGACGGGGCGTCCCTGCCGGTAGGTCTGCTCCCACAGCGCGCCGTCGCGCTTCACCGTCGCGACCAGCTCCTTCGAGAGCGCGTTGACGACCGAGGCGCCGACGCCGTGGAGCCCGCCGGCGGTCTTGTAGTTCTGGTGCTCGAACTTGCCGCCCGCGTGGAGCGTGGTGAAGATGACCTCGAGCGCGCTCTTCTTCGTCTTCGGGTGCTTGTCCACCGGGATGCCGCGGCCGTCGTCCTCGATCGTGATCGACGACGCGTCGGCGTGCAGCGTCACCTTGACGTTCGACGCGAAGCCGTTCATCGCCTCGTCGATCGCGTTGTCGAGCACCTCCCAGACGAGGTGGTGGAGGCCGGTCGAGCCGACGCCCCCGATGAACATGCCGGGGCGCTTGCGGACGGGCTCGAGTCCCTCGAGGACCGTGATGTCTTTGGCGGTGTAGGTCGAGGCCATGTGTCACGTCGCGTCGATGATGTCGATGTCGTAGAGGCCGAGCTGCCGGTCGGCCGTGAGCACGGGTAGGCGCTCGATCTGCGCCTGCGCCACCAGGAGACGGTCGAACGGATCGCGGTGGTGCGGCGGCAGCTCCGCCACGCGCAGCGCGTGCTCGAGCGACACGCCGAGCGGCGTCGTGCGGGTCTGGCGCAGCCGGCTCACGACGTATGGCGCAGGCGGCTCGGGCAGCTGCAACCTGCCCAGCCCGTACTTGATGGCGATCTCCCAGGCGCTCGCCGCCGACAGGAAGAGCGTCGTGTTGGCGGCCGTGAGCTGGCGGACGACGCCCCGCGACAGCCGCTCGGGCGCGGCGTTCATCCACAGCCAGCACTGCGTGTCGACGAGGATTCTCATCGCTCGAACTCAGCGGCGAGGTCGTCGGGCAGCGGGGCGTCGAAGTCGTCGGCGATCGAGACGAGCCCGCGATCGGCGCCCAGCGTGCGGCCGCGCGAGGCCGACTCGAACGGCAGCAGGCGCGCCACAGGCCGGCCCGCCCGCGCGATCACGACCTCCTCGCCGCGCTCGACACGCGCCAGCAGGCGGGAGAGCTGAGTCTTCGCCTCGTGGACGTTGACGGTCTTGGCCACGAGCGCATGTTAGCTAAGTTTATAGACTAAGTCAAGAGCAGGTCACGCGACGCGCACGCCGTGAATCAGCGCCGCCACCGCCGTGAGGCCTTCGACGTCGACCTCGGAGAAGCTCGCCGGCTTGTCGCTGTCCACGTCGAGCACGCCGACAATCACGCCCGCGGCGTCGCGCACGGGGACCACCACCTCGCTCTGGGAGCGCGAGTCGCACGCGATGTGGCCCGGGAAGGCGTGCACGTCGGGCACGAGCACCGGCTTGCCCCGGTCCACCGCCGCCCAGCACACGCCTTTGTGGCGCTCGAGCACCATGCACGCGATCGGCCCCTGGTAGGGACCGACGATCAGGTCGCCCTCCACCAGCCGGTAGAACCCGGTCCAGAAGAAGTGCGGCATCTTGTGGTGCAGGAGCGCCGCCGTCGATGCCATGCGCGCCTGTGGATCGGCGACCTTCGCGTAAAGCTCCGCGAGCTGTTTCGCAACGCGATCGTACCGTTCGGCGAGCCGCCTGTCCTGGCCAAGGGTCGTCTGACGCACCATGTGCTGATCCTAACCTCGGAGGCCGGTCGCACGCGAGAGGGGTGGCGGGAGGCTGCCGAGGCAGCCGTGAAGGACTGCGCTACACTGGGACGGGGCGTCTGGAGACCAGCCGAACCGGGAGGCTTGCCGATGGCACGACTGGACGAAGCGGTCCGCCAGTTCCTCGATCACAAACGCATCGCGGTGGCCGGCGTGTCGCGCGGCGGCACGCTGCCCGCCAACGCGATCTACAAGAAGCTCCGCGGCGCGGGCTACGAGGTATTCGCCGTCAATCCAGCGGCATCGGAAGTCGAGGGTGGGCCCTGCTACCCGAACCTCGCGGCGATTCCGGGCGGCGTCGACGCCGTGGTGATCGCCACGCCGCCCGACGCGGCCGAGGGGCTGGTGCGCGAGTCGGCCGACCTCGGGGTCCGCCACGTGTGGATGCACCGCTCGTTCGGCCAGGGCAGCGTGTCGGCGAGCGCCGCGGCGCTGGGCCGCGAGAAGGGCCTATCGGTGATCGACGGGGCGTGCCCGATGATGTACGTCAATCCCGATGTGGGCCACCGCTGCATCCGGTGGTTCCTGGGCATCACGGGCGGGCTGCCGAAGTGTGACTAAGGAGAATGGGACACGGAATGGGACATGGAATGACGGTGACTCGCGTCTCCTGACTCAGTTCATTCTGTGTCCCATTCCGTGTCGCATTCCGTGTCGCATTCCGTGTCCCATTCCCTGATCCTCACCCCCCTTGCTCCACCGACACGAGCATGACCCCCAGCCGGCGCGGGTCGCGGAAGCGGCGCGGGTCCAGCTTCGCCGGCACGAACGACTTGCTGCTCGCGATGCGGAGAACGTTCGTCCCGGCCTTCAGCGCCACGGTTAGGTCGAGCGGCTCGCCCGGGCGTACCGTGCCGTGGGCCGCGGGCGCGCCGTCCACCGAGACCGTCACGTCGTTCGACCCCAGCGGGTAGTCGGGCGGTAGCGCGAGCCGCACGACGGCGGACCGCGCCCCGACGTCCGGCAGCTCGATCTCCGCCGTCGTATCGAGCCAGCGCCAGTGCTGCCCCCCCGGCGTGCGGTTTGGCCTGTACACGCCCATCAAGGCGCGGTACCGCCGCTCGGGCGGAAGGGGAATCAGCGACACTACGCGGTAGTGGTCGCGCGTGAGCTTGCCGTAGGCGTCGCTCTCGGGCCACGAGAAGATCTGCGCGCCGGTCCGCTCGCTGCCGCCGTCGGCAAAGAGGTACAGCGGCACGTTCGGCCGGTCGAAGTACGCGTTCAGGCCCGGCGTGACGGGCAGCGTCCGAAAGCGCGAGACGAGCTCGGTGGCGTGCGGCCAGAGCGACGCCTCGTACAGGATGACCGTGCCCGGCGGCAGGTGGCGATTGGCATACTCGGCCGCCTGCGCGGGCGGCGAGGGCACGCGGTGGCGCGTGAAGACGATGGGGGCGACGTAGGCGAGCGAGCCGCCGCCGTAGGCCACGACGAGCACCGCGAGCGCCGGACGCCACCGCGGGCGCGCCGACAGCCAGCCCATACCGCGCGCGGCCAGGAGCGCCGTGCCCATCGCCGCGGGCAGCGCGTAGCGCACGCCGTCGGCCGGATCCATCGTGGTGATGGCGAACGCGAGGTACAGGCCGCACGCCGCGAGGATGGGCAGCAGCCGCAGCTCGAGCCGGCGCGCCGCCGCGGCGGCCCCGGCCGTCGCGAGCGCGAGGACCGGCATCGAGAGCAGCTTCATGCCCCACGGATGCGCCACGAAGCGCAGCACGAGGTCGGCCCACGTGCGACCGGCCCGCGCCAGGTTGGCGTCGGTGGCGGCCACCACGGAGGCCTGCCCCAGCTGGTACCGCAAGAACCCGCCCACCCCGCCCGTGGCCACCACGAGCGGAATCAGCCAGTAGAGCGACACGACCGCGAACGCCGACAGCACGAGCGACCCGCGGCGCCACGATCCGGTCCGGATGAATGTGAAGACGACGAGCGGCACCACGAGCACGGCGAGCTGCGGCCGGCAGCCGACGGCGAGCGAGGCCGCGGCGCCGAAGACGAGCGCGTCGCGGCCGCCCGACGGCCGCTCGACCCGGGACGCGCCGTAGAAGGTGAGCGCCAGCAGCGCGAGCGCCGGCGGATCCGACAGCGGCAGCGACGCGTGCACGAGCATGCCGGGCGACAGATAGAAGAGCAGCGCCCCGAACACGGCCAGGCGCCCGTCGCCGAGCAGGTTCCGGAACGCGCAGGCGAGCGCGACGAAGCCGGCGAGCGACGCGACCACGCTCAGCGCGACCAGGGCGGCGAACGGGTCGCGCACGACGAGGTCGGCGATCTTGCCCAGGCCGATCAACACGGGATAGCCGGGCGGGTGCGGGTGGTGCAGGAGCGGCTGGAACCGGACGACGCCGGCGGCGAAGAGCAGCTCGTCGAACTCCCAGAACGAGATGGGGTAGGTGCGCAGGAGGACGGCGAGCAGCACGACGAGCCCGGCCCCCGCCTGAACGGAGAACCGCCCGGCGCCCTCGCGCCAAGAGACACCCGTCCGCGCCGGCTCGTCCAGGCCCCTCCGTGCCATGACGTGACCCCATTCTATAATCGGCGCGTGCCGCACGGTACGCTGGTCGGGCTGGGAGTCATCCGCCGCGCGTCGGCGGGCGCGCCGCTCGGCTCGCGGCTCCACATCCTCGGCCGCTACCTGACCTGCCCGTTCCTGCCGGCCGTCGACGCGCTGCCGCCGGGCGCCCGCGTGCTCGACGTCGGCGCGGGGCACGGCGTGTTCGCCCGGCTCGCCGCCGAGCGCCGCGGCGCGCGCGTCGTGGCCCTCGAGCCCGACGTCCGCAAGCTCGGCGCGGCGCTGCGGCATCCCGCCGTGCGGTGGGTCGCGGGCTTCGACGCGTGCATCCGCGGGCGGTTCGACGCCGTCGCGCTCTGCGACGTGCTCTACCGCGTGCCGGCCGCCGAGCGCGACCCGCTCCTCGCCCGGCTGTTCGACCGGCTGCGCCCGGGCGGCCTGCTCATGCTCAAGGAGATCGACCCGGACCGCCGGCTGAAGTTCTTCTGGAACGTGGCGCAGGAATTCGTCGCCATCCGCGTGCTCCGCCTCACGCTGGGGTCGGGCCTGGTGTACGAGAACCGCGAGGCGCTCGGGCGGCGGCTCGCCCGAGCCGGTTTCGTGGGCGTCACGATCCGCGCGATCGACGCGGGCTACCCCCACCCGCACGTGCTCTACACGGCCAGCCGGCCAGCTCAGCCGTAGTGCGGGGACGGGAGCCTGTACGGGGCGCCCGCTCCTGCAGCTCGGCCGTTGCGGGCGGTACCGAGCAGGGGTATCATGGCGCTGCGATGCCTGCGCCCCGTCCGCTGCCGGAGGAGCGGCCCTCGGTGTCGGCAGTGATCCCGATGTTCAACGAAGAGGAGAACATCGGGCACGCGCTCGTGTTCCTCGCAGGGGCTCTGGAGCGCCACGCCTCCGACTACGAGATCATCGTCGTCAACGACGCGTCCACCGACGCGTCGCCGCGGATCGTGGCGCGCGCGGCCGCCGCCAACCCGCGCATCCGGCTGATCAGCCACGAGCGGAACCGCAAGCTCGGAGGGACGCTGCGCACCGGCTTCGCCGCCGCCACCAAGGACATCATCTTTTACACCGACGCCGACCTGGCCGTGGACCCCGAGGACCTCGGCCGGGCGCTTCGCGCCATGCGCCTCACGCGCGCGGATCTCATCGCCGCGTACCGGTTCGACCGCGTGCCGGAAGGCCTGCGCCGCGCGGTCTACTCGGTGGTCTACAACACGTTCATCGGCCTGCTCTTCGGCTGGCCGCTGCGCGACGTCAACTTCGCGTTCAAGCTGTTCCGGCGCGAGGTCATCGGGGCGTTCGACCTGCGGTCGGAGGGGTCGCTCATCGACGCCGAGCTGGTCATCAAGGCGAAGAACTCGGGCTTCGTCGTCCAGCAGATCGGCGTGGACTACTTCCCGCGGTCCTACGGCGGGTCCCACCTCGCCTCGCCCGCCGTCATCCTGCGCATCCTGCGCGAGCTCGTCACGCTCTACCCCGACATGCGCCGGCCGCGGCCGAAGCGCCGCGACGCGTCGGCCCCCGCCACGGAGCCGTCTGGCGCCCGGACCACTTGACGTTAACGCGCCTGATCGTCACGGCGGACGACGTCGGCCTCCATCGGGGCATGACCGAAGGCGCGGTGCGCGCCCACCGCGAGGGGATCGTCACCGCCTGCAGCGTGGCCGCGGCGGGCGCCGATCTCGGCCACGCGGTGGACCTCCTGCGCGGATGCCCCGATCTCGACGTCGGTGTGCACCTGGCGCTCGTCGAGCTGGCGCCGATGTCTCCGCCCTCGCGCATTCCCAGCCTCACCGACGGCCGCGGGATGCTCCTGCCGAGCCACCGCGCGTTCGCGATCCGCTACGCGCTCGGCCGCGTCTCGACGGCCGAGGTGGAGGTCGAGATGCGCGCGCAGATCGAGCGGGTGCTGGCCGCCGGGCTCTCGCTCCGCCACGTGAACGGCCACCAGCACGTCCACGTGCTGCCGGGGGTCTT
Source organism: Acidobacteriota bacterium (assembly GCA_024641665.1). Taxonomy (GTDB): domain Bacteria; phylum Acidobacteriota; class Vicinamibacteria; order Vicinamibacterales; family JAHECP01; genus JAHECP01. Next base: position 11,680 of record JAHECP010000156.1, read on the forward strand.
CGACGTGGTGGTGCGGCTCGCCGCCGACTATCACATTCCCTACGTGAGGATTCCCGACGATCGCGCCACGGCGGGCGCGCCGCTGGCGCGGCGTGCGGCGATCTCGGCGCTCGGCCGGCTCGCGCGGCGCGCTCGCGCGCGGGCGCTCGCCGCCGGACTGCGCGCGAGCGACCGGACGATCGGCATCGCCGACGCGGGACACCTCGACACGGCACGCCTGCTGCGTCTGCTGGCGCTCGTCGAGGGCGAGACGGAGCTGGTCGCGCACCCGGGGATCGGCGGCGCGTCAATCGAGCAGTCGTATCGGTGGGGGTACGCGTGGGACGCCGAGACGGATGCGCTGTGCGACCCGCGCGTCCGCGACGCGATCGCGCGCGCGGGGATCGAGCTGGGCGGAATCCGCCCTACACCTCGAGCAGCAGCGCCGCCGGGTCCTCCACCAGCTCCTTGACGCGCGCGAGGAACTGCACCGACTCGCGGCCGTCCACGACGCGGTGGTCGTAGCTCATGGCGACGTACATCATGGGCCGGATCGCGACCTGCCCCTGGACCGCGATCGGCCGCGCCTCGATCTTGTGCAGGCCGAGGATCGCCACCTGCGGCGGGTTGAGGATGGGCGTGCTCAGGAGCGACCCGAACACGCCGCCGTTGGTGATGGTGAACGTGCCGCCCTTGAGGTCGTCGAGCGTCAGCGCGCCGTCGGCGGCGCGCTTCGCGAACTCGCGGATGCCCCGCTCGATCTCGGAGAACGGCATGCGGTCGGCGTCGCGCAGCACCGGCACCACCAGGCCGCCTTCGGCCCCCACGGCGATGCCGATGTCGTAGTAGCGCTTGAGGACGATCTCGTCGCCCTGGATCTCGGCATTGATCTCGGGGAACTCCCGGAGCGCGCCCACGGCCGCCTTCACGAAGAACGACGCGATCCCCAGCCCGACGCCGTAGCGCTCCTTGAACGCCTGCTTGCGCCGCTCGCGCAGGCCCATCACCGCGCTCATGTCCACCTCGTTGAACGTGGTGAGCATGGCCGCAGCGTGCTGCGCCTCGACGAGCCGCCGCGCGATCGTGAGGCGGCGGCGCGACATCCGCACGCGCTCCTCGGGGCGGTCGCCGGCCGAGCGCGGCAGGGGCGCCGGGCGCGGGGCGACCGGCGGAGCG
>JAHECP010000332.1 GCA_024641665.1 Acidobacteriota bacterium
ACGACGATGTCGCGCGCGGGCCCCGGCGCCCCGGCCAGCAGGTCGCCGACGACGCGCGCGTTCTCGGCGGCGTCCCCGCCGGCGAGCGCGGCGAGCGGCGCCTTGGGCAGCCCGTAGTCCGCCGGGTGGACGTAGAACGTGTTGACCGTGCCGTCCCGGCACTCCGAAACCTTCGTGTAGCCGGTCGTGGAGATCTCGTCGAGGCCGTCCGCGCCGTGCACGACCCACGCGCGCTCGGATCCGAGGATCGCGAGCGAACGCGCGACCAGCTCGGTCAGCTCGGGCCGCGGCACGCCGACCAGCTGCCGCGCGGCGCCGGCGGGGTTGGTCAGCGGGCCGAGCAGGTTGAAGGCCGTGCGGATGCCGAGCACGCGGCGCGTCGCCGCCGCGTGCTTCATGGACGGGTGGAACATCTGCGCGAAGAAGAACGCCACGCCCGCCTCGTCCAGGCAGCGCTCGACGACGTCCAGGCCCGGCGCGACGGCGACGCCGAGCGCCTCGAGCACGTCGGCGCTCCCGCAGCGGCTCGACACCGACCGGTTGCCGTGCTTGGCGACGCGCACGCCGCAGCCGGCCAGCACGAGCGCCGCCGCCGTGGAGACGTTGAACGTGTGCGCGCCGTCGCCGCCGGTGCCGCAGGTGTCGAAGACCGGCGCGTGGTCGCGCGCCAGACGCAGCGCCCGCGCGCGCATCGCCCACGCCAGACCCACGATCTCGGCGGGCCGCTCCCCCTTCATGCGCAGACCGACCAGCAGCGCCGCGATCTGCGCGGGCTGAGCCCGTCCCTCCATGATCTCGCCCATCGCCGCCGTCGCCTCCTCGGCGGTGAGGTCCTGGCGCCGCTGCAGCTTCTCGAGCAGGTCGGTGAACATCTACATCTCCAGGAACGCGCGCAGGATCTGCCGGCCCTCGCGCGTCAGCACCGATTCGGGGTGGAACTGCACCCCGTGCACCGGCAGGCGCCGATGGCGAATCGCCATCACCGTGCCGTCGTCCACGGTGCGCGCGGCCACCTCGAGGTCGTCCGGCCAGCCCTCCTCGGACACGACGAGGGAGTGGTAGCGCCCGGCCTCGAAGGGGGACGCGAGGCCCTTGAAGACCCCCCGGCCATCGTGCGCCACGAGCGACGTCTTGCCGTGCATCAGCACCGGCGCGCGGACGACCGCGGCGCCGAACGCCAGGCCGATCGCCTGGTGTCCGAGACAGACGCCGAGCACGGGCACCCGCTCGCCGTAGCGCCGGATCGCCGCGACCGACACGCCCGCGTCCTCGGGCCGCCCGGGGCCGGGCGAGACGACGATGCGCCGGGGCTGGAGCGCCTCGATGTCCGCCAGGCCGATCTCGTCGTTGCGCCGGACGACGGGCGGCGCCCCGAGCTCGCCCAGGTACTGCGCAAGGTTGTAGGTGAACGAGTCGTAGTTGTCGATGAGCAGCACCATGTGACCGGCCTCGGCCCCTCCCGCGTCAGAGCTCGGTTTGCGCCATGTGCAGGGCCTGCAGCAGCGCGCGCGCCTTGTCCCGCGTCTCCTCGTACTCGGCCGCGGGGTTCGAGTCGGCCACGACGCCCGCGCCCGCCTGGACGTGGGCGGTGCCGCCGCGCATCGCGATCGTGCGGATGGCGATGCAGAAGTCGAGGTTGCCGGCAAAATCGAGGTAGCCGATCGCGCCAGCGTAGATGCCGCGCGGGGTCGGCTCGAGCGACGCCAGGATCTGCATGGCCCGGATCTTCGGCGCGCCCGACACGGTGCCCGCCGGGAAGCAGGCCACCAGCGCGTCGAGCCGGTCGCGATCCTCGGCCAGCCGGCCCTCGACGGTGGAGACCAGGTGCATCACGTGCGAGTAGCGCTCGAGCGCCATGAACTGCGGGACGCGCACCGAGCCGTAGTCCGAGACGCGGCCGACGTCGTTCCGGCCCAGGTCGACGAGCATCACGTGCTCGGCCCGCTCCTTGTCGTTGCGCTTGAGCTCCTCGGCCAGACGCAGGTCCTCCTCGTCGGTGCGCCCGCGCGGTCGCGTGCCGGCGATGGGATGCGTCTCGACGCGCCGCCCCTCCACCCGCACCAGCATCTCGGGCGATGAGCCGACGATGGTCTGTGGGCCCATGCGGACGAAGTACATGTAGGGCGACGGGTTGACGTGACGGAGCGCCCGGTAGACGGTGAACGGGTCGACGTCCACCTCGGTCTCGAACCGCTGCGAGAGCACGGCCTGGTAGATGTCGCCCGCCGCGATGTGCTCCTTGATCGCTCGCACGCCGCGCTCGAACGTCTCCCGGTCCTGGTTCGACCGCACCTCCGGCTCGAGCCGGCGCGCTCGCTCGGGCTGTGACAGGCTCTGCTCGAGTTCGCGCTCGAGGAACTGGATCTTCGCGCAGGCGAACTGATAGAGCGTCTCCAGGTCCTCGTCGGCCGTGATGCGCGCGTTGGCGATGACGAGGATGCGGTGCTTGACGTGGTCGAACGCGAGCACCGTGTCGAACAGCATGAACCCGGCGTCGTCCTCGTCGGCGCGCGCCCCGGCGCCGCCGAACCCGCGGGACCAGTCGCCGGCGAGCGACGGCTCGAACCAGGGGGTGGCGTCGTAGCCGAGAAAGCCGACGGCGCCGCCCGTGAAGCGCGGCAGCTCGGGCACGAACGGCGAGCGGAAGTCGGCCATCAGGCCGCGCAGCGTCTCGATGAACGGCGCGTCGGTCTCGGTCGTGACCCCGGAGCGTTCGAGCACCGTGCGCCGCCCCCGCGCCCGCACCACCAGGAACGGGTCCTTCCCGAGAAACGAGTAGCGCGCGACGCGCTCGCCGCCCTCGACGCTCTCGAGCAGGAAGGCGTAGTCGGAGTGCTCGGCGATCTTCATGAACGCGGACACCGGCGTGAGCAGATCCGCCATGATCTCCTTCCAAACGGGCACGAACGTGCCGCGCCGCGCCAGCTCCACGAACTCGTCGAACGTCGTCTGCCTCATCGGGTCGTCTCCGGAACGGACTCGCGCGCGAGCGTCTTCAGGCGGGCTTCGGCCGCCTCGAGAAAGAGCCGGGCCGGCGGTCGCCGGCCCGTCCACCACTCGAACTGCCGCCGCGCCTGATCCACCAGCATCGGCAGCCCGCCCAGCGTGTCGCACCCGGCCGCCTCGGCGTCGGCGACGAGCCGCGTGCGCGCGGGGTTGTAGACCAGGTCGTAGACCAGGCGGCCGTCGAGCGGCAGACCGGGCACGGGCCGTTCGTCCTGGCGGGGAAACCCGCCGGCCGGCGTGGCGTTGACGAGTAGGTCCCACGACCCGGCCGGCGGCGGCAAGGGGGCGCTGGCGGCGCCCACGCTGCGCGCGGTCTCGACGGCGGCATCGGGTCGCCGCGCGTAGAGGGTGACCTCGGCGCCCGCCGACCGCAGGGCATAGGCGACCGCGCGCGCGGCGCC
>JAHECP010000157.1 GCA_024641665.1 Acidobacteriota bacterium
CGCGCCCGCGCCGCGAGCACCCGGGCGCGCACCGCCGTGGTGGCCTCGCCCGGCGCGGTCGCCGTCATCTCGTGCCAGGCGAGCGCGGCGACGTCCACCGTGAGATCGATGCGATCGCGCAGCGGGCCCGACAGCCGGCCCCGGTACCGATCGATCTGCTGCGGGGTGCAGCGGCACGGCCGCGCGTCGCTGCCGAGATAGCCGCACGGGCAGGGGTTCATCGCGGCGACGAGCACGAACCGCGCGGGGAACACCGCCGTGCGCGCGGCGCGCGCGATCCGCGCGCAGCCTTCCTCGAGCGGCTGCCGCAGCACCTCGAGCACGCGCCGGTTGAACTCGGGCATCTCGTCCAGGAAGAGCACGCCGTGGTGCGCCAGGCTGATCTCGCCGGGGCGTGGCATCGCGCCGCCGCCGACCAGCGCCGCGTCGGAGATCGTGTGGTGCGGCGCGCGGAACGGCCGGGCCGCGACGAGACCGACGCCCGGGGGCAGGAGCCCCGCCACCGAGTGGATGGCCGTGACCTCGAGCGCCTCGTCGAAGGTCAGCGGCGGCAGGATCCCCGGCAGCCGCCTGGCGAGCATCGTCTTGCCGGCGCCGGGCGGGCCGCTCATGAGCAGGTTGTGACCGCCGGCCGCCGCCACCTCGAGCGCGCGCCGCGCGAGCGCCTGCCCGCGCACGTCGGCGAGATCGTCGTCGGCCGCGGCCACGGACCTGCGCGTCGCCGGCGCCACCGCCTGCGGCTGCGGGTCGTTGAGCGCCGTGACCGCCTCGGGCAAGGTCTGGACGGGGTAAAGCCGCAGGCCCGAGACGACGGCGGCTTCGGCCGCGTTCGCGCGGGGCAGCAGCAGGCCCGTGACCCCGTCCCGCCGCGCCGCCGCGGCGATGGGCAGCACGCCGCGCGCGGGCTGGATGGCGCCGTCGAGCGACAACTCGCCGACGAGCAGCGTGTCGTCCACCTGCCGCCGCGTGACGAGGCCCGACGCGGCGAGGATGCCCAGGGCGATGGGCAGATCGAACGACGTTCCGGCCTTGCGCACGTCCGCCGGCGCCAGGTTCACCGTGACGCGGTGGAGCGGGAACTCGAAGCCCGAGTTCCTGATGGCGCTGCGCACGCGGTCGCGGCTCTCGCGAACGCTCGCGTCGGGCAGCCCCACCATCGTGAACTGCGGCAGGCCGAACGACACGTCCACCTCGACCTGCACCTGGCTGGCCTCGATCCCGTAGACGGCGGCGGTGCGGACGATGGCGAGCATGCTCTCAGGTGATCACGGTTGACGGGACTGGGGCCTTGGAACTGGGGGCTGGGTCTCGGGCCCGGCCGGCCTAGCGCCTCACGAGTCGACAGTGGCCACCTCGTGTCACCGTGCTCGCAAGGGCGTTGCCAGTCGAACGCACGAAACAGGCCGGAAATCGAAGGGTGGGGAAGGGGGGAGGCAGAAACTGACCCGGCCGCCTCAGCGACGCGTGGCAAGTACTTCAGCGTAACAGCGGGTCTTGAATCGGCAATCGGCAATCGGCAATCTACTGTGGGTCGCTGCTGGTGCTGCGGTAGATCGTGAGGCGGTCGCCGGCGGTGATGCGGTCGGACTTCAGGTTGTTCCAGTTCTTGATCGCGGAGACGGTCGTCTCGAACACGCGCGCGATCCCCGAGAGCGTGTCGCCGCGGCGCACGCGGTACACGAGACGCGTGCCGCCGGCCGACGACGCCGACGCAGCGCGGGCGCTGGCGCGCGAGGTGCGTGCGGCGAGGAGCGCCGCCGGCGCACGCGGCACCACGAGCCGCTGGCCGGGCCGGATGATGGATCGCTTGGTGAGGTTGTTCGCGTCGGCGACGTCCTGCCAGCTCACCTTCAGCCGCCGCGCGATCGTCGTCAGGGTGTCGCCCCGGCGGACGATGTACTCGCTCAGCGCGAGCAGCTCGTGCGGCGGCGCCGAGGCGATCTTCTCGGTGAGCTGCGCCGCCGTGCCCACCGGCACCTTGATCTGGTAGTCGTCGTCCTTGAGCGGCGTCGTCCAGCGGCGCAGCTCGGGGTTGAGCGACTGGATCTCCTCGACCGAGGCGCCCGTCCACTCGGCGACCTTGCGCAGGTCCACCGGCACGGGCAGCGTCACCTTGTCGTACTGGAGCGGATCGACCGGGTCCACCGTGAAGCCGTAATGCGTGGGGTTGCGCGCGACGATGACCGCCGCCAGGATCATCGGCACGTACTCGCGCGTTTCGCGCGGCAGGTAGCGCGACGAGGAGGCGAGGCTCCAGAAGTCGTCCGTCTTCGCCCGCCGGATGGCGCGCTCCACGCGTCCCGGTCCGCCGTTGTAGGACGCCAGCGCGAGCGGCCAGTCGCCGTCGAACATGTCGCGCAGCCCGGCCAGGTACTTGGCCGCCGCCACGGTGGCCTTCTCCGGGTCCGCCCGCTCGTCCACGTACCAGTCGTAGCGCAGCCCGTTCTCGACGGCCGTGCTCCGCACGAACTGCCACACGCCCTTGGCCGAGGCGCGCGAGAGCGCGTTCGGCTTGAACGCGCTCTCGACGATCGGCACGTAGGCCAGGTCGAGCGGGAGCCCGTCGGCCCGGAACACGTTCTGGATCATCGGCAAGTAGCGCATGCCGCGCTGCAGCGACTCCTGGAACCAGTCGTGCAGCTTGCCCTGGAAGAGCGCCACGTACGACAGCACCTTGGGGTGCAGCGTGATCGGCAGATCGTGCAGCTTGAGGTCGTTCTCGACCGCCTCGCGCGTGTTCTCGTCGGCCGCCGGCAGCGGGAAGGTGGACACCGCCAGGAGGTCGTCGATCGTCGCCGGCTCCGACTTCTGCTCGGTGAAGCCGTCGCCCTGGGCGAGCGCCGTCAGCTCCAGCGCGTTCACCCGGTCCACCAGCCGGTCGAAGTAGTCGCCCAGCCGCGGGTTCGCCCGCGCGCCGCCGGGGGCCTCCAACAGGACGTCGACCGCCTGGTCGAACTCCTGCTTGGCCCGGTCGAGATGGCCCAGCGCGAACTCGCGCTGCCCGTTCTGGAAATGTTCGTCGGCTTTCGCGATGAGCGCGGTCGTGGCGTCGACCGGCTGGGAGGGCTCCGGCTCGGCCGGGGCTGTAGCAATCTCGGCCGGCGGCGGCAGCGTCGGCAGCTGCGCGGGCGCACCGCCCGCGCAGGCCGTCACGACCGAGACGCCGCATGCCGCCACGAGGGGCAGCCAGGCCGATCGCTTCATCCTCGAGGGTGCTCCGCAAAGGCGACCGGCGGGCCCGCGCCGTTGCGCACCCACGCCCATCGCCCTGTAGAGCCCCCGCTGGGGAGGGGGGCTCGCGTCCACTGCCGACTCGACGGCGGCACAAAACCGACCGTAACCGCAGCTAAGAGTAACACTTGGAGGCTGACCGGTCAAATCTACATGGCTCGGGGCTCAGGAGCCCCGCCCCATCCCCTCCTCGACGAGCACCCCGCGTCCCAGGTCCCTGGCCGCGGGCGTGACGATCGTCCGGGCGCCGATGAGGATCGTTCGTCCGTCTCGAAGCGCGTCCCGCACGTCGGCCTCGCAGACGAACTCCACCGGTCTGGCGGCCGCGGGCGGCGCGGGCGCCGGGGCGGCCGCGGGACCGGGCCCCAGGATTCGATCCAGGTGTCGGCCGAGCTCGGCCGCCGAGATACCCCCGGGCTCGGGCGGGGGGGCCGGGACCTTCGGCAGCGCGGGTCCGGGCGCGGGCGCCTCGTTGCCGCGGGAGACGGCCGGCGCCACCTCCCAGGCTAGCCGCTTCACGTTCAGCAGGTGCCGCGGCGAGATGTTGTCCGACGTGATATTGCCGCCGTAGCCGCCGCACCCCAGCGTCATCGCCGGGTCGAGGCCCGTCGTCAGGCCGATCGATCCGTGCGCGGTGGGCGTGTTCACCACGATGCGAAACGCCGGCTTCTTGAGGCCGAACTCGAGGATCACGGCCTCGTTCCGCGAGTGGATGGCCATCGTGTGGCCCATGCCGCCGTAGCCGAGGATTTGCTTGCAGCGCTCGCAGCCCTCCTGCCAGTCGCGGACCACGTAGTAGGCGAGGACCGGACAGAGCTTCTCGATCGAGAGCGGGTAGTCGCGGCCGACGCCGGCGAGCGGCGCGACGAGCACGCGGGTCTCGGGCGGGACCGTCAGGCCGGCCTTGCGCGCCACCTCGACGGCGGGCCGGCCCACCAGCGCCGGGTCGGGCAGCCGCTGCGCCGTGACGAGCGCGCGGCCCACCGCGTCGATCTCCTCGGGCGACAGGAAGTACGCGCCCTGCCGGACGAACTCCCGCCGGGCCTCTTCGGCAATCGGCTCGTCGACCACCACCGCGTTCTCCGACGAGCAGAGCACGCCGTTGTCGAACGTCTTGCCCGTCACGATGTCACGCACGGCCTTCGCCAGATCGGCCGTCCGCTCGATGTAGGCCGGGGCGTTGCCCGGGCCCACGCCGTAGGCGGGCTTGCCGACGCTGTAGGCCGCGCGCACGAGTCCCATGCCGCCCGTCGCCAGGATGACCGAGACCTCACGGCTCTTCATCAGCTCCTGCGTGCCCTCGAGCGTCACCGTCCGCATCCACGAGATCGCGCCCTCGGGCGCGCCGGCGCCGCGCGCGGCCTCGTCCATCACCTCGGCGACGCGGGTGATGCACGCCACGGCGGCCGGGTGCGGGCTCAGCACGACGGGGCAGCGCGCCTTGATGGCGATGAGGATCTTGTAGATGGCCGTGGAGGTCGGGTTCGTGGACGGGACGATGGCCGCGACGACGCCGAAGGGCTCGGCGATCTCGACGATCTTCCGCGTCTCGTCGCGCCCGATGACGCCCACCGTGCTCATCGGGCGGATGAAGCGGTAGACCTTCTCCGAGGCGAACAGGTTCTTCTGGATCTTGTCGGCGACGACGCCGTAGCCGGTCTCCTCGTGCGCGAGCCGCGCGAACGCCTCGGCCTGGGCCGTGGCCGCCGCGGCCATCGCGTCCACGATGGCATCGATGCGGTCCTGGGAGAGCTCGGCGAGCGGGGCGCGCGCGGCCTTCGCGCGGCGCGCCAGCGTGCGCGCCTCGTGGATGGACGCGAGATCGCGATCGGTCTGGGCTGAGGGCTCGGCCATGGCGCCGCGTTACTTTGCGGGCTTCGGCAGGATGCGCTCGACCTCTGCGTGCGGGCGCGGAATGACGTGCACCGAGACCAGCTCGCCCACGCGCCGGGCGGCCGCGGCGCCGGCGTCGGTCGCCGCCTTCACCGCGCCGACGTCGCCGCGCACCATGACGGTCACGTAGCCGGCGCCGATGTACTCCTTGCCCACCAGCAGGACGTTGGCGGCCTTCACCATCGCGTCGGCGGCCTCGATCGCTCCAATCAGGCCCCTGGTCTCGACCATTCCCAGCGCTTCTTGCGACATCGCGCGGCGCCTCCGCAACGCACCCTGTGGAATCGCGGAAGGCTAACATATTGCGATAGATGCGGCAACTGAAGTACCATCGCGCGCGTACCTTGACTCTATCGAGACCCATCCCATGACGATGCCTCGCTTGACGACCATTGTGGCAGCCGCGGCCCTCACGGCGGCGGCCGCGTGCGGAAGCCGACCGGCCGGCCCGCCCGTGGCGACCGCCGTCGTGCACCTGAGCCGCGACCGCGCCCCGCTCGGCGCTCCGATCGACATGACCTATCGCTTCCAGGTGGCGAACGGCGCGACCTTCGACGCCAACTACCACGTCATGGTCCACTTCCTGGACGTCGACGGCGGCCTGATGTGGACCGACGATCACGAGCCGCCCACGCCGACCTCCCAGTGGAAGCCGGGCCAGACGATCGAGTACACGCGGACGATGTTCCTGCCGGTGTACCCGTATCTCGGCAAGGCGACCGTGGAAATCGGCCTGTACAACCCGTCCACCCAGCGCCGGCTGCCGCTCGCCGGCGACGACGACGGCCAGCGCGCGTACAAGGTGGCGACGATCGATCTCGAGCCCCAGTCCGAGGGCATCTTCGTCGTCTACGGCGACGGCTGGCACCAGCCCGAGGTCTCGGCGCAGAACTCGCTCGACGAGTGGCGCTGGACGACGAAGGAGGCCTCCTGGTCGTTCCAGAACCCCAAGCGCGACGTCGTGCTCTACCTCGATCTGGACGGTCGCCCCGACGTCTTCACGCCGCCCCAGCAGGTCACCGTCAGGGCCGGCGACCGGGTGGTGGACAGTTTCGCCCTGACGAGCGCCGGCCGCGTCCTTCGCAAGGTCGCGATTCCGGCGGCGACCCTCGGCACGGGCGACGTGGTCGCCATGACGCTTGGCGTCGACCGCACCTTCGTGCCGGCGAAGCTGCCGGGCGGCGGGGCCGACGATCGTGAGCTGGGCGTGAGGGTGTTCCACCTCGTCGTTGAAACGTCGTGAGGGGGCCGGGAGCCTCACCCGGGGTTGATCCCGCCAGGGAGGCGCCGGTCGAACCGGTCGGGCCTCTCGGCCGTGCTAGAATCGCAGTCCTGATGTCACGCTTGGGCCGGATCCTGGCCACGGTGCTGATCGCCGGCGCGTGCGGGGCGGTCCCGGCGCGCGCCGAGATCGTCTACCTCGTCTCCGGCCGCACCATGTCGGTGAAAGGGCACCGAGAGGCGGGCGCGTCCATCGTCCTGGCGCTCCGCTCGGGCGGGGAGATCACCTGCTCGCGGGACCTGGTGGCCCGGATCGTGCCCGATGAGGTCCCGTATCCCGAGCCGGCGGCGCCCGCCGCGGCTCCGGCGGCGCCGGCCGACGCCGACGCCGGTCCCTACTGGGACGAGATCGAGCGCGCCGCGACGGCCAACGGGGTGGATCCCCGGCTGGTGCGGGCGGTGATCGAGGTCGAATCGGCCAACCAGCCGCGCGCCGTGTCGGCCAAAGGGGCCATGGGGCTGATGCAGCTCATGCCCGGGACCGCCCGGGCGTACGGCGTGGCCAACCCGTTCGATCCCCACGCGAACATCGAGGCCGGGACCAGGCACCTCAGGTTCCTGCTGGATCGCTACGACCTGTCGCTGGCCCTGGCGGCCTACAACGCCGGCGCCGGCAGGGTCGAGCGCTACGGCGGCGTGCCGCCCTTCGCGGAGACGCGGGAGTACGTGGCGCGCGTGATGGCGCGCCTCGGCCGGAACTGACCTCGGCCGGAACTGACCAGGACGGGCCCACCTCGCCGGGCGCCCCCCCCGCCCGGCGCCGTCCCTACAGCCGTCGCCGCGCCGTGCCGGTCTAATAGATGAACGTGCGGAGTCGCACCCATCCCGGGGGCGCGCGCCCGGCCGGGACGAGTGGGAATGCGCTATAATCCGCCGGAGGGTCCGATCCGAATAATGTCCACAGAGACAAGGTTTTGCGAGGCCGTGGGGACCGGCGTCCCCGGGCGGCGCGCGGGTGCCTGATGGAGTTTCGCTGCCGGCTGGGGACGGCGACGGGCGAGGTGGTCGAGGGGATCTACGTCGCCGACAGCGAGGCGCGTCTCCGGCGGGATCTCGAGGACAAGGGGCTTCTGGTCCTGGGCGTTCGGCGCGCCGGCCTCGCCTGGCGCGGGCTGCGCCTGCCGCAGCGCCGGCGGATCGGCCAGGACGAGTTCATCATGTTCAACCAGGAGCTGGCGACGCTCCTGAAGGCCGGCATGCCGCTGGTGCAGTCGCTCGACATCCTGCGGCGGCGCGTGGCGAACCCGGTGTTCAAGTCGGTGCTCGACGACATCCACGAGCGGGTGCGGTCGGGCAGCGCGCTCTCCGAGGCGTTCGGCGCGCACGGTACCCTGTTTCCGGGGGTGTACACGGCCACCTTGATGGCGGGGGAGAAGAGCGGGTCGCTCGAGCCGGTGCTGCGGCGCTACGTGAGCTACGTGAAGGTGATCTCGGAGATTCGGCGCAAGACGATGTCGGCGCTCATCTACCCGGTGATCCTCGTGGCGCTGTCGCTCGTGGTCGTGTCGATCATCATCTTCAAGGTGGTGCCCGAGTTCGGGGAGTTCTACGGGCAGTTCGGCCACGAGCTGCCGCTCTCGACGCGCGTGCTCGTGGGGGTGTCTCGGCTGGCGCTCGACTATTCGCCGCTCCTGGTGGCGACGGCGGTGACCGCGGCGCTCGTGTTCTGGGGGTGGGTGAAGCAGCCGGGCCAGCGCGCGCGCTTCGACCGCCTGGTCCTGCGGCTGCCCCTGGTGGGGCCGACGGCGCGGAAGTTCTCGGTGGCGCAGGCGGCGCGGACGCTGTCCACGCTGCTGGGCGGCGGCATCCCGCTGGTGAACGCGCTCGAGGTGTCGGCGCGGTCGATCGGCAACCAGTACATGGCGCGTGAGCTGGCGTCGACCGAGCAGCAGGTGCGCGAAGGGCGCGCGCTGGCGGCGGCGCTGTCCGACTCGGGGGCGTTCCCGGACGTGGCGCTCAAGATGGTCGAGGTCGGCGAGTCCACCGGCGCGCTGCAGGAGATGCTGACGAGCCTGGCCGACTTCTACGACGAGGAGATCGAGACCAACCTGGCGCGGTTCGTCACGATCATCGAGCCGGCGCTGCTCGTGATCATGGGGCTCGTGATCGCGGGGCTGCTCTTGTCGCTCTACATGCCGCTCTTCCAGCTCTCGTCGGTGCTGGGGCGGTAGCCCCGGGAGGACGAAGACGATGGATCATCCCGCCGATCGGTCCGCCAGGGCCGGCGAGTCCGCCGGGCCGGTGGCCGATCTGTACGTCGAGGGCGCCGAACCGACGCCGGCCGATCACGCGGCCGAGGCGGTGGCGGCGCGACGCCTGGCCGAGCGGTACCGGCTGGACTTCCTCGACATGTCGCAGTTCCGGATCGACCAGGCGCTGTTCCGCGCGATCCCGGCCGACCTGATGCTGCGCTACGGCTTCGTGCCGTACCGGCGCGAGGGCGCCTCGCTCGTCATCGTGGTGTCCGACCCGACGGATCTGCCGACGATCGACGAGCTGGCGGTCGTGCTCTCGACGCCCATCCGGGTGATGGTGGGCACGCCGAGCGCGATCCAGTCGATCCTGAAGAAGAGCGAGAGCTCGCAGCGGGTGCTGGAGGAGGCCACCGAGGGCTTCCAGATGCAGCTGCTGCGCGAGGAGGACAACGGCGAGGACACGCTGACCGTGGAACGGCTGACGAGCGACGCCAGCCCGGTCATCCGGCTGGTGGATTCGACCATCTTCACGGCCATCCAGCGGCGCGCGAGCGACATCCACATCGAGACGCAGGACGAGGCGGTGCACGTCAAGTACCGCATCGACGGCGTGCTGCAGCCGGCCATGCGGCCGATCGACAAGAAGTTCCACTCGACCATCATCTCGCGCATCAAGGTGATGGCCGAGCTCGACATCGCCGAGAAGCGCGTGCCGCAGGACGGGCGGTTCAAGGTGCGGCTGCCCGAGAAGACCATCGACTTCCGCGTGTCGATCATGCCGAGCGTGCACGGCGAGGACGCCGTGATCCGCATCCTCGACAAGGAGTCGATCAGCGAGCAGTTCCACGAGCTGCGGCTCGACATCCTCGGCTTCCCGGACCGCGAGCTGAAGCGCTTCCGCAAGTACATCGCCGAGCCCTACGGCATGGTGCTCGTCACCGGCCCCACCGGCAGCGGCAAGACGACGACGCTCTACGCGGCGCTGTCCGAGATCAAGTCGATCGAGGACAAGATCATCACGATCGAGGACCCGGTCGAGTACCAGCTGCGCGGCATCACGCAGATCCCCATCAACGAAAAGAAGGGGCTGACCTTCGCGCGCGGCCTGCGGTCGATCCTGCGGCACGACCCCGACAAGATCATGGTCGGCGAGATCCGCGACCCCGAAACGGCGCAGATCGCCATCCAGTCGGCGCTGACCGGTCACCTGGTGTTCACGACCGTCCACGCCAACAACGTGCTCGACGTGCTGGGCCGCTTCCTCAACATGGGCGTCGAGCCGTACCAGTTCGTGTCGGCGCTCAACTGCGTGCTGGCGCAACGGCTGGTCCGCACGATCTGCACCGAGTGCAAGCGGCCCGCGCCGGTGACGCGCGCCGTGCTCGAGGAGTCGGGGCTCGACCCCGCGCTTGAGCACACGCACACCTTCTACGAGGGCGCCGGCTGCATCGAGTGCGCCGGCACCGGGTACAAGGGGCGCACCGCCATCTGCGAGCTGCTCGATCTGTCGGACCGGATCCGCGAGATGATCCTCGACCGGAAGCCGACCTCGGAAATCAAGAAGGCCGCGCGCGAGGAGGGCATGCGCTTCCTCCGCGAGTCGGCGCTCGAGCGGGTGCTCAACGGCACGACCACCCTGCGCGAGATCAACAAGGTGACCTTCGTCGAATGAGCCCGCGCCTGCCGTTCGCCCGGCTGTTCGCCAGCCCTCCGCCCCATGTCGGCGTCGAGCTCACCGCGCGGCGCGTGACCGTCGTGGCGCTCGGGGGCCGGGGGCTGCCCGCCGTCGTCACCGGCCACGCCAGCGAGCCGTTGCCGCCCGGCGCGCTCGTGCCCGGCCTGAACGCCGCCAACGTGGTGGACCCGACCGCGGTACAGAGCGCGCTCGCGCGCTGTGTCGAGCGGCTCGGCCTCAAGCCGCGGCGCGTCGGCCTCGTGGTGCCCGACCCGGTCGCGAAGGTGTCGCTCGTCCGCTTCGAGCGGGTGCCCGCGCGAAGCCAGGATCTCGCCGAGCTCGTGCGCTGGCAGGTGCGCAAGACGGCGCCCTTCCGCATCGAGGACGCGCAGGTCGCCTTCACGCCCGGCCTCGCGCTGCCCGACGGCGGCTCGGAGTTCGTCGTGACCCTCGCGCGCCGCGACATCGTCGCGGAGTACGAGCGGGTGTGTGAGTCGATCGGCGCCCACGCCGGCCTCGTCGACCTCGCCAGTTTCAACCTGATCAACGCCGTCGTTGTCTCCTCGGGCGCGGCGCCCGCCGGCGACTGGCTGCTGGTACACAGCACACTCGACTACACGACGCTCGCCATCGTCCGGGGCGACCACCTCATCTTCTTCCGCAGCCGCCCCATGGACGGCGAGGAGAGCCTCGCCGACCTCGTGCACCAGACGATGATGTACCACGAGGATCGGCTGGGCGGCGGCGGCATCCCGCGCGTGGTGCTCGCCGGCGCCTCAGCGGCCGGCGAGGCGCACGCGGGCGAGGTGCGCCGCGAGGTGCAGGAGCGCATCGGCGCGCCGGTGGAGCCGATCGACCCGCGCGGGGCGGCCACGCTGCGCGACCGCATCGGCGCCGACCAGCAGCTGCTCGACACGCTGTCCTCGCCGCTGGGCATGCTGTTGCGGGCGAGGGCGGCGTAGGGGTGAATGTCGAATGTCGAATGCCGAATGTCGAAAGCGGAATGTGGAATACTGAGCGCTGACACGCGATGCTGAAGTCGAACCTGTCCACCCGCCCGTTCTACAACGAGCGTGCCGTGTATCTGGGGCTCGCGGCGGCCGCCCTGGTGGCGCTGGCCGTCAGCGCGCTCAACGGCCGGGCGCTCGTGACGCTCTCGGCGCGCAACACCGCACTCGCAGCCGAGATCGCGCGCGACGAGGCGGCGGCCGGGGACCTCACCCGCCAGGCCGACGCGATCCGCCACGGCACCGACCGGAAGGCGATCGACGCGATCAGCGCGGCGGCCCGGGAGGCCAACGACCTCATCTCGCAGCGCACGTTCTCGTGGACCGAGTTCTTCAACCTGATCGAGGCGACCCTGCCGCCGGACGTGATGTTGACCGCGGTCCGGCCGGACGTGAGTGAGGGCACGGTCAACGTGACGATGAATGTGGTCGGCCGGCGCAGCGAGGACATCGACGCCTTCATGGCGGCGCTCGAGAAGACGGGCACGTTTGCCGGCCTGCTGCCGCGGCAGGAGGAGGTGACCGACGACGGGCTGCACCGCGCGGTGCTGAGCGGGCGCTATGTCGGACCGCCGGCCCCCGCCGCGCCCGCGCCGCCGCCGAAGGAGGGGCGGGCCGGCCTATGACCCTCCTCACGCGCGTCCTGCGGGAGAAGCGGCGGCTCGTGCTACCCATCGCCGTGGTCTTCGCGGCCAACGTGATCGTGTTCACGGCGGCCGTATTGCCGCTCGCGCGCAAGGCGGAGAACGCCGCCGCGCGGGCTGCCCGGGCCGCCGAGACGCGCCGGCAGGCCGAAGCGCGCGAGCGCGCGGCCGAGGCGGTCGTGAGCGGCAAGGCGCGCGCCGACGAGGAGCTCCGGAAGTTCTACCGCGACGTCCTGCCGGCCGACTGGACCGCCGCGCGCCGCATCACCTACCTGCGCCTCGTGCAGCTCGCCGAGCGGAACGGCCTGACGCCCGCGCGCACCGGCGCCGAGCCGACCGAGATCCGCGACAGCGCGCTCAGCCGCCTGCAGATGACCATGCAGCTGCAGGGGGACTACCGGCAGATCCGGGAGTTCATCTACGAGCTGGAGAAGGCGCCCGAGTTCGTCGTGATCGAGAACGTTGCGCTCGCGCAGACCCAGCAGACGAGCTCGGCGCTCATGCTGACGCTGGACGTGTCGACCTACTACTGGACGGGGAACGATGCCGCCAGGTGAGACGGGGGCGGGCGGGGGCGGCCGCGGGCCGGTCTGGGTGCTCATCGTGCTCCTCGCCGCGCTGGTGGGCGTCGTCGGCTGGCAGGTGTTCGGCGGATCGGCCGTCCCGGCCGGCCGTGTGTCCAATGTACCGGGCCGGCGGGCCGCGGGCGCCGTCGATTCGACGGGCGCGCCGGCGCCCGAGGTACGGCTCGCCGAGCTCGAGGGGCATTCGACGGCGCTGGCGGACGCGTCGCGCAACCCGTTCCGCTTCGGGGCGCGGGCGCCGGCG
>JAHECP010000158.1 GCA_024641665.1 Acidobacteriota bacterium
CGGCGGCTCGCGCCGCCAGGCGTGCTCCAGCACGATCAGCCCGCCCGCGGTCACCAGGCGGGCGGCCACGGCGAGCGGCGCCGCGAGGTCCGCGACGTCATAGGGCGGGTCGAGCACCGCCAGGTCGAACGCCTCGTCGGCGAGCGCGACCTCGGTGAAACCGGCGCGGATGATAGCACAGCCCCCAGCGAGCCCGCAGCGCGCGAGGTTCCGCGCGACGAGCGCCGCGGCGCGCCGGTCGCGCTCGACGAAGGTCGCCGACACCGCGCCGCGGCTCATCGCCTCGATGCCAATCGCGCCGGTGCCCGCGTAGCCGTCGAGCACCCGCGCGCCCGGCACGCGGGCCGCGACGATGTCGAACAGCGTCTCTCGCAGCCGGTCGGACGTCGGGCGCAGCCCAGCCCATGCCGGCGCCTCCAGCCGCCGTCCCTTCAGCTCGCCCGCAATCACGCGCATCGCCGGCTCCCGAGGGCGCGGACGTGCGAACGTGACCACGAAGGCACGAAGGACGACTGCACACGGATCCAACGGCGAAGGACACGAACGCGTGTTCCGCTGGCATCCAGCCTCACGAGTTCACCACGAAGGGCACGAAGCCCACGAAGCGCGAGGCGCGGCGCCCGGCTTGCCCTTCGGGCGCGCCCGGTGCGAAGGGGACGCCCGCAAGAGCGCGCCGGGCGCCATCTCTTCCCCCGGCGAGCGCGTTCTTGCGGGCGTCCCCTCCGCACCGGGCCGGCGGCCTGGCCGATGCAGACGACTCCGGCCAGGCCGCGCCGGCCGCCGCGCTCAACCGAAGTGGGACACGCTCCGAGTGCTTCGCGAGCTCCGCGGTGATCCGCCACCGGGTCTTCCGCTGCGTGCTCGAGGTGCCGCCCGTCCAGCGTGACGGTCCCTTCGTGCCATCGCGAGATGCGGCCTCGTGCCATCGTGGTGATCGTCTCCCTCGCTCCGCCCTACCCCACGCCGACCAGGCCGAAGCGCTGCTCCCACGCCCGTCGCACCCACGTCGCGAGCGCGCCGGCGTGCTCGGGGCGGTCGAGGCAGGCCACCGCCTCGCGCCGCGCGTCCTCCATGATCTCGTGGTCGCGCAGGAGGTCGCCCACGCGCAGCGTCGGCACCCCCGACTGCCGGGTGCCGAAGAAGTCGCCCGGCCCGCGCAGCTCGAGGTCGCGCTCGGCGATGACGAACCCGTCGGTCGTCTCCGCCAGC
Source organism: Acidobacteriota bacterium (assembly GCA_024641665.1). GTDB lineage: Bacteria > Acidobacteriota > Vicinamibacteria > Vicinamibacterales > JAHECP01 > JAHECP01. The sequence goes on from JAHECP010000158.1 coordinate 1,210, forward strand.
GCCTTGAGGCGCGCGCGGCCCTGAACGCCGAGGGGCAGCTGGTACAGCAGCACGCAGTACGACTGGTACGGCCCACGCCCCACGCGGCCGCGCAGCTGGTGGAGCTGCGCCAGCCCGAAGCGCTCGGCGTGCTCCACGATCATCACCGAGGCGTTCGCCACGTCCACCCCGACCTCGACGACCGTGGTCGACACGAGCACGTGGCACTCGCCGCGGGCGAAGGCGCCCATGACGCGGTCCTTGGCGTCCGGCTTCATGCGCCCGTGCAGCAGCATCACCCGGTACTCGGGGAACACCTCCTGCGCAAGGTGGTCCGCCATCTCGGTGGCCGCCTTGAGGTCGACCTTGGACGACTCCTCGACGAGCGGGTAGATGACGTAGGCCTGGCGGCCCTTGTCGAGCTCGCGGCGGACGAACCCGTAGATGTCGTCGCGGCGCGAGTCGCGCTTCACCACGGTCTTGATCGGGCGCCGGCCCGGCGGCGACTCGCGCAGCGTGGACACGTCGAGGTCGCCGTAGGTGGTGAGCGCCAGCGTGCGGGGAATCGGCGTGGCGGTCATCACGAGCACGTCCGGGTGCAGGCCCTTCGCCCGGAGGCCGGCGCGCTGCAGCACGCCGAAGCGGTGCTGCTCGTCGATGACGACCAGCCCCAGCTCATGGAAGCTCAGCGGGTCCTGCACGAGCGCGTGCGTGCCCACCACGAGGTGCACGGAGCCGCCTGCCAGCTCCGCGTACAACTCGCGCCGCTTCTTCGCCTGCGTCGCGCCCGTGAGCAGCGCCACGCGGAAGCGCGACGGCTCGAGCAGCCGCCGGATCGAGATGTAGTGCTGGTCGGCCAGGATCTCGGTCGGCGCCATGAAGGCGACCTGCAGGCCGTTCTCCATCGCCACGAGCGCCGCGAGCAGCGCCACGATGGTCTTCCCCGAGCCGACGTCGCCCTGCAACAGCCGGTTCATCGGCTGCGGCCGCTGCATGTCGCGCACGATCTCGCCGAGCGCCTGCTTCTGGTCGCCCGTCAGCCGGAACGGCAGCACGGTGAGCGCCGACTGGCGCACCCGGTCGTCGATCGCCACCTGGCGCGGCTTCCGCTCGGCGTCCATCTCGCGCCGCCGGAACACGAGGCCGATCTGGAACAGGAAGAACTCCTCGAACACCAGGCGCACCTGCCCGGAGTCGCGGAAGCGGTTGAGCGCGGCGACGTCGGCGCCGGCGTCCGGAAAGTGCACCGCGTGCAAGGCGGCAAGCCGATCGGGCAGCGCGCGCCGGCGCCGCACGTCGGCCGGCAGCGGGTCGTCGAGCGTGCCGCCCGCGGCCACGGCCTCCGCGAGCTCCAGGAGCGCGCGGTGGACGAGCGCGCGCTGCATTTTCGGCGTGAGCGTCCCGGCCTTCTCGTAGATGGGGACGATGCGGCCGGTGTGGACCGTGTCCTCCTCGCCCGGCTCGGCGGCGGCCTCGTCCTCGCGCCGGACGATCTCGTACTGCGGGTTGGTCAGCTGCAGGCTGCCGGCGCGCCACTCCAGGGCGCCGAAGAGCACCAGGCGCTGCCCTTTCGCAATCACGTCGCGAAGGAACGGCTGGTTGAGCCAGATCGCGCGCGCGTGCCCGGTGTCGTCGCGGACCAGCGCCTCGAAGATCTTGAAGCCCGGCCGCCGCGTGCCCCGCAGGCCGCAGCTCACCACCTCGACGGCGATCGACGCGGCCTGCCCCGGCTGGAGCGCGGCGACGGGTCGGAAGTGACCGCGATCCTCGTAGCGGATCGGGAAGCGACACAGCAGATCCTCGACCGTCGCGAGCCCCGCGCGCTCGAGGTCCGCCGCACGCCGCGGGCCGACGCCCTTCAGGTACCGCAGCGGTCGAGCGAGGATCTCGGAAGGGGACGACATCGTCGAATGCTGAATGCGGAATGTCGAATGTCGAATGTCGAATTTTCGAACGCCCTGATCCCGCCGTCCCGCTGTCAGACGGCCCGATCCGGCATTCAGCATTCTGCATTCGGCATTCGGCATTCAAGGGCGATCATTGGACCACCGTCGCCCGCCCCTTCCCCACGTCAATCCGGCGGATGCCGGCCGGGAGCGGGAACGGGTCGTCCAGGCTGACGCCCTGCGGGGTGGCGGGCGTGCGCGTGTAGAAGGTGACCAGCTCCTGGAGGATCGCCTTCGGCACGCTCACGCCGGCCACGGTGGCCGAGGTGAGATCGAGCGTCGCCATGCCGTCGTCGGCGTGCAGGAGGCCGCTCGCCGTGACCTCCACCTTCCCGCCGACATAGGCCAGCGGGTCGAGCCAGCCGCGCGGCTTCTGCTCGCGAATGGCCGTCAGGTCCACGACGGCCCGGCCGGCGATCCGGCCGTCGCCCTGCATCTCGAGCGACGGTTCGGTGATGCCGCGCGGCACGACGTCCTCGAGGTGCCACCAGAGGTACGCGTTGACTTCGGGCTCGGTCATCACCGTGCGCTGGGGCGTGCCCGACGCGGCCGGCCGGGTCTGGGCGAACTCGCGGATGCGGTCGAGCTTCTGCTCGAGGCGGTCGGCGTCCTGCTTCCGCGGCGCGAGCGCCGGCTCCTGCGCCGCGACGCCCGCCGCGACGCCCGCGATCGCCGCCAGCGCGAGCAGGGTCCGCGATCGCCGCGGCGCGGACCGCCGGCGGCGTGTCTGGCGCGAAAAGGTCACCTTGGCACGAGTGTAGCACGGCGGCCGGGCGCACGCCTGAAGGCGTGCGCGACGTGAGCCCTCGAGCCCTGATGAGCCGTGAGCCCCGAGCCGTCTACGATCCCGACGGCTGCGCCTCGAGGAGCGCGGCGACCTCGCCCGCCGTCGGAATGCCCACCCGGGCGCCGAGGGCCCGGCACTTCAGGGCGGCGGTGGCGTTGGCGAACGCCAGCACGTCTTCGAGGTCGGCGCGGTCCTCGTGGGTCAGCCACGCGGCGATGAAGCCCCCGCGAAAGACGTCGCCCGCGCCCGTCGTGTCGATGACCGGCACGCGGAAGGCCGGCGTGCGAATCTCGCGCCCGCCGCACCAGGCCAGGCTGCCCTGGGCGCCGAGCGTGGCGCAGACCACGGCCGCGCGGAACTCCGCGGCGATGACCGCGAGCGCCTCGCCCGTGGGCCGGCCGGTCAGCGCCGAGGGAAAGTCCTCGGACGCCACGACGACGTCGATCTGCTCGAGCAGGTCGGCGATGCCCGGACGGACACGCTCCACGTCGACGATCGTCGGGATGCCCGCCGCGCGGGCCGCGCGCGCCGCCGTCGTGGAGGCCTCGGTCTCATGGCAGTCGACGAGCAGGACCCGGCCCGACACGACCGCCTCGACGGGCACCTCGGCGCGCGTCATCGCCAGGCCCGGGTGACGATCCCACATGATCGTGCGGTCGCCCGACCGCGCGTCCACCAGGATGACCGCGAACTGGTTCGTGGCGCCGGCCACGACCACCGACGCCGACACGTCCACGCCCTCGCCCATCAGGCTCTGCCGGCACAGGACGCCGTGGTCGTCGTCGCCGAACTTGCCGACGTAGCGGGCGCGCCAGCCCAGCCGCGCGCAGGCGGCCATGGCGTTGGCCGCCTGGCCGCCCGGCTGGCGCGAGAAGCGCTGGATACGCTGCTTGGTGTTCGGACGCGGGTGCTCGGCGACGACGGTCATGAGGTCGAGGCTGTTGAGGCCGAACCCCACCACGTCGAACCGGCGGGTGTCGCGCCGCGGCAGCGCCACGGGGAGTCGCACGGCGAAAGAATACTCCAACCGGGGCGGCGAGCCGGGCCGGGCCCCGGACGCGTTGACCTTCGCCTTTTCTTTGTTTATAGTGGCTGGAGTCCGGTCGCGTCGGCGTCGACCAGCCAGGGAGGGACCCGTGCTACCGCTCACCAAACGCCAGCGCGAGATTCTCGACTACCTCAACGATTTCATCCAGCAGCACGGCTACGCCCCGAGCCTCGAGGAGATCGGCCGGCGGTTCGGCCTCTCGTCGCTCGCCACCGTGCACAAGCACCTCACCAACCTGCAGGAAAAAGGGTTCATCAAGCGGGCGTGGAACCGCAGCCGGTCGGTGGAGGTCGTGCCCACGCGGACCGGGGGCCGCGCGGTCGAGCTGCCGCTGCTCGGCTACGTGGCGGCCGGCGCGCCCATCGAGGCGGTGACCGGCACCGAGACGATCGCGGTGCCCGAGGATCTGGTCGGCAAGCGCGACACCTACGTGCTGCGCGTCAGGGGCGACTCGATGATTGACGAGCAGATCCGCGACGGCGACTTCGTCATCGTCGAGGACCGCAAGACGGCCGTCAACGGCGAGATGGTGATTGCGCTCGTGTCGGGCGCCGACGTCACGCTGAAGAAGTTCTACCGGGACAACGGCCGCATCCGGCTCCAGCCGGCGAATCCCGCGATGCAGCCGATCCTCGTCGCGCCCGACCAGCTCCAGATCCAGGGCGTGGTCATCGGCGTGATGCGCAAGTACTGACCGGGGGCCCCCGATGAACGGTCCGAAGCAGATCAACTTCACCATCGTGCCGGACGACGACAGGACGCAGGCGCGGGTCTACGCGAACTTCTGCGCCATCGCCCACACGCCCTTCGACTTCACCCTCACCTTCTGCGAGGTGATGCCGCTCTCCGAGCACGACGTGCGCAACGCCGAGGCCGACCACGTGGTGCGGGCGCCGGTCCGCGCGAAGGTCGTGCTGCCGATCCAGGTGATGCCCGGTCTCATCAGCGCGCTCCAGGAGCACGTCCGCCTGTTCGCCGAGAGCAGCCACGAGAGCTGGCCGAAGGGCCCGGTGCATTAGGACGGCTGCTCGGCCAAGACGGTCACCACGACGGCACGAAACCGCACCGCCGCGGATGGCACGAAGGGCTGTCACGCAGCATTCCTTGTGCGGCGGCTGCTACCACGAAGCTCACGAGGTCCACGAAGATTGGCCATCGTGTGCTCGTGCACGGGCCGGCGACCTGCGCGGTCTGGCCGATGCCCGTCTGCCGGCCAGACCGCGCAGCGGCGCCGTCGCACGCACGGGAGAGCACGCCGGACTGACGAGGCGCAGAGCGTGTCCTCCCGCGTGTGCGACGGCATCGCCACGCCGCAGGCGGGCAGGTCGCCGGCCCCGGCCTTCGCGCCATCGTGGTTGCACTCGTGGCTCGTTCGCGGCGTGACGCCCGTCAGCGCCGGGCGCGCGCCGCGCGCGCCTGGCTCACCATGTCCTTCACCTCCTTCATCAACGTGGGGACGTAGTACGGAATGCCGTCCTTGATCGTCCACTCGATGCCCCCGCCGTGCACCAGCGTCACGTGCGGATCGCCGGGCTTCACCATCGGCGAGTAGTTGTCGATGATCCTACCGTCGTAGGCCATCAGGTCCGTCCCGTACGGGTTCATGATCCGCAGGTTCGCGAGCGGATTGCCGTTGACGACCAGCAGGTCTGCGACGTAGCCCTGGCGCACGCGGCCGAGGCGGTCCTGGAGCCCGAGCACCGTCGCCCCACCGACCGTCGCGTGCTCGAGCACCTCGAGCGGCGCGAAGCCGGCCTCGTGCTGCAGCTCCAGCTCGCGGCTGATGCCGAAGCCGTAGAGCGATCCGTACAGATACCCCGCATCGTCGCCCGTGCTGATCACCCCGCCCTTGCGCCCGAACTCGTACAGCGTGGCCATCCAGACCGCGTAGTTCTTCCGCCACTGGGTCTCCTGGGCCTCGCTCCAGCCGATCCAGAACGTGCCGTGCCGGGTCATCGACGGCTTGAAGTAGTCCTCGAGCGAAGGGTGCAGGTAGTCCTTGTACCAGGGCAGGTTCTGCGCCTTGATCAGGTCGCGCGTGGCCTCGTAGGTGGACAGCGTGGGGCTCCACGCGACGCCCTTGGCCACCATGTCGTCGAGCAGCTTCGAGAGCTTGGCGTGGTCGAGGTTCTGCTGGGTGTAGAGCTCGCCCGCGCGCCCGAAGCGGTGGATCTCGTTGGCGAGGTTCATCTCGGGCGGGAAGTCCTGGATGCCGTCGAGCGCCGCGTCGGCCACGCCGTAGAAGTGCTCGATGCAGTTCACGCCGTCGTCCACGAAGTCGCGGGCGGTGGCCTCGCCCACCGCGATGTGGACGGTCGTCGGCAGCCCCACCTTCTTCGCCTCGTCGATGGCGGCCGCGGCCTGGTCCTTGTCCATCGGCCCGATCAGCTTGACGCCGTCCGCGCCGCGCTCCTTCGCGCGGCGCACCAGCGCGCGGAACTCCTCGGGCCCGACCGGCGCCGACTCGCCGGGGTCGAGCAGGTTCGCGAGCATCGGGTACAGGACGATGCGGGGCGCGACAATCGTGTGGGCGGCGCTCTCGGCCCGCCACTGCTTCGCCTTCTCGTAGTCGCCGCCCACCTCGCGCGCCGTCGTCACGCCGGCCGCGAGATAGAGATTGCGTTCGTACTGGATCGGGATCGGCCCGACACGCTCCTCGTGCCAGTGCATGTGGGTGTTGACGATCCCCGGCATCACGTACTTGTCGGTGGCGTCGATGATCTCGTCGGCCTCGGGCCACCGCCCGGCGGCGGCGGCGCCGATGCGCGCGATGAGGCCGTCCTCCACGAGGATGTCCACCGGACCGTAGGCCGGCGTGGCCGGGCCGGGGATGACCATCGCACCCGTGATCAGCAGGCGCTTCACCTGCTTCGCGTGCACGGGCGCCTTCGACCCCGCCGTGCCCGGGGACTGCGCGGCCGACGCCGGCGCCCAGGCGGCGAGCGCCGCCATCACGAGGATCAGGTGCAGAATGGGTCGCTTCATGACTCTCCGTCATCGCGGGACGGGCCCGCGCGTGGCTGGGGTGAACGCCTGGTCGCGCCGCATTATAGATCCGGGCCGCGCCCGGCTCTCCGAGGATCCGGATCGTCGGCCATCCGCGCCGCGGTTCGGGATCGAGCGGGCCGGGGTAGAATCGCCGCATGGCGAAGCGTTCCGCGAAACCGTCGAAGTCCCGTGCCGAGACGCGGCGCCTGCTGGCCGCCCTCGAGACGCAGCACCCCGGCGCCGACACCGAGCTGCGCTTCACGAATCCCTACGAGCTGCTGGCGGCGACGATTCTGTCGGCGCAATGCACCGACGCGCGCGTGAACGAGGTGACGCCGCGCCTGTTCGCGCGCTACCCCGACGCGCGCGCGCTGGCGGCCGCCGACCTCGCGGAGCTCGAGCGCCTCATCCAGCCCACCGGGTTCTTCCGGGCCAAGGCCCGCTCGCTCGTCGGCATGGCCACCGAGATCGTCGAGCGCCACGGAGGCCGGGTGCCCGGCCGGCTCGAGGATCTGGTGGAGCTGCCGGGCGTCGGGCGCAAGACCGCCAACGTCGTGCTCGGCCACGCGTTCGGCGTGCCGGGGCTGCCGGTCGATCGGCACGTGCTGCGCGTCGCGAACCGCATCGGCATCGCCGCCGGCGACGACCCGGTGGAAGTCGAGGCGCAGCTGACCGCCGCGCTCCCGCGCGAGCGGTGGACCGTCTCGTCGGACACGCTGATCCTGCACGGCCGCCGCGTCTGCAAACCACGCCCGCTCTGCGACCGCTGCGTGGTCCGGCGCGCGTGCGACTATTTCGAGGAGGAGTGGGGCGCGGCGACGCCGAAGGCGTCGACGAAGAGCCCGGCGACGGCGGCCCGCCGGACGCCGGTCCGCCGGACGCGGCGGCGGGTGCCACGGCGATGAAGCGCGCCCGGTTCGAGCGCCTCGTCGAGGAGTCGCTGCAGCTCATCCCGCGGCGCTTCCGCGAGGCGATCGCCAACGTCGCGCTCGTCGTCGAGGACGAGCCGTCGCCGGAGCTGCTCGACGAGATGGAGATCGAACCGCCCGACACCCTGTTCGGCCTCTACCAGGGCACGCCGCTCACCGAGCGGGACTGGGCGTACGGGAACGCCCTGCCCGACCGCATCTCCATCTATCAGGGCCCCATCGAGGACAGCTGCGACACCGACGACGAGACCCGCGACGCCATCGCCGAGACCGTGATTCACGAGTTCGGCCACTATTTCGGCCTCAGCGAGCAGGAGATCGGGGAGATCGAGGAGAAGTTCTGGCACGGCGAGGACGTGGAGGAGCTGTGACCGAGCCACGCCATCACCCGCGCAAACGCTACGGCCAGCACTTTCTCGAGCCGGTCTGGGCGCGGAAGCTGGTGGCCGCCATCGCGCCGCAGCCGGGGGACGCGTTCCTCGAGATCGGGCCCGGCACGGGCGCGCTCACGCGGCCGCTCGCCGCGAGCGGTGCGCCGGTCGTGGCGGTGGAGATCGACCGGGACCTCGTGGCGCGTCTGGCCGCGGAGCTGCCTCCCAACGTGACCGTGCTCTCGGGGGACTTCCTGGCCCTGGACGTCCTGCCGATCCTCTTCGGGGTCCTGCCGCAGCAGCCGGCCGCACGGGCCCGGACCGGCGAACCGACCGGCGGCTCGGCCCTCTGGCGGGTCCGCGTCGCCGGCAATCTGCCCTACAACGTGGCCTCCCCCATCCTGTTCCGCCTGCTCGAGCTGCAGAAGGCGACCGGCGCGTTCGCCGACGCGACGCTCATGCTGCAGAAGGAGGTCGCCGATCGGCTCCTCGCGCGACCCGGCACCAAGGACTACGGGGTGCTGTCGATCCTGGTGCAGCTCGAAGCCGAGGTGACCCGGCTGCTGGCCCTGCCGCCCGGGGCTTTCCGGCCCGCCCCGCGCGTCCGCTCGGCGGTGGTCAGCCTGCGCTTCCGCCCGCCGACGGTTTCGATCGCGGACCCGGCGCTGCTCGAGCGGCTGGTTCGGGGGATGTTCACACGGCGGCGAAAGACTCTGGCAAATGCCCTCAAGCCGCTCGCCGCCGAGTTCGGGGTGTCGTCGGAGGGGGCGCTGGCCATTGCAGGGATCGCCCCCTCGCGCCGGCCCGAGACGCTGCAACTGACAGAACTGTCGCGGCTTGTCACGGTTTTCGCTTCGGCCGGACGGTGACCTATGCTATAGTCTCGTCGAATTTCGCTTGCCCCTGGATTGCGGGTCATCCCAGCGACCCGACAGGTGGGCGTGCCCAGGGCGCGGTCCCGCATACCGCGCGAGCGTGGCTGCCTCGCCCGAGGAAGCCCGGCGCCCCATACGGACAGTCAACTGTTGATTTCTGACGACGCGAGAGCGTGAAGTGTCGACGGTCACGGTGCGCCCTGCCGCCCGAAGGTGGAGGGTGTGCCGCGTGCGGTCCGACTGGTTCAGGGATGGGTGTCGTTGACTGATCTCGAGATCGTGCCGCTCGGCGGCCTCGGCGAGTTCGGCATGAACATGATGGTCCTCGCCTGCGGCGACACGGCCATCGTGGTGGACGCGGGGGTGATGTTCCCGGAGCCCGACCTGCCGGGCGTGGATCTGATCATCCCGGACCTCACGCACCTGCAGAAGTACGCGGGGCGCGTGAAGGCGCTCGTTCTGACGCACGGCCACGAGGACCACATCGGCGGCGTGCCGTATGTGCTGCCCCACGTGGACGGCCCGGTGTACGGGACGCCGCTGACGCTGGCGCTGCTCGAGCCGAAGCTCGACGCCGAGGCGCGCGGGCGGCTCGTGCCGATGAAGCCGCGCGAGGCGGTGACGGTGGGGCCGTTCGAGATCGAGTTCGTGCGGGTGACGCACAGCATGCCGGACTGCGTGGCGCTGGCAATCTACACGCCGCTCGGCACGATCGTGCACACCGGGGACTTCAAGATCGACCAGACGCCGCTCGACGGCGAGCACGTGGACTTCCATCGGCTGGCCGAGCTGGGCGGCCTGGGCGTGCTGGCGCTCTTCGGCGACAGCACCAACATCGACCGTGCGGGCGTCACGGGCTCCGAGCTGGAGGTGACCGACGCCTTCGAGGAGATCTTCACGGCGACGGGCGGGAAGATCGTCGTGGCGCTGTTCGCCTCGAGCCTGCACCGGATGCAGGTGCTCGTGAACCTGGCGGAGCAGTACGAGCGCAAGGTCGCGTTCGTGGGGCGCGGCGTGATCGAGAACGCGCAGATCGCCTTGCGGCTCGGGCACCTGCGGGTGCCGCCGGGGCTGCAGATCCGCGAGTCGGAGGTGGGCAGCTACCCGGCGCAGGATGTGTTGTGCCTCTGCACCGGCTCGCAGGGTGAGCCGATGGCGGCGCTGCCCCGGATCGCGATCGACGACCACAAACACGTGGAGCTCGGGCGCGGCGACGTGGTGGTGTTCTCGGCGCGCGAGATTCCGGGCAACGAAAAGGCGATCGGGCGGGTGATGAACCACATCGCGCGGCGGGGCGCCACGGTCGTGGACGGCGCCTCGAAGCGGGTGCACGTGTCGGGCCACGGGAGCGCCGAGGAGCTGAAGCTGATGCTCTCCCTGGTCAGGCCGCGCTACTTCGTGCCGATACACGGAGAGTACCGTCACCTCGCGCGCCACGCGCAGATCGCCGCCCGGGTCTGCCCCTCCGCCACGGTGCTGCTGGCCGAGAACGGCGACATCCTGCGCTTCGACGCCGACGGCGGTCGTCTCGACGGCAAGGCGCCGGCCGGCCGGGTGCTCATCGACGGCACCCGGACCGGCGAGGTGGGCGACGAGGTGCTGCGCGACCGGCGGCACCTGGCCGGTGACGGCCTGGTGGTGCCCGTGCTGGCCATCGGCCGGCAGTCGGGCGCGCTCGAGGAGGCGCCCGATCTGATCACGCGCGGCTTCGTCGTGGACGCCCGGACGGAGGCGCTCCTGAAGGACGTGCCCGGCCTGCTCGCGGAGGTGGTCAACGGGACGAGCGTCGAGGAGCGGACCGACCCCGGGCTGATGAAGGAAAAAGTGCGCGTCGAGCTGCAGCGGTTCTTTCGCAAGCGTTCCGGCCGGCGGCCGCTGGTGCTGCCGGTCATCATGGAGATCTGAGCCGTGTCCGGATCGACTGTCTCCCGGCGCGTGAGCGAGGTGGTGGGCGTCGCCCTCTTCGCGTGCGCGCTCATCTGGCTGATCGCGCTCGTGAGCTACACCCCGTCGGACCCGGTGTGGTTCTTCAACACCGGCTCGGCGGCGGCGCCGGCGAACTTCGCCGGCCGCGTGGGCGCGTTTCTCGCCGAGCTCTCGTTCCAGCTGCTCGGCTACGCCTCGTACCTGGTGCCCACCGTGCTCGTCGTGGTGGGCTGGCACTACTTCTGGTGCCACGCACTCGAGGCCGCCTACACGAAGGCCGTCGGCGCCGTCCTGCTCTTCGGCTGCCTGTCGGCGTTCCTGAGCCTGGCGTTCGGCAGCCTGGACGTGTCCGGCAAGGCGTTTCGCGCGGGCGGCTATCTGGGCGAATGGCTCGCCGCGGAGCTCGCCGACTACCTGAACCGCACCGGGTCGATCATCCTCATCCTCACGGTGCTCTTCCTGGCGATCATCCTGTCGACGCAGTTCTCCTTCGGCCGCATGTTCGCGCTCGCCGCCCGCACGCTGCGCGATCGCGCGGCGCGCCTCGCCGGTGCGTGGCGCGCGCGGCGCGAGGAGCGCCGCCGCGAGAAGCAGCGGCGCGAGGTGCTGAAGAAGCACCTCGACAAGCCGGGCGCCACCGAGACGGCGGCGCTCGCCACGGCGGCGCTCAAGGCGTC
>JAHECP010000333.1 GCA_024641665.1 Acidobacteriota bacterium
GCGGTCCCGCTGCTCGCCGGCGTGGGCGTCGTGCTGACGATCGCGTGCGCGCGCCTGCCCTGGCCGGCGCTCGCCGCCGCGCCCACCGGCGCGCTCGGCTGGGCCGCCGGCCTCGACGTCGTGGTGGGCTACCAGGTGTCGTGGATCCTCATGTTCGCCGACTACTCGCGCTACACCGCGTCGCCGCGCCAGAGTGGGGTGGCGGTCTTCCTCGGCCTGGCGCTCACCAGCCTGTGGTTCATGCCGCTCGGCGCGCTGGCCGCGCGGGCCGCCGCGTCGAGCGATCCGGGCACCATGCTCGACGCCGTGGGCGTGGGCGCCTGGGGCGCGGTGCTGCTGGCCGTGGCGACGCTGACGACCAACTTCGTGAACATCTACCTGTCGTCGCTGGCCTGGAAGATCCTGTTCCCGCGGGCGGGCGACCAGGCGTCGGTGTGGTCGATCGGGCTCATTGGCGCCGCGCTCAGCGTGCTGTCGACGGCGTGGCTCGACCGCTACGTGGAGTTCATGCTCGTGCTCGGCAACGTCCTCGTCCCGGTGGGCGGCGTGATCCTGGCGCACTACTTCGTGTGGGCGCGCCTGCGCCCGCGCGTGCCGCTCGAGCGCGAGGTGGCGACGCTCTACGACTGGCACGGCCCCTACGCGCGTCATGGCGGCTTCGCCGTCGCCGGCGTCACGGCGTGGGCCGCCGGCGCCGTCGCCTATCATCTGGCGGCCGGCATCGGCAGCACCTTGCCGGCGCTCGCCGTGACGGTCGCGGTCTACGGCCTCCTGGCAAAGAAAGGGGACGGGAGCTAAGCTCCCGTCCCCTTTTCACGAGAATCCGGCAGTGGCGCCGGGCTCGCGCGCACGCGGATCCGGCCGGCGGAGCTGGGCCTCGAGGCCGACCGCGAAAACCCGGCGTGATTCGACGAGGCGTTGATGGCGAGCGGCCGGCGGTTCCGGTGGACGGCGCGGCGCGCGGTTTGCAGCCTGACGGAAAGTCGACGTGTGGCCGTTGCCGGATTTCCGGCGGGCCGTCAATGCCTCAAGGAGGGGACATGCGACGCGTTCACCTGGTTCTGGCGCTTGCCGCGGGGGTCTCCCTGCTGACGGGCGCTCCGGTCGTGTTCGGCCAGACGCAGGGGCCGGAGACGATCATGCTGACGGGGTCGCCGATGGGCGGCGTGAAGTTCGCGCACAAGATTCACTCGACCCAGTACGCCGCCGGCAAGTGCGACACCTGCCATCATGTGTCCAAGGCCGAGAAGCCGCTGGCCAGCCCGCAGCAGAAGTGCACCGATTGCCACACCAAGACCGCCGTGGCGCCCATGAAGACGAAGCTGCAGGCCGCCTTCCACAATCCAATGGCGAAGCAGGGCACGTGCATCGACTGCCACGTCAAGGAGAATGCGGCCGGCAAGAAGGCGCCGACGACCTGCACGGGCTGTCACAAGAAGGAAGACAAGTAGTCCCCCACGTTCGTCCGCGGCGGGTGCCGGCCGGCGCCCGCCGCGGACCCTCTCTCTCGCGTCCCGCCCATTCCGTCCGACTCTCTCTCGAGCTCGGGAGTTGTGGTAGGCTGTCTCGACCATGCGACAGCGCACCGGGGCGGTGGCGGCTGCGGCCGTTCTCTGCCTGACGTTGGCCGCGGCGAGGCCCGCGCTCGCCCAGGATACCTACGAGATCCAGGTGTACGGCTCCGAGCTCGTGCCGGTCGGCGACACGATGGTGGAGTTCCACAGCAACTTCACGTTGACCGGGCCCAGGGCGGACCCGACCGAATTCCGGCCGTCGCAGCACGCGTGGCACGAAACGCTCGAGATCACCCACGGCTTCACCGACTGGTTCGAGGTGGGGTTCTACACCTTCACCAGCGCCCACGGCGGCACGGGGTGGGAGTGGGTGGGCAACCACGTGCGGCCGCGCTTCTCGGTGCCCGCACGGCTGCACTGGCCGGTCGGCCTGAGCCTGTCGCAGGAGTTCGGCTACCAGCGGAAGGCCTTCTCGGCCGACACGTGGACGTGGGAGATCCGGCCCATCATCGACCGGAAGGCCGGCCGCCTCTACTGGTCGTTCAACCCCGTGATCGAGCGGGCGTTCAAGGGGCCGGGCGCGAAGAAGGGCTTCGAGTTCTCGCCCAATGCGCAGATCACCTGGGACTTCACGCCGCGCATCATGGGCGCGCTCGAGTACTACGGCTCGCTCGGGTCCCTGCACGGCTTCGACCCTCTCCGCGATCAGGTCCACATGATCGTCCCGCCTGAGGCTCGTGAGCCTGATGCACGTCGGGGGCGACGGCTGGCTCAAGACCCTCGATTTCGTTCCGCGTGACGTCGTGCACCTGCGGGAGGTGCTGTCGCACGGCGAGGTGGAGTACTTCCTCGGCAAGCGCCCCGACGAGAGCGACATCTACGGCGCGAGCGAGCGCGGCTACCACGCCAGCTCGCCGTTCGTCCTCGGCGAGCCGCTCCGGCGTCTGGCGCTCGTGGCGCTCTCCGAGATGGGCGTGCCGGTCAAGTACGGCCACAGCGAGGTCGGCTACATCCCGCCGGTGGAGGGGGACGACCGCATCTGGGAACAGCACGAGCCTGGAACGAGCAGACTCCCTGTCGTAGGGCGGCGGCGTCGGCCGCCGGGCCGATCGGGGCGGGACAGGTCTCTGGCCTGTACCAGTAGGCTTCAGGAGGCGAGGGACTCTCGTCACATCGGTCGATTGACAAATGTCAATACTGAAGTTAATATTACCGCGTGGTCGATCTGAACCCCGCGTTTCTGCTCGAGAATCCCGAGCTGATTCGGCCCGTCGCCCCCTGGTGCGTCGGACGCGACAACCTCGAGCTGGCCATCCTCCTCCTGGCGCTCCCCTGGCTGGCCGGCGGCGGGCTGCGGCGCGCCGCGCTCGAGCGCCAGCTCTCCGGCCTGGGGCCCGACATGCCGGTCGGCGCCATCTACTTCCAGCGCGTGAGCCGCGCCGTCCGTGACCTCGAGTCGAGTGGATCGCTCGCGGCCGCCGGCCGCGGCCGCCACCGCCGCTTCGCCACCACGCCCGAAGGCTTTGCCGCGCTCATCCTGAACCTGCGCGTGCTCGGCGGGGACCCCACCGTCGACGCGTCGGAGTTCGAGTTCAAGCGCGCGCTCGTCGCCATGTGGAATGTCGTCGCCGAGCGCGTGATCGAGTTGCCGGCCGACGCGGCCGCGCCCGACGGAGCGGACGTGTTCTTCGACCGCGTGGAGGCGCTCGCGCTCTGGGGCCATCCGGTGATCACCGACGCGGTCGTGCACGAGGCCTTCGACGTGCTGGGCCTCGTCGCCCTCCAGCGTCAGCGCGTGCGCGCGCGCAGGCAGGCGGCGGCGGCGCACCTCGAGCAGGCCGAGTCGCGCGCCCGCCTGCTGCGCGACGCGCCGCT
>JAHECP010000159.1 GCA_024641665.1 Acidobacteriota bacterium
AATACTCGCGTTGCGTCTCCGGTCCCACGTCCGTGCCCTCCCTCCTGACACGGGTTTTGGTAACACGAGTTTTGGCGCGACGTATCCCCCCTCGGTAACATTTTGCACGGCGCGATACGCCCGGTGGCATTCCGGCCCGGTTCGGGCCATACTTGGAGGAGCATCGCCGGCCGGTCGCGGTCACCCGTGAACATCCATCCAGCCGACTTCCTCACGATTGGCCTCCTCGTCGTCCTCGAGGGGCTGCTGAGCGCCGACAACGCGCTCGTCCTGGCCGTGCTCGTGCTCGGGTTGCCGAAGCCGGAGCAACGCAAGGCGCTGCGCTACGGCATCGGCGGCGCCTTCGCGTTCCGGACGGTGGCCGTGCTGCTGGTGGTGCACCTGATGCGGCTGGGCTGGGTGAAGCTCGCCGGCGCGGCCTACCTCCTCTACCTCACCTACAAGCACTTCTTCGCGAGCGGGAACGCCGAGGCGCGGCGCGCCTTCAAGCCTGCCCGGCCCTGGCTCGGTCTGTCGGCGTTCTGGGCCACGGTCGTGAAGGTGGAGCTGACCGACATCGTGTTCGCGGTCGACTCGATCCTGGTGGGCGTCGCGATGTCGCCGAAGACGTGGGTCGTGATCACGGGCGGCATCCTGGGCATCATCATGATGCGGGTCGTGATCGCGCAGCTCCTGGCGCTCGTCCACCGCTACCCGGGCCTGGTGGACGGCGCGTTCGTCATCATCGGGTGGGTGGGCGCGAAACTGCTGGTGGAGTACGGCCACCAGCTCGGGCTCTGGCGGCTCGAGATCCCCACCTGGTTCTCGCTGACGCTGATCGTGGTGATCTTCGGCGTGGCGTTCCTGATCGCGCGCCGCCAGGAGACGCGCGCGCGCCGCAAGGGCCGGTCGATCGACGACCAGGCCACGAAGCTGCTGAGCGAGTGAGCCGTCAGTACTCCGTGACCTTCAGCGCCAGCGTCTTCGTTTCGCCCCACGCCAGCTTGAACGCGGTGCCCTTGCTCTTGATGCGCTCGAGGAACGCCGGGTCGGACCACTCGCCCTGCTGGACGTAGTCGAGCGCGACGGCGAGGTAGTCGCCGGGCGGCAGGCTCTTCACCTGGAAGCGGCCGTCCTGATCGGGCCGGGCCGAGGCCACGAACCGCGTGAGCGGCCCCCACTTCGCGCTGTCCTCCGCGAACACGATCACGGTGTAGTCCTTGACGGCCTGACCGCGGTCGTCGCTCACGCCGCCGGTCACGGCGGTGGTTTGAGCCGTCAGCACCACCTGGACGCCCGTCGCCTCCTCCTGGCCCTTGAACTCGATCGGCGTGTCGGTGATGTCCTGGCCGTTGTACTCGACGCGCTTGAGCATCCAGCCGCTGGGCAGGCCCGCGGAGCGGAAGATCACGCTTCCGGACACGCCTTTCGCCTCGAACGAGCCGTCGTCGGCCACCCGGTCGATGCGCTGGCCGATCGAGATGAACGTGTCGGTCTCGGTCGTCCGCGGCATGACCCGCAGGTTCTGCCAGGCCTCGCGCGGGGGCGCGGGGCCGTCCTCGAAGACGACCTTGCCGGCAACCCGCCCGCCCTTGCCGGTGACGATCGCCAGACCGGTGACGTCCTGACCGGCAATCGACACCGGCACCGACGCGAACTCGGGCTCGTGCTGCGTCTCCGTGTCGCCTTCGCTGATGGACTGGGCGATGAACATGCCGCCGCCCCCCACCATGGTCATCGTGCCGCCGCCACCGGTGCGGATCTGCAGCACGTAGTCGCCGGGCGCGACGTTGGCGATGGTGAACGTGCCGTCCTTGGCCGCGCGCGACGCGCCGCCACCCATGCGCATGCCCATGCCCTCGAGCGAGCGCGGCATGAGCATGACCATCGCGCCTTCGGCGGCCTTGCCCTCCGAGTCGGTGACGACGCCCGCGATCTTCGCCGTGCGCACCGGCAGCAGCGAGAAGTCGATGCCGTTGGCCTCCTGGCCCACGGCCACCGCGAGACGCTGCGCGTCGGCGGCGTTGGCGGTGCCGGGGTAGTAGGTGGGCGCGTAGGACGTGGGCTCGTCAGCCTGGCCCTCGATCATGTAGGCCCCCATCGAGCGCATCGTCGCGCTGACGAAGTAGTCGCCGGGCGCGAGGCCGAAGATCCGGTACTGGCCCAGGTCGTTGCTGGTCCCGCCGCGCCCGGTGGGCATCAGGTGCCGCTGGCCGCCGACGTACTGGTAACGCAGCGCCTGCACCATCGCGTCGGCCACCGGCTCGCCGAACTCGTCGAGCACGCGGCCGGTGATGGCGCTGCCGCGGGGCAGGGCGAAGTCGGCCTTGTCGAGCACCTGCGCGTCGAGGAGCTCGATGGGCTTACCCGATTCGAACGGGCGCCGCTGACCGAACTCCAGGCCGACGTAGCCGCCCTTGCTGATCGACAGGCTGTAGCGGCCGGCCGGCAGTTCCTTGAACTCGTAGCGGCCCTCCGCGTCGGTCGTCGCCAGGCGCCCGCCGCGCAGCTCGGACGAGAACAGGCGCACCTGCGCGCGCCTGAGCGGCCGGCCGGTGTCGGCGGCCACCACGTGGCCCTTGATCACGGCCGTGCCGGTCTTTTCCGGCTGGGCGTCCCGCGCGGGCATGCCCGGACGGGTCTGCTGGGGAGACGTGGTCGTGATCACCACCTGGCCCGCCGACGGCCGGGCGATGCCCCCAAAGACGACGACCGCAATTGCGACGCCAAGCCACCTGCGCATGAGGCCCCTCCAGAAGAACCCGACCGTCGTTCGATTATGACGCGTATCCGCGCATGTTGGTTGTGTTCTGGCGGATCACGGCTCAGGGCTCAAGGCTCAAGGCGCACGGCTCAGGTCGCGCGCCGCGGGGTAGCCGGGAACGCCCGTGGCCGCGCGCGCGGCGCGCACGATGGCGTTCGCCATCGCCTCGGCGCCAAGGGCGCCGACGAGCGAGGTGTTGACGTCGGCGGCGAGCGTGCCCGTCGCGAGGGCGAAGACCGTATCGCCGTCGACCATGGTGTGCGCCACCGAGATCGCCCGCGCGTAGCCGTCGTGGGCCATCTGGGCCACCTTGGTCGCCTGGTCCTTGGTCAGCCGCGCGTTGGTGGCCACGACGCCAATCGTCGTGTTCCAGCCCGCGTGCGCGGGGGACACCTCGCCCCGGCGCAGCAGGACGCGGGCATCGGCGAGCGCCGTGCCGTCGGGGGTCCGCACGCCGGCCAGTACGCGGCCGGTGGCAGGGTCGATCACGTCGCCGAGGGCGTTGACCGCCACGAGGGCAGCCACGACCAGGCCGTTCGGCAGCGCGATCGCGGCGCTGCCGAGCCCGCCCTTCATCGCGCGGTCGAGGCCGGCCAGCTTGCCGACGGTCGCGCCGGCGCCCGCGCCGACGTTGCCTTCCTCGACCGGACCGCCGGACGCGGCCTGAGCCGCACGGTACCCGCAATCGGCCGTGGGACGGATCTTCGGGTTGCCGCCGACGTGCAGGTCGATGAGGACCGCGGCCGGCACGATTGGGACTCTGATGCCGCTACCCGCGTCGTAGCCGTAGCCGTGCTCGTCGAGCCAGCGCACGACGCCGGACGCGGTGTCCAGGCCGAAGGCGCTGCCGCCGGCGAGCACGATGGCGTTGACCTGCTGGACCAGGTCGATCGGGTCCAGCAAGTCCGTCTCGCGCGTGCCCGGCGCGCCGCCGCGTACGTCCACACCCGCCACGGCGCCCGCCTCGACGAGCACGACCGTGCAGCCCGTGGGCCGCTCGGCACGGGTGCAATGACCGACCTTCACGCCGTCCACCGCCGTGAGTCCTTTATGCATGGCCCACTACCTGTCGTGGGGGCCGGCTTCCGCCTTCGCTGAAGCTACGGCGGACCGCCGTAGCCTTGGCGGAGGCGGTTAGCCGGCCCGTCCCCGGCCGCCACGATCTGCAGCGCCCGCCCGCGCGCGTAGCGCTCCCACGTCTGGCGCACGAGGCTCGCCAGCCCGTCCAGGAAGGCCGGGTGGCTGCACGCCGTGCGGGCGCGGGCGAACGCCAGCCCGACGTCCTTCGCCACGCCCGCCGCCTCGATGTCCAGATCGTACAGAACCTCGATGTGGTCGCACACGAAGCCGATGGGGCAGAGCACGGCGGCCTCGAGCCCCCTGGCGCGCTCGGCCCGGAGGTAGTCGCAGATGTCCGGCTCGAGCCAGGGATCCTGCGGCCGGCCGCTCCGGCTCTGGTAGACGAGCGTCCAGTCGGCCGCGCCCAGCCGGGCCGCGACCTGCGAGGCCCCTTCCCGCAGCTGCTGCACGTACGGGTAGGCCTCGGCCATCGGCACCGGGATGCTGTGCGCGGTGAAGACGAGACGCGCCGTGTCGCGCAGCGCCTCGGGCAGCCGCGCGAACGCCTCGCGGGCGTGCGCGGCGTTCGCCTCGATGAACCCGTCGTGCGCGTGCCAGTCGCCGATGAACGTCACCTCGACGTCGGGCTTTGCGCGCCGCGCGAGCTCGGCGCGCGCCGCGAGCACGTTCTCCTTGTACTGCAGGCAGCTCGAATAGCTGCGCTGCGCGGCGGTGATGACGCCGATGGCGCGCCGCAGGCCCTGGTCCGCCAGCGTCTCGAGCGTGTCGGCGAGGTACGGGTGCCAGTTGCGCATGCCCACGAAGACGGGGAGAGCGAGGCCGTCGCGGCGCAGCCGCTCGGCGATTCCGGCCGCCTGGCGGCGGGTGAGCTCGGTGAGCGGCGACACGCCGTCGAAGAGGTCGTAGTGGTGCGCCACCACCTCGATGCGCTCGGGCGGCACGCGCCGTCCGCGCAGCACGTTGGCGAGGAACGGGCGCACGTCGGCCGGCCCCTGGGGACCGCCGAAGGAGATGATCAGGACGGCGTCGAATGGCCGGAACAAAACGCCAGATTATACCGCGGCGCCCGGCCGGCCCGAGGGCTGCGATAGAATCCAGGACAGACTGCACGCTCGATGCCCGACACGTCCCGCCCGCCCGCGCCGCCTTCGCCTGGGCCCCTCCCGTGGCCCGTGTGGGCGCTTGGCTGGGTGAGCTTCGTCAACGACCTGGCGAGCGAAGGGATCTACTCGCTCCTCCCGGCCTTCCTGTCGAGCGTGCTCGGTGCGGGCGCCGTAGCGCTCGGGCTCATCGAGGGCGTCGCCGAGGCCACCGCCAGCCTGCTCAAGGTGGTCTCGGGCCGCCTCTCCGATCGCTGGCGCGTGCGCAAGCCCATCGTCCTCGCGGGCTACTCGCTGTCGTCGCTGGTCCGGCCGCTCATCGCGCTCGCGACGATCTGGCCGCACGTGCTGGCGCTCCGGTTCCTGGATCGCACGGGGAAGGGCGTGCGCGGCGCGCCGCGCGACGCGATGCTGGCGTACCTGTCCACGCCCGAGACGCGCGGCCGCGTGTTCGGCGTGAACCGGATGATGGATCACGCCGGCGCCGTCGCCGGGCCGCTGCTCGCCACGGGGTTCCTGCTGCTGTACCCGGGGCAGTACCGCGCGCTCTTCGCGATCACGGCGGTTCCGGGCCTCTTCGTCATCCTGCTGCTCCTGCGCGTGCCCGAGGTGGGGAAGCCGGAGGCCGGTGCCGCGCGAAGCGCGCCCGCCGCGGCACCCGGCTGGCGCGCCCTGCCCGCGGACTTCATCCGCCTCCAGGCCGTCATCCTCCTGTTCACGCTCGGCAACTCCACCGACGCGTTCCTGCTGCTGCGCCTGGGCGACATCGGCATCCCGACCGCCTTCATCCCGGCGCTCTGGGCGGGGCTGCACGTGGTGAAATCGGCCGCGTCCATTCCGGGCGGGACGCTCTCGGACCGGGTGGGCCGCCGCGGCATGATTGCCGCCGGCTGGCTGGTCTACGCGCTCGTGTACGCCGGCTTCGGCCTCGAGACGGCGCCGTGGGCGCTCGTGGCGCTCTTTCTCGCCTACGGTTTCTACTTCGGTCTGTCGGAGAGCGCCGAGCGCGCGCTCGTCGCCGACCTGGTGCCCCGCGAGCTGAGCGGCACCGCCTTTGGCGTCTACAACGCGACGCTCGGCATCGGCAGCCTGTTCGCGAGCATCATCTTCGGCGTGCTGTGGACCGAGTTCGGCGCGCCCACGGCCTTCTTCACGGGCGCCGCCCTCGCGCTGGCCGCCGCCGCGGCGCTCACGTGGGTGGGGGAGTAGTCGTATCGGCTCAGGGCTGACGGCCCAGGGCTCAGGCCTCGCGGGCTGTCACGCTGCTCGCATGAGCCGTGGGCCGGCGGGAGCCCGTCAGCCGTGAGCCGTGAGCCCTGAGCCGCCCCCAGCCCCCGTCCGCGTCAGTTCGTGTGTATACTAGATGATTCCGATGCCTCGAATTCTCGTCACCAACGACGACGGCGTCCGTTCGGACGGGTTGCGCGCGCTGGCCGACGTGCTGGCTCCGCTGGGCGAGGTCACCGTGGTGGCTCCGCTCATCGAGGCGAGCGCCATCGGGCACGCGCTGACGCTCCGGCGCCCGCTGCGGCTCGAGCGGTTCGGCGAGCGGACGTACGCGGTGGACGGCACGCCGACCGACTGCGTGAACATCGGCGTCTACACGGTGCTCCGTGGCCAGCCCGACCTCGTCGTGTCGGGCATCAACAAGGGCTGGAACCTGGGCGACGACGTCACGTACTCCGGCACGGTGGCGGGCGCGCTCGAGGGCGCGCTGCTCGGGATCCCGGCAATTGCCGTGTCGCTCGAGCGGACCAACGGCGACTTCGACTTCAGCCACGTGGCCCGCTTCGCCGCGGAGCTGGCTGAGGCCGTGCTGAAGCGCGGGCTGCCGCCCTCGACCTTCCTCAACGTGAACGCCCCGCTCGGCAAGCCGAAGGGGCACAAGGTGACCGTGCAGGCCAAGCGGAACCACGTCACCTCGGTGGCCGAGAAGGTGGACCCGCGGGGCCAGCCGTATTTCTGGATCGAGGAGGGGCAGGACGACTGGGAGCCGCACGACCACTCGGACTACCAGGCGGTCCGCGACGGCTACATCTCGGTGACGCCGCTCCAGCCGGACCTCACCAACCACAAGGCGCTCGATTTCGTGCTGGAGCTTCCGCTGGGGACGCGAGCTGGGGTAGAATAGCAGTTCGCCCGGTCGGGGCGTGGCTCAGCCTGGTAGAGCACTCGGTTCGGGACCGAGGGGTCGGTGGTTCGAATCCACTCGCCCCGACCACCTTCGGCCTTTCGTCCTCTCCCCGCAACGCGGTTGCAGCGGGGCCTCGGGTGCTGGAGCTTGAACCATGGGGCGCTGGGCGCGCACCATGTGCCCGGCCGTCGCGGCGATGGCCTTGGCCGTCGCCTTCGGTTGCGCCAGCCAGCCATCGTCTCCCGTCGCACCGGGCTCCGTGAACGCCGCGGCTTCAGGCGATGCGGTCTGGTTCGACCCCGCCTACAGGACGTTCTACCTCGACGCCAACCACGACGCCTGGCTGGTCGACGTGAATGACAGCACGCGGTTTGTCGGCAAGTTGCATAGCGTGTACCAGATGAGCGTCGCGTATGCGGCTGGCCATCGTGTGAGGGTCTCTGTCCTCGGCGTCGAAGGTTACGACTCCACGCGCCACCGGGTGCTGGCGTCCTCCGTGGATGCGCAGGCCTTCGACACGTACCTGATGTCCTTCGGAGGTGGAGGCTCCCCGGTAGAAGTCACGTATTCAGAGCCGCAGTTCAACCGCCTGGTGCTCGAGAGCGCTGGCCGCTGGGAGGTATTCGTCACCCCGTCAACCATCCTCGACCCGTCCGGAGATTTCACCACATTCGATGGTCTCATCGCCGGTATGGAGCGGGACGACGTGAAATACATCAGCGGAGAAGGCTGGCAGGTCGCCCAGGTTGGGCAGCTTGCTCGGACGATGAAAGCGACACGCCAGCCGCGGTGAAAGCTCCTGGTCAAGCCCTTCTGGTGGCAAGCGCCGCTCGAGAAGATAAAAGCCCCTCGCCCGATCCCCGATCGCCTGGCTTGCCTGGTATAGCACCCTGTGGGGCCGGCTTCAGCCGCCCCGCCCGCGCTCAGAACCGGTGCGTGTAGATCAGCTTCGACGCCGCGCGCCGGTCGAACGTTCGCCATCCCCCGAGCAGGTCGTCCTGCCAGTTGTGCGTGTAGACGAGATAGACGTCGTTGCCCGGTCGCAGGATCCAGCGGAAGCGTGACTGCCAGCCGAGCAGGCGGCTGACCGAGTCGTACTGCACGGTGTTGCCGAGCGAGATCCACGGGCTGAACTGGGTGCCGAGCTGCACGCGGTAGAGGCTCGTGCAGAAGTGGCCTTCGGCCAGGTGGAGGTCGTTCCACTCGCTCTCGAGCGCGGCGAAGAGGCCGGCGCGCGGACGGACGGTCAACGTCAGGCCGATCTGGCGCCGGCGGCCTGAGTAGAACTCGCCCGTCTCCATCTGACCGCTGGCCGCGACGACCCGCTGGTTCGCCGTCGTGGCCTCAACGCGGTAGCGCGTGAAGTCGTACGTGCTGCCAACCGGCAGGATGATGCCCTCGTAGATCTTGAAGGGGTGATCGAGGCGCTCGCGATCCGGGATGACGTGCACCTGAACCTGATCGCCCGACTGGAAGTCCACCTCGAAGACGGTCAGGTCCCATTTGCGCGTCAGCAGCGCGTTGTGCAGGTCACCCTGGAGGTCGAGGTGCATCTCGAACGAGAAGCGGCGGACGTAGGGACTCTGCCGCGGCCGCGGCGAGAAGCGCACGACGGGATTGACCCGCCGGTAGCCCGTCTGCGGCGTGAAGCCGATGGCCGGATCGTAGTGCGCCTGCAGCTCGCGAAACGAGACGCGGGCGTTCCATAGATCGTTGGGATAGTTGAGGCGCGCGCCGTACGCCAGGTTGCCCCCGGTGCCCAGCGGGTTGGTGTTCCAGAGCCAGAACGCGCTGAACTCGAGGTTCTGGCGGTCGCGGAAGGTGGACGTGGCGAGGCTGAGGTCGACGCCCGCCGTCTGCAGGGCCTCGGCCCCCGGCGTTCGCGCGGCGCGCCGCGTGTAGATCGCGCCGGCGTAGGACTGCGCGAGCAGCCGCCGCCGGACGCGCAGCACGGTGAAGTCCTCGCCCGCCGCGGCGTCGTCCTGAGCCGTCCGCACCTGGAGCACTCCGACGTCCTGGGCGCCAACCTGCCCCGTGAGCTTGACGCCGTAGTCGATCTTCTGGGGAGTGCCCTCGGCGTCCAGGCCGATGCGGCGGCTGAAGAACGGCACGACGGCGTTGCCCGGCTCGCGCGAGAAATCGAAGAAGCCCGAGCCTTCCAGGAAGAAATCGCGTTTCTCGGGGTAGTAGAGCGGAAAGCGCGTCAGGTTGACCTGACGCTGGTCCACCTCGGTCTCGGCGAAGTCGGTGTTGAGCGTGAAGTTCGCGCGCAGGCTCGGCGTCAGGTTGTAGAAGAGATCCAGGCCGGCATCGGCGTGTCCGGTGAGCGCGTCCGCGCCGCGGGCCGGCGCCGCGTCGGCGGTGCCCACCACGTACGGCTTCAGGTCCAGCCCGATGCCCTGGCTGATGTCTTCCAGGCCGGTCAGCAAGCCGGCGTTCGCCATCCGCAGCAGCCCCTGGTTGCGCGCGAAGCCCGACCAGAGCGTCTCCTCGTTCTTCCGCCGGATGGTCCGCTGGAAGTTGAGGCCCCAGGCGCGGCTCTGCGGATCGAAGTTGAAGGTGCGAAACGGCAGCTCGATCTCGGCCGTCCACCCGGTGTCGGTCCGGCGCACGCGGGCGATCCAGATGCCGTCCCACTGCCGGTTCAGGCCGCTCTCGTCGTCGGTCGCGCCGCCCGAGGCCCCGATGCTCAGCAGACCGTCGCCCATCGCGCCCGAGGGGTTGATCTCGAAGAAGTAGCCGGTGCGACCGTCGAGATACGGGTCGATCGTCCACCGGAACCGGTCGTCGGCGTCGAACGGCTGGTCGCGCTGCATCTGGTTGCCGAGCAGCCGGTCCGGCTCCGAGTCGTAGCAGATGACGCCGAGGTAGAGCCGGTGCCGGTCGAAGAGCACCCGGACCTCGGTCGGCTCGGTGGCCGGCGCACCGTTGTCGGGATCCTGCTGAAGGAATCCGTCCGCCGGCCGCGCCCGCCGCCACGCCGGCTCGTCGAGGCGACCGTCGAGCGCCATCGACTCGTCGGCCGCTAGGCGGACGGCGGCGACTGCGCGCCGCCCGGGCGCCGCGGGCGCCTGCTGCGCGGTGGCGTGGGTCGCAAGCGCGAGCGTCGTCAGAACGACCGCCGCGCGGGCGAGCGCCCGCCCGCGCGACCGACGTCCGGCGCTAACGGGCGTGGAGGACTCCAGCCGGCAGGCCGTAAATTGCGCACGTGGACGCACCGCGAGTCATTGTAAGGCACGCGGGTCCATCTGCGCCTTCACCGAGCCGGGGTCCGGGACGGAGCCCACGCCCAGGCCGCGCACGGCGCGGCCCGCGAGAGCGCGGAGGTGGCGTGGGCGTGTGGGCCCCACGCCACCGAACGCGCCAGGCGGGGTGCAGGGGGCCCCGCCGATCCGAGAAAGGAGCGGCGCGGGGCGAAGGGGCCCCCGCGAGCGAGCGAGCCGGGGTCCGGGGCGGAGCCCCGGCTTTACATGATCGGCTTCCCGTCGAGGCCGGCGGGCATCGGCACGCCGAGCAGCTTGAGGATCGTGGGGGAGAGGTCCATGATGCTCGGCGTCATCGTGTCGATCTTCCGGTTGACGAAGAGCACGCCGGCGCTGATGTCGGTGGCCGTGGCGCAGTGGTCGCCGCTCCACTTGCGGTCGTTGTCCTGGATGACCGCCTTCGCGATCCCGCCGAGCGTGTCCTGCCAGCCGACGCGGTAACCGTCGTTGAACCCCACCTCGAGGTCCGGCGCG
Organism: Acidobacteriota bacterium; assembly: GCA_024641665.1. Lineage (GTDB taxonomy): Bacteria > Acidobacteriota > Vicinamibacteria > Vicinamibacterales > JAHECP01 > JAHECP01. Next base: position 10,795 of record JAHECP010000159.1, read on the forward strand.
TTCGGCAGGTACTCGCCCCAGTAGATGTCGTCGCGTTTGTAGATGTCGCCGAACACGCGTGCGCCGTTCTCGGGGTCGGTCAGCGTCAGCAGCTTCGAGCGGATCTCGTCCTGGAGCGCCGAGTACTCCGCGCCGGGGGAAACGATGCCCTGGCCCTCGCGCCCGCGCAGGTTGAAGTAGATCTGGCCGAGGCCGACGGCGTAGGCCTTCGTGCGGCTCCAGTCCACGTCCTCGAAGAACTGCCCGTGCCCGAAGAGGTCTTCGAGCGTCTTCTGGCCGCCCTCCTGGCCCTTGAGCGTCATGTAGCCGTTCTGCACCAGCCAGGTGTTCAGGTTCACGCCGCGGCGGAACGAGTGGAAGCCGTGGTCGGACATCACCATGAAGACGACGTCCTTGGGCACTTTCGCGCGCAGGCGTCCGATCAGGTCGTCGGCCCGGCGGTAGATCCGCTCGATCGAGTCGCCGTACTTGGCGGCCAGCACCGGGTCGTACATCGGGTGCTTCGTGTCCATCAGCCGCCACATCATGTGCGAGATGCGGTCGGTCGTCTCGATCGCGCAGACGAAGAGATCCCAGTTGGGGTCCTCGAGCTCCTTGAAGATGATCCGCTCGCGGTCGTCCATCGCGCGGTTCGAGTCGTCCAGGAAGGCCTGCTCCTCGAGGCGCCCGTCGTTGAGCGGCTTGTCGGCCGCCTCGGCCCACCCGAGCGTCCGGTACAAGCCGATCTGCTGGGCGAGGTGCGCCGAGAAGTCGTCGGGCTTCGAGATCGGCACCGGCGGGTTGCGCGGGTCCATGCCGACGGGCGACGCGTACACCTGCAGCTCGTCGCCGGCGCGCACCAGGTAGAACTGCGTGATGCCGTGGATCCGGACGAGCACGTTGACGTCGAACTCGAGGCTGACCCACGGGCTCCAGTCGCCCTCACGGAGGTGGATCGAGTTGCCCGCGATGTCGATCGTCGCGGCGCGGTTGGCGCGGTCCCAGTGGATGACGACGGGCAGCCGCAGGTCCTCGCGCGCCTCGAGCTCGGCGATACGCGTCTTGTCGGCGTCGGTCTGCGGCACCTTCGCGCGCGCCTCGCGCAGCTCCTGCCGGACGATCGGGTTGGGCGGACCCACCAGCTCGGTCTTCGCCGTGTCGCCGTCGAGCACGAGCCGCTTGAGGATGCCGCCGAACTCGGAGTTGCCCTCCTCGTACCGGCTGAGATCGGTGGCCCAGTAGTAGTAGGTCCCGAGCGTGCCGCGCACGTCGGGCGTCGGCAGGCCGGCGAGCATCACCCCGTGCGCGATGGTCTCGGGCGGAAAGGTGACCGGCACGGTGAGCACCCGCGTGCGAATCCCGTCCCGGCCGGCGTAGACCCAGAACGACGTGCCGCCGCGGGTCGACACGACCTTCGGCGCCTTGATCGGGATGAAGCCCCAGAGGAATTCCGGCGGGATCTTCTTGACCATGTTGAAGTCGGGCGTGTAGGTCTTCGGATCGCGCCGCAGGAAGTCGAAGATGTCGTGTTTGCCGGGGTTCGCGCCGGTGGCGAAGCTCGACCACGCCGTCGGCGACTCGGACGGTTGAGTCGATCCCAGCGGCACGAAGGTGCCTTCCTCGGCCAGCTTCTTGAAGTTGGGCAACCGGCCCTCGTCCATCCACTTCTGCGCGAGCGTCGGATCCATGCCGTCGAAGCCGATCACGAACACCCGCTGGCTGGCCTTGCGCTCCGGCTTCACACCGGCCGGGAGGCCGGAACAGGAGAGGAACGCCGCCGCGCAGGACACCGCACACACCAGAGACGCCAGACGCCGGATTGTCTCGCCCATGGTCACTCGTCGCCCCGTCTGTCACGCCCGCGCAGCGCCTTCACGGCGCCGCGCCGCTTCTTGGATGTCAGCCGTCGCTCGCGCGCGGCCGCGCCGGGCCGCGTCGGCCG
>JAHECP010000160.1 GCA_024641665.1 Acidobacteriota bacterium
GAGATGGGCCTGGCGCGCGTCCCCGGGATCCGGCACGTGCGGTCGAGCGCGCCGGTGCTCTTCACGTCGGGCCTCGCGCGGCCCGCGATCGTCGTCTCGAGCGGGGCGCTGGCGCGGCTGAGCGGCCCGGCCGTGCGCGCGGCCCTCGCGCACGAGCTCGCGCACGTCCTCGGGCGCGACCTGCTGCTCGGCTGGAGCGTGATGATCGTGCGCGCCGCGCTGGCCCTCAATCCGGTGGCGCAGATCGTCGCCCGCGCGGCGATCCAGGAGATGGAGCGGCGCGCCGACGACCGGGCCGCGCGGGCCACCGGCGGACCCGAGGCGCTGGCCGAGGGCATGGCCGCGCTGTCGCGGGACCGCCGGCCCGCGGGCACGGCCCCCGGGCGGGACGTCGGCCCCTTCGACGAGTTCCTGGGCGACCTCGCCGCCCGGGGACGCGTCGCGGCGATCGAGCGGCGCCGGACGCGGCTCCTGGCGGCGTGGCCGCCCCGGCCCGCGGCGTTCCCGGCGGCGCGGCTGGGCCTCGCCGCCGTGTCGGTGACGGCCCTGCTGTTCTTCGTGGTGTGACGCCATGCGCGAGAGGCTTCCGGACGCTCGCTCGCCGGCGCGGGAGGTGGCCGCCCTCCTCGGCGGCCTCGTGGTCGTTCTGCTGGCGGCCGGACTCGCCCTGCGCGCGCTCGACGCGCTGCCGCGGGTGCTGGCCGGAGAGCGGCGGGGAGTCGTCCGCTATCAGTCGATCGCGGGCGCGGAGCGGGCGCTGGGCACGCGCCTGTTCCTGCCGGCGTTCTTTCCCGACACGCTGCAGTGGCCGCCCGCCTCGATCCGGGTCTACGCGGGCCCGCCGGCCGCGTCGGCGCTCGCCTTTGCGGGCCGGGACGGCAGCCCCGATCGGCTCGTGATCTATCAGGCCGTCGGCCCGCGCGCGACGGTGCCGATGGCGCTCATGCCGGCCGGCCGGGTCCTGCAGACCGTCCCGATCCCGATGGCCGACGGCGAGGCGACCCTCTTCCGGCTGCAGCTCGCCGACGGCGCGATTGCCAACGACCTGATCTGGTATCGTCCTGACGTCACGCTGGCGTTCCGGTATGCCGGGCCGGCCAACGAGCTGCTGACGATCGCGCACAGCGTGCGACGGAGACGCCCATGACCGTCAACGGGGCCGACGACCGCGAGGGCTGGCGCCGCCTGCAGGTGCGGGTGTTCGTGCTCATCGGCGTCGGCGTGCTGGGCCCGCTCGTGGCGCTCGGCGCCGCCAGCTGGGGCAGCCTGTCCCAGCTGAGCCAGCGGCTCGGCGAGGAGCGGCAGCTGGTCGCCGCGAGCTTCGCCAACAAGGTCGACGACGTGGTGCGCGCGAACCTCGAGCTGCTGCAGGGCGTGGCGGCCGCGCCTCGCGTGGATCCCACCGACGAGGACGTGGCGCCGGAGTACGCCGCGCTCCGGGCCGCCATCTCGAACGCGCACCTCATGCGCGCGATCTTCATCGTCGACGTGGCCGGCCGGCCCATCGCGCAGGAGCCGCCGCGCGAGCCGCTCGACGCGACGAACGCGCGGCTCGACGCCGCGGCCCGCCAGGCCGCCCTGGACGGCCGGCCGACGGTCACCAACCTGATCGTCGACGGCGATCGGTTGAGCCTGTATCTGCTGGTGCCCATCCACGACTTCCGCGGCCAGGTCACCGGGCTCGTGGTGGGGGAGCTGGATCCGCGGGCCGCCGGGTTCGCGGGCGTCCTGCGCACGCTCCGCGCGCGGCCGGCCGAGCGCGTCGAGCTGGTGGACGGCCTGGGGCACGTGCTGGCCACGACCGAGCCCGGCCGCCAGTTCGCGCGGAGCGAGGACGCGGCCGCGGTCGCCGACGTCCTGCGCAACCGCGTGCCGGGCGAGGACGATCGCCAGGCGGCGGCCGGCGCCGCCGTCGGGGCGCTCGTGCTCGCGCCGCTGGCGCGCGCCCCCTGGGTGATCGTGCTGCGCGAAGCGACGAACGAGTCGCTGACCGCCGTCACCGAGTTCCGGCGCCGCCTGCTCATTCTGGGGCCCATCCTGCTGGGGCTGGGCAGCCTGTTCGCCTGGGGCGCGGCGCGCAGCGTCACCCGGCCGGTCGTCCTGCTCACCCTGGCCGCCGAACGGATCGGCGCCGGCGAGCTCTCCGACCCGATTCCACCGCTCGGCCGCGACGAGGTCGGCCGCCTGGGGCAGGCGCTCGACGCCATGCGCGTCGATCTCAAGCGCTCGCTCGACGAGGTCGCGGAGGCCAACGAGCTGCTCGAGCGCCGCGTGGACGAGCGCACCCGCGAGCTGGCCCGGCTCAACCGCGAGCTGCAGGAGCGGGAGCAGTGGCGCGGCCAGCTGCTGACCCGCGTGATCGTGGCGCAGGAGGACGAGCGCAAGCGCATCGCGCGCGAGCTGCACGACGAGACGAGCCAGACGCTCAGCGTGCTGGCGATGCGGCTCGAGACGGCCGCGGCGTCGCTCCCGGACGGGGCGGTTCGCGAGCGCCTGGCCAACGCGAAGACGCTCACCGTCCGCGCGCTCGACGAGCTGCACCGCCTCATCTTCGACCTCCGGCCGTCGATTCTCGACGACCTGGGCCTGCTGCCGGCCATCCGCTGGTACGCCGAGCGGACGCTGGCGCCGCTCGGCGTCACCGTGCGCTGCGAGTGCCCCGACCCGGAGCGCCGGCTGCCGCCCGAGATGGCCATCGCCCTCTTCCGCGTCGTGCAGGAGGCCATCACGAACGTCGCCCGCCACTCCGGCGCCGAAACCGTGCTCATCCAATGCGCGCTGGAGGACGGCGAGCTGGTGATCGAGATCGAGGACGACGGGCGCGGCTTCGAGCCGGCGGCCGTGAGCGTCACCGGCGAGACCGCCCGCGGCCTCGGCCTGCTCGGCATGCGCGAGCGCGTGGAGCTCGTCGGCGGCCACCTGACCATCGACTCGGCGCCGGGGCGCGGCGCGCACGTGACGGTCCGCGTGCCCCTTCCGAAGGACGGTGCCCATGCCTAGCATCCGCGTCGTGATTGCCGACGACCACGCCATCGTGCGCGACGGCGTGCGCGCGCTGCTGCAGCCCGCCGACGACATCGAGGTGGTCGGCGAGGCGGCCGACGGCACCGAGGCGATCGAGGCCTGCCGGCGGCTGCGCCCGGACCTCGTGCTGATGGACATCGCCATGCCGGGGCTCGGCGGCCTCGAGGCCACCCTCCAGATCCGCAAGGAGCTGCCCGAGGTGAAGGTGCTGGTGCTCAGCCAGTACGAGGACCGCGAGTACATCCGCCGCTTCCTGAAGCTCGGCGTGGCGGGCTATGTGCTGAAGAAGACCGCGGGGGCGGAGCTGGTGGCCGCCGTGCGGGCGGCCGCGCGCGGCGGGCTCGTGCTCGATCCCGACGTCGCCCGCGAAGCGATGCGGGAACGGGAGGGGCCGGCCGCCGACTCGGCGGCCGACCCCTACGACACCCTGACGGATCGGGAGAAGCAGGTCCTGAAGCTGGTGGCCGAGGGCAAGAGCAACAAGGAGGTGGCCGAGCTCCTCGACATCAGCGTCAAGACCGCGATGTCGCATCGCGAGCACATCATGGAGAAGCTCGATCTGCACAGCCGAACCGACCTCATCCGCTTCGCCCTCCGCCGGGGTGTCATACGCGTGGAATGATCGTTCCGAATGGCGAATGTCGAATGTTGAATGTCGAATTGAGGAAGACGGGGACCGAATTGAGGGCTCCGCATTTCAGCATTCGGCATTCAGCATTCCGAATTCGACATTCGACATTCAGCATTCGTCATTCCTCGGCCTTCTTCCCGTCCTCCTCGCTCTTCTCCTCCTTCTCCCCCTTCTCCTCCTTCTCGTCCTTCGCCAGGTAGGCCTCGCCCGGGCGCCAGCGGGGGGAGACGACCGCGGCCATCGTCATGGCGCCGGACTTGGCGCCGCGGAACGCGTGCCGGCCCAGGAACTCGAGGACCATGGCGAAGCCGATCACGGGGAGGAAGATCACGTAGGCCGCGCCCATGATCGGGGCCACGATCAGCATCGCGAGCACCGGGACCCGGGCGTAGCGCTCGGTCGCCGGGCCGGGCAACACGCCGCCCTGCCGCTCGACGAGCGTCACCTGCCAGGTGCGGGGGTTCCAGTAGAAGCCGTGCTTGGTGAGTTCGCCGCCAGTGTGCCGGAACATGTTCGAGCCTCCTTGTCGGCCGAGTGATGCTCGGCTCTTGCTATACGCAATGTAAGCCCCGGGGCCGATGGCGACAATCCGGCCGACGACCCAGCGGTGGGGGGGAAAACACCCGAGGCGCGGGGGAAAAACTCCGGAGGCACCCAAGGCTGAGCCGGCGCGCCGGCCGCGTCGCGGGAACCCGGCGCTTCGCCGGGATCTCGCCGCGTCCGGCCTCGTGTGAGGCCGGTTTCCGGGGCTTGCGGCGGGTACCCGCTTTGCGTCGGGCCGGGACGGACTGGCTGCCTACCATCATGCCGGGTGCCCGCGGGGCGTGGGTGGACGCCGCGCGGGCGCCCGGCCGACACAAGCGAGGACACGATGTCACGAACGACCCTGATCGGCCGGGGGGCGGTATTGCTGAGCCTGCTCGCACTCGCGGCGTTCGCCCAGACGACCGGCAAGTTCGGCGACGCCGCCCTGGGCACCCAGCGCTACGACGACTTCGAGCGCCCGACCGCGTGCGCGGCCTGTCACGTGGACATCGCCCGGCAGCACGAGCAGGCGATGATGTCGCAGGCGTTCACGCACTCGTGGGACGAGATCGAGTACTACGAGCTCGCCGTGCCGCACGCCGAGAAGGACCCGAAGGTGGCCGGCGTGAAGGCGGGCTGCAACGGCTGCCACGCGCCCTTCTCGTTCCTGGCCGGCGACGTGCCGCCGCAGCGTCCGGCGGCGAAGACGCGCGCGAACGAAGGCGTCTCGTGCGACCTCTGCCACACCGTCATCAAGGGGCACGGCGATCCGCCGTTCAACTTCAGCTGGGAGGTCGCGCCGGGCAAGACCAAGCAGGGGCCTCGGGACAACGTCGAGAGCCCGTACCACAAGACCCAGTTCAACGCGTTCATGAAGACGGGCGACTTCTGCGGCACCTGCCACAACGAGCAGAGCCCGTACGGCGTCTACGTGAAGGCCACCCACCTCGAGTGGCGCGAGGGGCCCCAGGGCAAGGGGGGCATTCAGTGCCAGGACTGCCACATGCCGCCCGCGCCCGGCCGCAGCGCCCTCATGGGCGGAACGCGGCCGGACGTGCGCCAGCACCTGTTCCACGGCGCGCACGACCCGGGCAAGGTCGGCGGGGTGATCGAGGTGCGCATCCACCCGGCGGTGCGCGAGGTCGAGCCGGGCGAATCGCTCAAGCTGACCGCCGTCGTGGTGAACGCGAAGGCGGGCCACAAGGTCCCGAGCGGGTCGGCGGAAGAGCGCGTGCTGTGGCTGCACGTCGAGGCGAAGGACGCCGCGGGCAAGGTGTACCACCTGCGCGTCGACCGCAAGGGCTTCGAAGGCGAGGACTACACGATCGCGTCCGACGCGCTCGCGTACCAGGACATCGGCGACATCAAGGGGATTCCGGACTTCCCGGGCCTCAAGCGGGACGGCATGGTGCCGGCGGGCGACCGCATCTTCCGCCTGCCGTACCTCGACCCCAAGGGCCGGATGACCATCGCGCAGTGGAACACGGCGAGCTTCGGCCCCGACTACCGTCTGGCGCCGCTGCAGGCGGTCAGCGAGACCTACACCTGGCAGCTGCCGGGCGCGATGCCCGCCGGGCCGCTGACGGTCACGGCGACGGTCTACTACTCGAGGCTCGTCTCGTCGGTGGCGGAGTACCTGAAGGTGCCGGAAGAGGAGTGGCGGCCCATCACGGTGAACTCGCACGTGACGACGGTCAACATCCTGCCGTAGGAGGCCTCATGCGCACCGCCACGCTCCTTCGCGGAATGGCCGCCGGCCTGCTCGTGTCGCTCGTGTCGGCCCCCGCGCACGCCATTCCGGCGTTCGCCCGCAAGTACCAGTTCTCGTGCTCGACTTGTCACGCCCCGATCCCGCGCCTCAAGCCGTTCGGCGAGGCGTTCGCCGCCCGCGGCTTCCGCCTCGAGGACCCCAGCCAGGAGCCGGCGCGCGCGGTGATCGACACCGGCGACCCCACGCTCCGGCTGCTCCGCGACTTCCCGTTCGCCGCGCGCATCGAGGGCTACGCGTCGTGGAAGCAGGACGCGATCGCGAAGACCGACGTCGAATGGCCGTGGGTGCTCAAGTTCCTGTCGGGCTCGCCGATCACCGACACCATCTCCTACTACTTCTACGGCATCCTCGAGAAAGGCGGCGGTTTCGGCCTCGAGGACGTCTGGATGCAGTTCAACCAGGTGTTCGGGCTGCCGATCGACGTGACCGCCGGCCAGTTCCAGGTGTGCGACCCGATGTTCAAGCGGGAGCTCAGGCTGGAGCGGTTCGACTACGAGATCTTCCGCACGCACGTCGGCCACGCGGCCGTGGACCTGACCTACGACCGCGGCGTCATGATCGGCGCCACGCTGCCGGGGGAGATCGAGACGGTCGGCTTCGTGGTCAACGGCAACGGGATCGACATGGCCGACGACTTCGACAACTTCGACCGCGACGCCTTCAAGAACGTGGCCCTGCGTCTCGCGCGCGCCCTGGACGGCCGCGGGCGCGTGGGCTTCTTCACCTACTGGGGCAAGGAGAAGGGGGAGGGCGGGCTGAAGAACCGCACCTACTACTTCGGGCCCGACCTCGTGCTCGACCTTTCCCCGCGCTGGCAGTTCAGCGCGGAATACCTGGAGCGGCGCGACAACGACCCGTGGTTCACCGGCGCCGCCGGGCCCGACGTGAAGACGCGGGGCGGCTTCGCCGAGCTGCACTTCTTCCCGCGCGGTCAGGACGGACCCTGGGTGCTGAGCGGGCTCTACAACAAGGTCGCGTCGGACGACCCGCTGGCGCGCCACGAGAGCGTGTCGCTCACGCTGAACCACCTGCTCGCCCGCAACGTCCGGCTGCTCGCGGAGGTCGGCCGCGACGTCGAGCACAAGGCCGCGCGCCTGTCGATCGGCGTCGTCACGGCGTTCTAGGGTGCACAGGGGTGCAAGAGGTGCACACGGTGCACAAGGGTGTGCGGTGGCGCGGACACTTCGATGGCGCGCGGCTTCTTTTCAGTTGCCGACACTGAAGGAAGCTGCGCCCCAGCGTCAGGCTTGGCGCCTCCTCACACCCTGTGCACCCTCGTGCACGTTGCACCCCGGTGCACCTTGAAGCCTGGCGTTACGGTTGCAGGCGCCGGACCGAGCGGTAGAACACGCTCGTCCACACCGCGCCCGAGATCAGGAAGTTCGCCAGGAAGGCCGGCGTCATGGGGAGCGCGCCGGTGCCGCCGCCCGCGGCGACGCTCGCGACGGCGTCGTAGTAGGGCAGGAGCACCGCGAGCACGAGCAGGAGCACGTTGGCCGACGACTCGAGCAGGCCGACGCCCGCCGACCAGGACGGGCGGACGTGCACGAGCGCGCCGGCGACGGTGCAGATCACGTAGTAGCCGGCGCGGATCTCGGGATGCCCGGCCAGCCCCACCGCGCGCACGTTCGCGCCGAGCCAGTCGGCCAGCGCGAAGAGCGGAGTGGCGAGATAGTACACCTCGATCCAGGACCGGGCCGGGCGGGCCGCCGGGGGGCTCGGGCTCATCGTCACCCGACACCATACCCGAAAAGGGCGCGCGGGGGACGGGCATGAGGCCGACTACAATGGTTCATGCCTTCCGCGAGCGCGGCGCCGCCCGCCGCCCTGCGCTGCACCGGCCTCGTCAAGCGCTACGGTCCCGTCGTCGCGGTGGACGGCCTCGACCTCGAGGTTCGCGCGGGTGAGTGCTTCGGCCTGCTCGGCCCGAACGGCGCCGGCAAGACCACCACCATCGAGATTCTCGAGGGGCTGCTCCAGCCCGACGCCGGCGAGGTCGAGGTGCTGGGCGCCCGGTGGGCGGACGGGGCGGGCCGGCTGCGCGAGCGCCTCGGCATCCAGCTCCAGGAGACGCGGCTCGAGGAGAAGCTCACCGTCGAGGAGACGCTCGGGCTGTTCCACGCCTTCTACCGCCACGCGCGCCCGGTCGGGGACGTGCTGCGGGTGGTCGGGCTCGACGCGAAGCGGACGAGTCGCGTCGGCCGGCTGTCGGGCGGCCAGCGCCAGCGGCTCGCCGTCGGCTGCGCGCTGGTCGGCCGGCCGGAGCTCCTCTTCCTCGACGAGCCGACGACGGGCCTCGATCCGCAGTCGCGCCGGCAGCTCTGGGCGCTGCTCGAGGACTTCCTGCGCGACGGCGGCACCGTGCTCCTGACGACGCACTACATGGAGGAAGCCGAGACCCTCTGCCACCGCGTCGCGGTCGTGGACGCCGGCCGGGTGATCGCGCTCGGCACGCCCGCCGAGCTCGTGTCGCTCCTCGGCGGCGACCACGTGATCGAGTTCGCGCTCATCGAACCCACGGTGACGCCGCCCGACGAGCGGCTGCGGGCGCTCGCCGGCGTCACCGGCGTCCGCCGCGAGAACGGCGCGGTGCTCCTGGCGACGAGCGCGCCGCACCTGGCCGTGCCGGCCCTGCTCGCGGCGCTCGAGCCGGCGGGCGCGCGGCTCGCGCGGCTCACCACCCACTCGGCGACGCTCGAGGACGTGTTCATGGCGCTCACCGGGAGACATCTGCGCGATGGCTGAGGCATGGGCCGCACGCTCGGCGCTCTGGCAACTGACGCTCGCCCGGGTGCGCGAGTATCTGCGCGAGCCCGAGGCCCTGTTCTGGGCGTTCGCCTTCCCGGCGATTCTCACGCTCGGCCTCGGCATCGCGTTCCGCTCGCCGGGGCGCGTGCCGGTGCGCGTCGGCGTGGAGGACGGGCCGGGCGCCGGCGCGATCGTCGCGGCGCTCGAGCCGCGCGCCGGCTTCACGGTGGAGCGGCTGGCGGCCGGGGCGATCGAGACCGCGCTCCGCGACGGCCGGGTGGACATGGTCGTGCGGCCCGGCACGCCGCCGGCCTACCGGTACGACCCCACGCGCGCCCAGAGCCGTCTCGCGCGCCTGGCGGTGGACGATGCGCTCGAGCGGGCGGCGGGTCGCGAGGACCGGTGGACGCCGGTCGAGCAGGCGGCCGAGGTGCCCGGCTCGCGCTACATCGACTGGCTGGTGCCGGGGCTGCTCGGCCTGAACGTGATGTCGACCGGCCTCTGGAGCATCGGGTTCGCGATCGTCGAGACACGGAACCGCAAGCTGTTGAAGCGGCTCGTGGCCACGCCCATGCGCCGGCGCGACTATTTGGCGGCGCAGATCCTGGCGCGCCTGGCGTTCCTCGTGCCCGAGGCGGTGGTCTTCCTGGGGTTCGCGCGGCTGGCGTTCGGCGTCGGCAACCAGGGGTCGTACCTCGCCTGCGGGGCGCTGTTGTTCCTCGGCGGGATCAGCTTCGCCGGCCTGGGCCTGCTCATCGCGAGTCGCGCGCGCACGATCGAGGCCGTGTCGGGGCTGCTCAACGTCGTCATGCTGCCGCTCTGGCTGCTGTCGGGCGTCTTCTTCCCCACGTCGCAGTTCCCGGCGGCGATGCAGCCGATCATCAAGGTGATTCCGCTCACGGCGTTCAACGACGCGCTGCGGGCCGTCATGCTGGACGGCCGGTCGCTCTCGGCGCTGCCGCTCGAGATGGGCATCCTCGTGGTTTGGGGGTTAGTGAGCTTCGGGCTGGCGCTCCAGCTGTTCCGCTGGCAATGAGCTCCGCGCGCGGGCATGTCATAATGACACGCACCCGCCGGCCCCCTCGACCGAACGTCATCGCCGCATCCGGAGGATCATGGATCGCCTGCGCGTCGCGTCCCTGCAGTACTACATCCGTCCGGTGACGAGCTTCGACCAGTTCCGCGCGCAGGTCGTCGCCCTCGTCGAGACGGCCGTCGACTACGAGTGCCGGCTCGTGGTGTTCCCCGAGTACTTCACGATCCAGCTCCTGACGCTCGGCGACGTGCGCCGGCCCATCGACCAGCAGGTGCGAAGCCTCGCGGCGCAGGCGTCCGCCTTCATCGAGCTCATGACGTCGCTGGCGCAGAAGCACCGGATGTACATCCTGGCCGGAACGATCCCGATCCTGGACGCGGCGAATGACACCGTTTTCAACGACTCGTACTTCTTCGGCCCGTCGGGCAGCCGGGGGATCCAGGGCAAGCTGCACATGACGCGGTTCGAGGTGCAGGACTGGAAGGTGCGGGCGCGCTCGGGCGTGCGCGTGTTCAACACCGACTTCGGCAAGGTCGGGGTCGCGATCTGCTACGACGTGGAGTTCCCCGAGATTGCGCGCGTCGCCGCGCGGGCCGGCGCCCACATCCTGCTCGTGCCGAGCTGCACCGACGATCGCCAGGGGTTCCTCCGGGTGCGGTACTGCGCGCAGGCGCGCGCCATCGAGAACCAGATGTACGTCGTGGTGGCGCACACCGTCGGGTCGCTGCCGATGGTGCCCGCCGTGTCGCTCAACTACGGCCAGGCGGCGATCCTGACGCCGAGCGACTTTCCCTTCTCGCGCGACGGCATCCTGGCCGAGGGACAGCCCAACCAGGAGATGATGGTCATCGGCGAGCTGAACCTCGACACGATCCTGGACTCGCGGGTCAGCGGGACCGTCGTGCCCCTGAACGACAGCCGCCAGACGGCGTCCATCGTGGCGGATCTCGAGGAGGTGAGCCTGTGAGCCGCCCACCGACCCGGATCGTCGTGCGCACCACGGCCCGCGAGGACTTCGCGGGCATCGGCCGGCTGACCGAGGCCGTGTACCCCGGCTCGCCGCCGTGGAACGAGCGGCAGCTCTCGTCGCATCTCGACGTGTTCCCCGACGGCCAGTTCGTGGCGGTGGAGGAGCCGGGCGGCCTGATCGTCGGCATGGCGGCCAGCCTGATCATCCTCTGGGACGAGTACCAGATGCACATGAACTGGCGCGACTTCACCGACCATGGCATGTTCACCAACCACGACCCCGAGAACGGGCACACCCTGTACGGCGCCGAGGTGATGGTGGATCCGGCCGTGCAGCGACGCGGCATCGGCAAGCGCCTCTACCACGCGCGGCGCGAGCTGGTCGAGCGTCTCGGCCTGCTGCGCATCCGCGCCGGCGCCCGGCTGCGCGGCTACCACCGCCACGCCAGGAAGATGAGCCCCGACGAGTACGTCGCCGCGGTCGTCGCGGGCCGGCTGAAGGACGCGACGCTCAGCTTCCAGCTCCGCGAGGGCTTCAAGGTGATCTCGGTCGTGTCGGAGTATCTCAAGTTCGACCCCGAGAGCCTCGGCTTCGCCGCCGTGATCGAATGGTTGAACCCCGCCGTGGCGGCGCCCGAGGAGTTCGATCGGCAGGCGCGCAGCTTCCTGCCGGCGCCCTCCGAGTAGTCATGGGCGGGGCGGACCGGCCGGGCGGCGGGGCGGGGAGCGCGGGGTCGCGGGCGCGCTGGGTGGCCGCCGGCCTGCTGGCGCTCGCCCTGGTGCGCTACGCCCTGCCGCTCGCGCTCGACATCCCGCTCGTCGATCCGGACGAGGGGCTGCACGCCTCGATCGCCCAGGAGATGGTCGAGCGCGGCGACTGGGTGACGCCGCGTGTGCTCGGCCAGCCCTTCCTCGACAAGCCCGTGCTCTTCTTCTGGGCCGAGGCCGCCTCGCTCGATCTCGTCGGGATGACCGAGACCGGCGTCCGCCTGCCGGGGCTCCTCTTCGGCCTGTTCGGGGCGCTGACGACGGCGTGGCTCGCCGGGGCGCTGGTGTCCCGGCGGGCCGGCCTGCTCGCCGGCGTCATGTACGCCACCATGATCGTGCCGCTCGCGCTCGACCAGGCGGCCGTGCACGACGTGGCGCTCGTGCCGTGGACCAACCTCGCGATGCTGTTCCTCTGGCGGGCCCACGCGCGGGCCTCGGCCGGGGGCATCGCGGCCGAGACCGCGGCCGCCGGCCTCTTCGTCGGGCTCGCGATGCTGACCAAGGGCCTGGCGGGCGTGGCGCTCGTCGGCGTCCCGTTCGCGATCTGGCTGCTCGCCGAGCGGCGGCTGATCTGGCGTCTCTCGGTGGGCGGCGTCGTGGCGCTCGGCGTCGGCGCGGCCATCGCCGCGCCGTGGTACCTGGCGATGGAGCGCGCGCAGCCGGGCTACCTCTATTACTACTTCGTGGATCGGCATCTCCTGGGCTTCGCCACCACGACGCAGATTCACGGCGGGCGCCCGTGGTGGTACTACCTCCCGATCGTCGCCGGCGGCGGCCTGCCGTGGGTGCTGTACCTGCCCTTCGCGCGCCGGTCGGCGGCGCGGTGGGGGGCCGGCGCGCGCCTCGCCTGGTGGTGGCTCGCCGCCGACGTCGGCGTCCTGAGCCTGGCCGGCTCGAAGCTCGTCACCTACGTCCTGCCGGCCTTCCCGGCCGTCGCGATCCTGGCGGCGGCCGTGTGGGACGCCTGGCTGTCGCGGCCGCCGGCGGCCGGCGCGCGCGCCCCTGGCGGCCGATGGGCGACGGCGGTGGTGTTCGGCCACGGGCTGGTGCTCGTCGCGCTCGTGCCGGTCGCCGACCTCGTGGCGCGCCAGCGCTTCGAGGTGACGGCGCCCGCGGAGGCGGGCATCGGCCAGGCGCTCGCGCTCGCGGGCGCCGTCCTGGCGCTGATCGCCTGGCGCCGGGGCACGGCCGGGCGGACGCTGGCGTGGCTGGCCGCGTCGATGGCCGCCGTGTTCGT
>JAHECP010000334.1 GCA_024641665.1 Acidobacteriota bacterium
GCAACATCGATTCGATCACGCGCCACTCGTCAATTGGGGCAGGCTTCATAGACAGAGACTACCGCCGGCCTGCCACGTAGGTCAACACTTAGGTTAACGCCTATGGGGGTCAGGGGTCAGGAAGAGCGTTCTCGCGAACCCTTCCTGTAGCCGGCAACCTGTCGCCCGAAGCCTACGCAACCGATTCCAGAATTGCGACCGGGAGCGTCGCGAAGACGCGCGCCAGGAACAGCCAGGCCTCGTCCTGCTTGCGGGCCGGCTCCAGGTGCTCGCCCGTGAGGAGATTGCGGAACCGGCGGCCCCCCAGCTCCGGCGGCAGGAGGACGCGCGAGATCTTCCAGCTCTCGGCGCCGAGCGGGAACGGCTGATCCGGCGTCGCGACGGCCGACGAGAGCCGCGGCGCGACGACGAGGACGGCGCGGTCCCCGCAAAGGCGGGCGAACGCCACCGCGCCGGTGCCCGGCACCGTCTCGATCTCGAGCGGCGTGTAGGTGCCGGCCTGGAAGAGCTCGGGGTCGTGCCGCCGCGCGCGGAGCCCGCACGCCGTCACGTACAGCTTGATCCGCCCGTCCGGCCACGCGTCCAGCAGCCCGCCCACCACCTCCACCCGCGCCGCGCCGGCCGTTGCGAGCAGCGGCTCGAGCCCGTCGAGCAGGCACCGCCGCCGCGCGAAGTCCACCGGCCGGCGGTTGTCGGGGTCCACCAGGTTCAGATCCCACAGCTCGCTCCCCTGGTAGAAATCCGGGACGCCCGGCACCGCGATCTTCAGCGCGGTCTGGGCAAGCGAGTTGACCATGCCGGCCGAGGCCACGCGGCGCTGGAAGGGGAGGAACACCGTGAGGAAGCGCGCCGACGTGGGGCCGGTGAGCGTCTGATCGACGAAGGCGGCCATCGCCTCGTCGTAGGCCTCCTGGTCGTTGATCCAGCTCGTGTGCAGCTTGGCTTCCTTGATCGCCTTGATCATGTAGTCGCGGAGGCGGGCGACGATCTCGGGCGGCGCGACCGGCTCCGCCTGGTCGGGCGGCCAGATGCCGATCAGCACCTGGTAGAAGCGGTACTCGTCGTTCCGGTCCGGCGCGGGCTCGCCGTCCACCAGCCGGCGGTTCGTGCGGTTGAGGCGCATCCAGCGCGACACCTCGCGCCCCCACTCGTCCAGGAGCTCCGACAGGACGTCGAGCCGCGCGCGCACGTCCTCCCCGAGCTTGGTGTCGTGGGTCGAGGTGGTCACCAGCTCGAAGGGCCGGGTGGCGAGGCGGCGCCGGTTGCTCTCGTGGAACTCGGCGGGCGTGCGGCCGACGCGGGACGGGTCGCCGCCGACCTCGTTGAGCGGGACGAGCGCGTTGTACCGGTAGAAGGCCGTGTCCTCGAGCCCCTTCGCCTGCACGGGCGCGGTGTACTGCTGGAACCGCATGGCGACCTGCAGCCGCCACGCCGTGGCGCGGTCCTCGATCGGCGGCTGGCCGTCGCGGCGCTCGGCGCCGGGCGGCAGCAGCACGTCGCGCAGGAACGCGAATACGGACGGCTCGAGCGCCGGGTTGCGCCGGCGGGCGCGCGCGACGGCCTCCTCGATGATCTCGCGATCGCGCGGCGTCCAGCCGGCTTCGGTCACGTAGGTGCGGTACACCGGGAAGCAGGCCGCCACCTCGGTCAGCGCGTCGCGCAGGCTGTTCATGGTGAAGTCGCGCGTGTCGCGGTCGCTCTCGGCGATGCGGTCCACGGCGTGGGTGAGCACGGTCAGCTCGCTCGCGAGCGCCGTCTCCATGATCAGCCGCTTGCTCTCGTAGACGACCTCGTCGAACGCCTGCTGGAGGCCGGTCAGCCGGGCGTAGAGGCGGCGGAGCCGCCGCGCGCTCGCCGGCTCGACGAACAGGCCGTTCACGTCGTTGAGGAAGTCGTAGCCGGTCGTGCCGTGCACGGCCCAGCGCCCGGGCAGCGTCTCGCCGGCCGACAGGATCTTCTCGGCCACCACGTAGGCCGGCCGCTCGGCGTCGAGGTCCGCGCCCGACGCGGCCCAGGCGCGGCGCGCCAGCGCCTGCAGCATGTCGAAGTACTTCGCCGGGTCGTAGAGGCCGTCGGGGTGGTCGATGCGCAGGCAGAGGGCCTTCCCCTGGCGCATCAGCTCGAAGAGCAGGGCGTGGGTCGCCTCGAACACCGCCGGGTCCTCGACGCGCAGGCCGGCCAGGTCGTTGTTGTCGAAGAAGCGGCGGTAGTTGATCTCGTGCGCGGCGGTGCGCCAGTGGGCGAGGCGGTACGGCTGCGCCTCCAGCAGCTCGTGCAGCGCGTCGAAGCTCTCGGGGCGGCCCGGCTCGCCGTTGAAGACGCGGAGCGCCGCGTCGACGTGGGCGCGGACGCGCGGGCTGCTCTCCACGAGCCGCGTGAGCCGCCGCCGCGCCATCTCCTTCTCGCGCCGGCGCACGCTGATGCTGTCCGGATCGCGATCGGTGTAGGCCGGCAGGTTCTGGAGCGCCGTGAGGATGCTCAGGAACTCCATCAGGTCGGGGTGCTCCTGGCCGAGGTCCGCCTTCAGGGAGGCGAGGCCGTGGCGGTACACGCGCGGCGCCTGGCGCGGGTTCACGGGGAGCCGGTGGTCGAAGCAGTGCAGGACCAGCTGCCCGTCCTCGAAGGCGAGCGAGAGCTCGCCGCGCCGCAGCACCGCGCCGTACTGGTCGCCGAGGATCGGCAGCAGCACCCGGTCCGCGAGATCCACCTTGGCGGGGAACCAGTCGATGTCGAAGAAGCGCGCCCACGGGGAGCAGGAGCCGTTCTCGAGCACGTCGCGCCACCAGGCGTTCGCCCGCTCGTCGATGCCCATGTGGTTCGGCACGAAGTCGAGCACGTGCCCCATGCCGTGCGCCGCGAGCGCCTCGACGAAGCGCGCGAATCCGGCGGCGCCGCCCAGCTCGGGGTTGATCGCGTTGTGGTCGCCGACGTCGTAGCCGTGCGTGCTGCCCGGGCGCGCGGTGAAGTAGGGCGAGGTGTAGCAGTCCGACACGCCCAGCCGCGACAGGTAGTCGAGCACGTCGCGCGCGTCGGCGAAGGTGAAGGCCGCGTTCAGCTGGAGCCGGTAGGTGCCGAGCGGCACGCGCCGCGGAGATGCCGGTGCTTCGCGCGTCATGGCCACCTGAGGACGAGCGCCGCCGGGCCGTCGAACCGGACGGCCACGGCGCCACGCTCGTCGACGACCGCGGGCGGACGAGGATCGAGGCTGAACGCCGGGTCTTCGGTCGAGAACGCGATCCCGGGCCGCGCGGCGCGACTCTCCCGCCCCGCGAGCGGCACGATGCCGGCGCCCCCGAGCCGGGCCAGGACCGTCAGCGCGGGGCCGTCCGCCGGCGCGAAGTCGAGCGCCAGCGCGTCGGCGTCGGGCGCGGCCGCCT
>JAHECP010000026.1 GCA_024641665.1 Acidobacteriota bacterium
CGCGCGCTGGCGGCCACGGCGTTCGCCGAGCGGCGCGACCTCAGGCGCCGGCGCCGCGCGCCGACGGCGTCCGCCACGCCGTGGGCCGTCGCGCCGAGTCCCCTGCCACCGCCCGAAGGAAGGCTCTCGGTGTGGATCGTCATCGACCGCTTGCACCGGGATCTCCGCTACGCCGTCCGCCACCTGGCGCGGTCGCCCCTCTTCACGACCGTGGCCGTACTCTCGCTCGCCTTCGGCATGGCGGCGGCCATGGCCGTCTTCTCGGTGGCCAACGTGATGCTGTGGCAGCCGCCGCCGCACGTGCAGGACCCGGACGCGCTCGTCCGCCTCGTCTACGGCGCCCATGATGACGCCAGCGTGTGGTCGTATCCGGATTTCGAGGACACCCTGCGGGCCACGCCCGCCCTGGTCGGCGCGGCCGCGTTCGGCGCGGACACCGCCGTGCTCGCGCATCCGGGCGGCGCGCCCCGCGAGACGGTGGCCGCGGAGGTTTCGGCCGGCTACTTCGGCGTGCTCGGCGTCCGCATGGCGCTCGGGCGCGGCTTCCAGGCGTCGGACGTCGGCCCGGACGACGTCGTGGTTATCAGCCACGGGTTCTGGCGCCGCGAGTTCGGCGGCAATCCCGCGGCGCTCGGGCAGCAGATCGACCTGAACGGACGGACGCTCACGATCGTCGGCGTCGCACCGCCCGGGCTGCGCCTGCTCGAAGCGCCCGTGGAGCCGGGCGTGTGGGCCCTCGTCCCCCGCGACGAGCGCACGCAGCGGGGCTGGCACGGGCTGCGGGTGGTGGCGCGGCTCGCGCCCGGCGCGACCATGGCCGCGCTCGACACCCAGCTCGCCGCGACGGCCCGCCTGCTCTTCGCGGCGCTCTCGCCGAAGGCGCAGCAGGCGTGGGGCGCGATGCCGCCCATCCGCGCAGTGCCCGAGCGCGACGCGCGGGTGCCGCTGGGCGATCGCCTCGTGGTGCTGGCTGGCCTCGGCGGCGTGCTCGTGGTCGTCCTGCTCGTGCTGGCCGTCGCAGCGTCGAACGTGGCGAACATGATGCTGACGCGCGCGTCGGAGCGGCAGGCCGAGATCGCCATGCGCCTGGCGCTGGGCGCCGCGCGGCGCCACGTCGTGACGCAGCTGCTCGTCGAGAGCGGCGTGGTTGCGGGCGCGGCGGGCGCCCTGGGGCTGCTGGTCGTGTACTGGGGGCTGCGCGCGCTCGCCTCCGGCCCGTTGGCGGTCGCCTTCCCGGCCGCCATCGTCATCGGTGTCGATCTGCGGGTGGCGTTGTTCGCGGCCGGGTTGACGCTCGCCACGGGCCTCTTCTTCGGCCTGGCGCCGGCGCTGCACGCCACGCGGCCCGACCTCGTGTCCTCCCTCAAGGGCGCGCGGCCCTCGGCGCGGCACGGGCTGCGCCGCCTGATCGTGACGGCGCAGGTCGCCGGCTCGCTGGTCCTCGTGGTGTCGTCGCTCCTCTTCCTGCGCAGCTTCCAGGCGGCGCTCCATGCCAAGGTGGGCTTCGACCCCGACGGCGTGGTGGCCGTGCCGATCGATCTCACGCAGCGGCGCTACTCGGCAGACGCGGCCGCCCGGTTCTTCGACGAGCTCGAGGCCCGCGTCGCGGCCCTGCCCGGGGTCGACGCGGTGGCCCTCGCGCGAGTGCTGCCTCTCGGCGGCACCAACATCCGCGAGGGCGGCCTCGAGGTCGAAGGACACCCGGCGCCAGTCGGCGACGAGCCGTCGGCGGCGCTCAACACCGTCTCGCCCGGCTACTTCGCGCTCCTGCGCGTGCCGCTCGTCGCGGGCCGCGCGTTCACGGCCGCCGACCGCGCGGGCGCGCCGCCGGTCGCGATCGTCAACGAGGCGTTCGCCGCCGAATTCTGGTCGGGTCAGCCCGCCCTCGGCAAGCACCTGGGCAAGCGCGAGGTCGTGGGCGTCGTGCGCAACGCGAGCTACGTGTCGATCGGCGAGGCGCCGCGCGCCCACATCTGGACGCCCCTGGCGCAGAACCCGGACCCGCGGCGGACGCTGCTGGTTCGCATCTCCAACGGCACCGCCCTCGCGCCAGAGATCGTGCGCCTCGTGCACGAGCTGGACACGACGCTGCTCGTCCGCGCGCAGCCGATGAGCGAGATCACCGCGCAGGCCACCCT
The DNA here is from genome assembly GCA_024641665.1 of Acidobacteriota bacterium. Classification (GTDB taxonomy): domain Bacteria; phylum Acidobacteriota; class Vicinamibacteria; order Vicinamibacterales; family JAHECP01; genus JAHECP01. The sequence continues at coordinate 2,139 of JAHECP010000026.1, forward strand.
GCCGCTGCGCATCCTGTCGGCCGCGCTGGGCGTCGCGGGCCTGATCGCGCTCGCGCTCGCGATGATGGGCGTCTACGGGGTGATGGCGTACGTGGTGAGCCTGCGCGCCAGGGAGATGGGCATCCGGATCGCGCTCGGCGCCGACCCGGCTGCCCTGTCGAGGATGGTGGTGCGGGAGGGCCTGGCGCTGGCCGCCGCGGGGCTCGTCCTGGGCCTCGCCGGCGCCGTCGGGCTCGCCCACCTCGCGCGCGCGCTGCTCGTCGGCATCGGTCCGTTCGACCCGGTGTCGATCGCCGGCGGCGCGACCTTGCTCGCCCTGTCGGCCGCCGCCGCGAGCTACCTGCCCGCGCGCCGGGCCGCGCGGATCGATCCGATCGTGTCGCTGAGGGCGGAATGAGGAAGATCATTGCCGATTGTCGACGCCCTATTTCATCGTCGACGTGTACAGCGCGTTGAACAGCAACGGGAACGTCGCGTGCGTCTGTGCGCGGTGCTGCGGGCGGAGGCCGAACAGCACCAGGCGGCCCGGCATCAGATCGATCGAGACGACGGCGGCGCGACCCGCCATCAGGTCCTCGCCCTTCAGCCAGCCCGACGCCACGATGCCCGAGTTCGGGTAGCGCGCAATCACCTTGACCGCGTCGGACGAGAAGCCCTCGACCAGCTCGAAGAACGGGCTGTTGTTGTAGAAGCCGTAGGTGCCGGCCGCGACACCGTACCCGATCGGCTGGCTGTCGTCCACCTGCACGTTGACGATGGTGCCCGGCGCGAAGTGCTCGTCGCGGCTCAGCTTCGCCTTGATGTCGCGCACGGGAATCGGCCACTGCTCGATCGCGAGGTCGCTCGCCTGGCCCAGCGTGACGAGCGTGCCGCCGCCCGCCACGAACGCCTTCAGCGCCTCGAGCCCGTCGTCGCCGATCCCGCCGCGGTACTCCGGCTTGATCCACGCGCCGGTCTGGCCGTTGACGATGGCGCGCGGCGACTGGTCGGCGAGGATGACCACGTCGAACTTGTCGCCGAGCTTGCCCGCCTTGACGTCGGCGTTGTGGATCGACGTCAGGGTGAACCCGTACTGCTCGAGCACCCAGCGCGTCCAGCCTTCGTCCATGTTGCCGCCGCCCCAAGGCTGGTACATGGCGATGCGGGGCGCGCGCACCCGTGCGCCGGCCGCCGCGCCGCGCGTGGCCGGCCCGGCCGTCACGTCGAGGTCGAGCTCGGTCGCGAGCGCCTCCAGCCGGGCTCGGGCGACGCCGCTCACCGCCACGCGCGCCGCGCCGCCGGCGCCGCCCTCGAACGCCACCTCGGCGCCGTCCTTGAGCAGCCGGTTGATGGCGATGGCCGTGTCGGGTCCGGTGTAGGGGAACACGAAACGCGGGCCATTGCCGGTAACCCGGCCCGCCGGCACCGCCACCGGATCGCCGACCGGCGCGAGCACCGCGGCCGCCGGCACCGGGTCCTTCAGGAAGACCGTGTCCACCCCGAGCAGCATCCCGAGCGACCAGGCAGTCACGTCGTAGGGCGGCTCGGGCGGCGAGTCGGGCGTCCGGCGCACCTCGGGATACGTCTGCTTCTCGAGCATGTCCTTGGCGTAGCGCGCGAAGACCTGCGACATCGGCACGACGAATGTGCCGGCCGGATAGCTCTTCCCCCCGGTCTCGAACGCCGCGCCGGCGCGCGACACCTCGACGCCGCCCATGCGCAGCCGCTCGACGAGGTGCACCGCCTCGCGCGGATCGTGCTGGCCGGCAACCGGGATGACGATGGCCGCGACGTCGTCGATCCGCCCGGGCTCGACGGTGCGGGCGTTGACATCGTAGATGTGCCGCAGCAGCGTCTCGCGGCGGTCCGCCGTGGTATTGAGCAGGCCCATCGTGGCGATGAGCTCATAGTCCACGATGTCGCGGAGCGTCCAGTGGCCGCCCAGCCAGGGCTGCGGGTACTCCGTGCGCGGCATCACGTCGCGCGGCGCCGGGACCGGCTGGTTCGGATCACGGCCGAAGCCGCCACCGCGGCCGCCGCCCTCGGCCCCGGGCGCCACGACGCCGAGCCGGGCCTTCTGCTGGTCAATCGGCATCGCGATGCGGACGCTCGCCATCTCGGTCAGCAGGCCGACCTCGTTGTGCCACCACCCGGCCCACGCCATGGCGCCTTCCCAGAAGTTCGTGTAGGTGGAGTTGTAGATGATGCCGGTCTTCCCCGCCGCCTCGAGCGCCGCGGCCTGCGACTGCCCCAGGATGCCGTTCCAGCGGTAGATGAGCGGGTCCACGTTCGGGTTGATCGGATCGGTGGCGGGCATCACGAAGATGCGGGCGCCGTTGCTGCCCATCTGGTGCTCGTCGAGCCACACCGCGGGGAACCAGTCGTGCCAGATCAGCTTCGCGGTGAGCTGGCTCTCCTTCTGCGTGAACATGTACATGTCGCGGTTGTTGTCGTGCCCCACGTAGGGGTGGTACAGCCACGGCGTGGACGTGCCCGCGTACGGCGTCCCGAGCGTCTCGTTGAACCAGTCGGTCACCATGATCTGGCCGTCGGGGTTGAGGCTGGGCACCAGGAGGAAGATCACGTTGTCGAGGATCTTCTTCACCTCGGGCGACTGGTCGGTGGCGAGCCGATGCACGAGCTCCACCGACATCTGCGTCGCGCCGATCTCGGTCGCGTGGATGCTGCAGGTCACGATGACGACGGCCTTGCCGGTGCGGAAGATCTCGTCGCGCTCGGCGGCGGTCGGCGCGCCGCCCTGGAAGTACAGCTTGCGCTCGAGCGCCTTGAAGTGGTCGAGGTTCTGCAGCGTCTCGGGCGCGCTGATCTCGAGCACGATGAACGGGACGCCGTTGGTGGACTTGCCGAGCTCGCGGAAGTTCACGCGCGGCGAGGCGCCGGCCACCATCTTCATGTACTCGACGATCTTGTCCCACCGCACGAGCTTGTTGTCGGTGCCGACACGGAAGCCGAGGAACTGCTCCGGCGTCTGGATGGCGGCCTGCGGCGCGGCGTCCAGGCGCGCGGTCAGCGGCGCCACGCGCCAGCCCGCGACGACCAGCAGCGTCGCGAGAGCAATCGGAATGGCACGGCGAGCACGCATGGGTCGAGATCCTTTCGGTCGAATCGAGCGTCGCGGCGAGGTGTCCGGGGGTGCCGCGAGCGACACTATAGCAGAAGGGGGGTCGCGGAAAAGGGGACGGGAGCCATTTCCGCGTCCGGCCGTACGCCGGACGGGCCGCGCCGCTCGAAAGCGGCGCGGCCCGTCCGCGTCACGATGGCCGACCGCCGCCTACCGGAGCGGCTCGTCGGCCTTCACCACGACCGTCGTGGTGTAGTCCTTGCCGCCGACCGACAGCTTCACCAGGTAGGTGCCCGGCTGCACGGGCGGCCCCTGCCGCGCGAACCGTCGGAACTGCCCGGGCACGCCCGCCGGCAGATTGGGCCGGGCGGGCGCGTTGCCCCGCAGGTCCCACTGCACGCGGTTGAGCCCCGCGTCCTTGGTCCCGTCGAGGTTCCGCACGACCTTGCCGGTGATGTCGGAAACCGCGATCTTCACATCGCCCGACGCGGCGCCCTTCATGTAGTAGCTGATGGCCGTCCCCGGCTCCGGGTTCTGCCCCTCGAAGTTCTTGGCCCCGCCGACGTCGCGACCCAGGTAGGGATCGGTGAACCACTGCGTGGCCGCCCGCGGCTCGAACAGGTGGACGTCCTCGGCCATCGCCTTGGCGTCGAGCGCCTCGAGCGCCGTGAGGTCGTCCACGATCCAGATGCTGCGGCCGTGCGTCGCGGCGATCAGGTCGTGGTCGCGCGGGTGGATCAGGATGTCGTCGATCGGCACGGTTGGCAGCGCGGTCATGAACGGCTTCCACGATTTCCCCGCGTCGAGGGACACGTAGAACGCGTACTCGGTGCCGAGGTAGAGGATGTCCTTGTTCACCCGGTCCTCGCGGACGACGTTCAGCTGCCCGTCGGGCAGGTTGCCGGTGAGCGACTGCCAGGTCTGGCCGTAGTCGCGCGTGACGAAGAGGTACGACTTGTGGTCGTCGGTCCGGTGGCCGTCGAAGGTGACGTAGCAGATGGCCGCGTCGAAGTGCGACGACTCGACGCGCGACACGAACGTCCCGTCGGGCACCGGCACCTTGCTCACCACGTTCGTGAAGGTGATCCCGTCGTCACGACTCACCTGCAGGTTGCCGTCGTCGGTCCCCGCCCAGATGACGCCCGGCATCACGGACGACTCGGCCACCGTGGTGATCACGCTGTTGGTGGAGTAGCCGTCGAACTTCGAGGCCATCGGCGCCATGCCGTCCACGCCCATGATCGGCAGCTTGAAGCGGTCGACCTGCCGCGTGAGATCCTCGGAGGCGCGCCAGGTGTCGCCGCGATCGAGCGAGATGAACACGCGGTTGCCGCCCACGATCAGCTTGCGCGGATTGTTGGGCGAGATCACGAGCGGCGTGTTCCAGTAGAAGCGGTACTCGGTGCCGGCCGGCGGCTCGGGCACGATGTTGGCCTCGCGCCCGCCGCCGAAACCGAACTGCGCCGCCATGCGCTCCATGGCCGCGCGCTGCTGGGCCTGGGCCCGCTCCTCCGGCGTCGTCGGCGGCCGCTGCGGCGCCGGCGCCGCGCGCGGTTTGATGTTGGCGCGCTCGCCCGTCCGGAGGTCGAGGCGGCCCATGTTGCCGTCCTGCGACTCGGAGTAGACCGTGTTGGGATCGGTCGGGTCCACCTGCGCGTAGAACCCGTCGCCGCCGCCCACGCGGAACCAGTCGGCGTTCACGATGCCCTGGTTGGTGCGCGCCGCGCTCGGGCCGCACCAGCTGCCGTTGTCCTGCAGGCCGCCGCAGATGTAGTACGGCGTCCGCAGGTCGGCGCCGATCGCGTAGAACTGCCCCACCGCGATCGTGTTGATGAACTCCCACGTCGCGCCCTGGTCCCAGCTCACGTCGATGCCGCCGTCGTTGCCGATCACCAGGTGCTTCGGGTTGGTCGGGTCGATCCACATCGCGTGGTGGTCGCTGTGCGCGATGCCCGCGACCTGCTTGAACGTCTTCCCGCCGTCGACCGACTTGAAGAAGGGCGCGCCGCCCGTGTAGACCACGTCCGCGTTCACCGGGTCCACGCGAATCAGGCTGTAGTACATCGGCCGGTTGTTCGTGTTGCTCACGACCTTCCAGGTCTTGCCGCCGTCGTCCGACCGCCAGACGCCGCTCTTCCCGGCGTCGGGCGGACCCTGCGGCGGCTGCTGGCCGAAGCCGCCCCCGAAGCCGCGGCCGGGCGGCTGGGGCTTCCCGTCGTCGGTCACGCCGCCGCCCGTGCCGGCGCCGGCGCCCACCTCGATCTGCGCGTACATCACCTTGGGGTTCGAGCGCTGGATGGCGATGCCGATCCGCCCCAGGATCCCGCCTCCGTCGGGCAGCCCGTGACCGGTCACCCGCTCCCAGGTCTTCCCCGCGTTGGTCGTCTTCCAGATCCCGCTGCCCGGCCCGCCGCCGTTGAAGCCGAACGGCGTGCGCCGGCGCTGGTAGGACGCCGCCCACAGCACGTTCGAGTTCTTCGGATCCATCACGAGCTCGGTGAACCCGGTGTCGGCGTCGATCGACTTGATGTTGGCCCACGTCTTCCCGCCGTCGGTCGTCTTGTAGATGCCCCGCTCGGGATTCGGTCCGAACAGGTGTCCGAGCGCCGCGACGTAGACGATGTCCGGGTTCTTCGGATCGATGACGACGCGCGCGATCGTCTGGGTCTCCTTCAGCCCCATGTAGGTCCAGGTCTTCCCGGCATCGGTGGACTTGTAGACCCCGGCGCCGAACGACGAGCTCTGGCGGTTGTTGGCCTCGCCGGTGCCGACCCACACGATGTTGGGGCTCGACTCGCTGACGGCCAGGGCGCCGACCGACACCACCGGCTCGACGTCGAAGACGGGCGTCCAGGTCGTGCCGGCGTTCTCGGTCTTCCACACGCCGCCGGTCGCGAAACCCACGTAGAGCGTGGACGGGTCACGGTCGAGCCCGACGATGTCGTCGATGCGCCCGCCCATGCTCGCCGGTCCGATGGAACGCCACTTGAAGGTCTTGAGCACGGGGTCCGTGGACTGGTGGATCGGCAGGGTCGCAGGCTCCTCCGCCTGCTGACCCCGGCCACCCGGCCCCTGCGCAGCGACCGGCCGCACGCCGATGGCGAGTGCGCCGATCGCTACGGTCACGAGAAGCACACGTAGTCTCGAAGGCATGGGATGGATCCTCTGTTGAGGGAAAGACACCACGAGCAAGCTCGTCCGTCGTTTACGACGGGGAGCAGGCGGGTGCTTACCCTGGGGGAAAATGGGGACGGGAGCTATTTCCGGGTGTACGGACGGCTGGAAATAGCTCCCGTCCCCATTTTCCACTCTACGGCACCCGGAACGCGCTGAACACGTACGTGTAGCCCAGCGTGACGCCGAAGCTGGGATCGCGGGAGGTCATGCCGAGGATCAGGCCTGCGTCCACCCGGCCGGCGCCGTGCGTGTAACGGGCGCCCACGCGCATCACGGCCCGGCTCTCGGTGCCCGCCGGAGGCACGCCCGACCGGGTATTGGCCCGGCCGTTCACCTCCCCCACCACCTCGACCCCCTGGGCGATGGCCCGGGCCACCGAGATGCCGTAGAGCAGGACGTCGTTCTGGTTGTTGGCTTTCGTGGGATCGCCGAGGATCCCCAGGCCGATGTTGCCGACGACGCGGACGGACTGGACGGTCTTGCCGACGAGCGCCGTGGCGAGGAAGTCGGTCGTGTCGAGGCCCAGGCCGCTCTCGTTGCTCGCGTTGGGCAGCTTGGTCGCGAAGCGCACGCCGACGGCCGGCCGGCCCGCCGTCTCGCTCAGCACCCGGATCTTGGTGGCGATGACGAGGTCCTCGACCGACGTGGTGCGGTCGCCGGTGGCCGTGACGAGATCGGCGAGCGGCGCGTCCTGCCGGTCGGTGATCACCAGCCGGTCGTGGACGCCCCAGTCCATCTGCAGCTCGGCGATCGAGCTGAGGCCCACGCTCACGCCCAGGGTCGGCACACGGATCAGGTTGCCCTTGAGGCCCGACGCCGGGTACAGGATGTCCTTCTGGTAGTCGACGCCGCCTTCGAGGAGGATCAGCCCGGAACCAATGGTCTCCGGGTCCTCGGTCACCAGGGGCCGCTGCTGCGCCAGCGCCGGGCGGGGCGCCGCCAGCGCCGCCGCGAGGCCGATCGTACCCACCCGCATCTTCCACGTCATCGACACCACTCCTCCTGTTGGAAAAAGGGGACGGGAGCTATTTTCCCGACGCCAGTCCACTGCACCGCTCCGAGAAAATAGCTCCCGTCCCCTTTTTCCGTCAGAACCGGCGCGCGCTGTCCACGAGCAGGGTGACCGGGCCGTCGTTGACCGATTCGACCGCCATGTGCGCCTGGAAGCTGCCCGTCTCCACGGTGACGCCCGCCTCGCGCATCGCGCGGGCCACGTCCTCGTAGAGCGCGCGCGCCAGCTCGGGCGGCGCGGCCCCGTCGAACGACGGCCGGCGGCCCTTGCGGCAGTCCCCGCACAGCGTGAACTGCGACACGAGCAGAACCGCCCCGCCCGCCTCGCCGAGCGATCGGTTCATGTGACCGCGGTCGTCCTCGAAGATCCTGAGCTCACGCACCTTGGACGCGATGTATTGGACGTCGGCCGGCCCGTCCCCGTTGGCGACGCCCAGATAGACGAGCAGGCCCGAACCGATCGCACCCACCTCGGCGCCGTCCACCGTGACGCGCGCCCGGCCGACCCGCTGGACGACCGCCCGCATGGTCTCAGGCCCCCGACGCCCGCACCCGCGCGACGGCGAGCGGCACGAGGGCCGCCGGAGGATTGAGGTGGGTATCGAGCAGGTGCCGCGGCGCCACGTTGCCAATTGCCTTCAACATCGACTGCTTGACGCCCGGGTGCTCGATCGCGAGCTCGGCCAGCAGCCGTTTCACGCGCTGGCGCTCGAGCGCCAGGTCGCCGCACGCCGGGCAGCAGCAGCCGACGATCGGCAGGCCCTGCGCCTTCGTGTACTGCCGCGCCTCGGCCTCCGACACGTAGGCGAGCGGGCGCACGACGACGTGCTCGCCGTTGTCCGAGACGAGGCGCGCCGGCATCGCCTTGAGGCTGCCGGCGAAGAAGAGGTTCAGGAGCAGCGTCTCGATGAAGTCGTCGGCGTGGTGGCCCAGCGCGATCTTGGTGGCGCCCACCTCGCGCGCGAGCCGGTAGAGCACGCCCCGGCGGAACCGCGCGCAGAGGGAGCACGGCGTGGCGCCATCGTCGAGCAGGTCGTCCATCGTGCTGCCGATGCCGGTGTGCTCGATGCGGCACTCCCAGCCCCGCTCGGCGCACGTGCGGGCGATCAGATCGTGGTGGTAGCCGTCATAGCCCGAGTCCACGGTGACGGCCACCAGGCTGAACCGGATGGGCGCGCGCCGGCGCAGCACGTCGAGGATCTGGAGCAGGGCCCAGCTGTCCTTGCCGCCCGAGAGGCCGACCATGACGCGGTCGCCGTCCTCCACCAGGCTGTACGTGGTGATGGCCTGGGTGACCTTCTTGGCCAGTCGCGCCTCGAGATCGCTCGCATACGCCATGAGGGATCAATTATCGGACGTTTCGCCCTTCCGCGCGACGACGATCAGGTCGAGCGGCAGGGACGGGAGAAGCCGAACCGCCGCTGGGCCGCACGCGCGGTGGCCGGCCCCAGCTCATCGGAACTCCGGTGTCAGGGTAACGAAGGCGCCGAGGAAACGCGCGTCGCTCGAGGGCGGCGTCTCGAGGAAGGGCACGAAGCCGTCGGTGGTCCAGAACCGCACGACGTACACGAAGCTCGTGGGCGTCTCGTACGGTCGGTACGGAACGCCGCGCGGCATGTCGAGCGTCACGGTGCGCACCTCGCTCGGTCCGAGCTGCAGTGTCTCCTCGGCGGGACCCGTGTCGATCGTCACGCGGTTCGGCTTGATGCCGTTCTGCACGCGCACCGTCAGCCGCCCGATGCGCCGGCCGAGCAGCGAGCCGTCGGGTTGCGGCGCGAGCGGCCCGCGCAGGATCACGTCGGCGCGGCGGCGGCCGCGCACCCAGAACGAGTCGCCCTCCGGCGTGTACGCGTTGTCGTCGGGGAAGTACGAGAGCATCCCGCCGGCCAGCACCCGCTTCGACCGCTCGGGGTGCGCGATCATCGGCAGGTCGTTGAGCATCGTGAGCTCGATCGGCAGCAGGCGGAGCGGCCCCGTCTTGGCGGCCTCGCCGGGGTTGAACGAGCACCAGAACGGGTTGAGGACGATCTGAGCCGTGAAGAGCGCGCCGACGGCGAGCGCGCCCAGGGCCGGCCGCAGCGTCGCGACCGACGGCAGCAGGAACAGGAACAGCGGATAGAAGCTGAGGAAGTACCGGTTGCCGACCGAGCCGCCGCCGCCGGCCCACGTGTAGGGCGTGATGAAGAGCGTCGCGAACATGGCGAGCGCCAGCGTGGCGACGAGCAGCCACTGCCAGAGCCGCTGCGACCGCCGGCGGACGAGGAACGCGGCGAGCGCGAGCACGCCGGGAAAGAAGTACGGCACGAGGCCGCTGTAGCGCCCGAAGAAGAAGTAGCCGACGTTGTCGCCGAACACGGTCAGCGTGTGCCGGTTCACCAGCGTGTCCCAGAGCGCCTCGCTCCGCCCGTGGATGTCGCCGATCGAGCCGAACGTCTCGCGCTCGTTCGCGAACGGGAACCCGGTCGAGCTGTAGAAGGTCTTCCGCTCGCCGCCCTGGTAGTTGAAGTCGCCGGTGATGGCCGCGTTCACCCCGAAGAGGCCGGTCGTAACGACCACGAAGAGCGCGCCCATCAGGACGGCGCGCGCCCACTGCCGGCGCCAGGCGGCCAGCAGCACCATGGGCACGATCAGCACGGCGTGGAACACTTTCGAGAACGTGACGACGCCGACGAGCGCCGCAGCCAGCAGGTCGGAGCCGCGGCCGGCGAGGAAGCCGCCCGGCCGGGCGGCCCCCGACTCCTTGTAGCCCCAGAGGAACACCGCGGCGAAGACCAGCGAGAAGTTGAAGACCTCGGGCGTGAGCCAGACGAAGTAGACCGGCACGATCGAGGCGCCGAGGAAGACGACCGCATAGGCCGCAGCGGCGCGCGGCGTGGATCCCCGCGCGGTCAGCCAGCGGTAGCCGAGCCAGACGTCGAGCATCAGGAGCAGCGCGTGCAGCACGAGAAAGCCGTTGGTGCCGAACAGCCACACGAACGGCGCGGCGACCAGCGGATAGATGTACGCCTTGCCGAAGTAGAGGCGCGTCGTGTCGGGATCCTCGCCCTGCACCCAGTGGACGAACGGGAACGCGCCGCCGAGACGGAGGCGGATCGTGTGCCCGCGCTTGAGGAACACGCCCTCGGGCGCGGTGTACTCCTCCCACACGCGCACGAGATCCCGGTGCGTGTAGGCGAGGTCGCCGTCGCGCGCGAGGCTGTTGGCCTGCAGGTAGTAGGTCGCCTCGTCGCCCTTGAAGCCGTGGCTCGCGCGCGGGAAATCCACCGACACGGCGAAGGCCAGCAGGACGAGGCCGGCCGCCAGCGTGACGAAGAGCCCCGCCGAGACGCCGCGTGACACGCTCTGGGTGGTCGTCGCCATATCAGACCAGCAGTAACCGTTGGACGGTCTCGCGCCAGGTGAGCGCGGACGCAAGGACGAGGCCCGCCGCGCCCATGCGCGCGGCGGCGTCCTCGTCGGCCATCAGGCGCGCGATGGCGGCGCCGAGGGCGCGGGGCTCGGGCGGGGCCACGAGGCCCGAGACCCCGTCCGCCACGAGCTCGGTCGGCCCGCCGCTGTCCGTGCACGTGACGACGGGCTTGCGTGCCGCGAACGCCTCCACCGTCACGAACCCGTAGTCCTCGTCGTACGGCACGAAGCACACCGCGCGGCACCGGGCGAGATGATCCACCAGGGCGGCGTCGTCGATCCGCCCGGCGAACTCGACGCGGCCCTCGAGGCCGAGCTCGGCCGCGAGGGCGCGCAGCCGCCCGGCCTCCTCCCCGTCGCCCGCCACCACGCAGCGCACGCCGCGCGCGTCGGGCTCGGCCAGCGCGCGCAGCAGCAGGTCGAGCCGCTTGAGCGGCGCGAGCCGCGACACGGCGAACAGGTAGTCGCCGTAGCCGTCGCACCGGTACGCGCGCGGCGGCGCCGGCGGGTGCAGCACGGTGGACTCGACGCCGGCGAGGCCGCGCAGCCGATCCTGGATCGTCCGCGACTGCACGAAGAGCTTCGTGACGTTGCGCGCGAGCAGATAGCGGTCCGCACCGTGGATCAGCCGCCGCCGGACACCCTCCTTGATCCGCCCCCGCCAGCCCAGGCCGGCCCGGAAGCGGGGCCAGAGGTCGTAGTACTCGCGCATCGTGTGGTTCAGCCAGCACACGTGGCGCCGGTGGCGCACCGCGTAGCTGGGGAACCGCAGGCTGATCACCTGGTCGATCGGCCGGCCCTCGGCGTCGAGGCCCACGTCGGTCATCCAGGTCGCGAGATACGCCGAGGCCTGCCGCCCGAACCGGTTCTGCGGCGTCGTCACCAGGCTGGCCTCGTGCCCTGCCGCGCCGAGCGCCTCGACGAGCGCGCGCGCGATGACGAGGTGCCCGCCTTCGGTGAAGGGCGGGCTCGAGGTGACGACGGCGACGCGGCTCACGCGCCCACCCGCTCGGTCAAGAACGACAGGTCGGCCGAGAGAATCCCGCGGCGGCGCGTCGCACGGGAGGTCTCGTGCAGCAGGTCGTAGAGCCGTTCCATCTTGCGCACGAACGCGGCGATGTCGTACTGGCGGCTCGTGACGCACGCCGCGGCGCCGAGGCGCGTGCGGTCGTCCGGCGCGTCCATCATCCGCACGATCGCGCGGGCGAGGGCGGCGGCGTCGCGTCTGGGCACGATCCGCGCGTCGCGCTCATCGGTCAGCACGTCGACGAGACCGTCGGCGTCGGTCGCCACGATGGCCTTGCCCATGGCCAGCGCCTCGAAGAGCGTCAGCGGCGTGCCCTCCCAGAGCGAGGGAAAGACCGAGAGATCGAACGCCGACACGACGCGCGCGACGTCGCGCGCGAAGCCGTGGAAGACGAACCGGTCGCCGAGGCCGAGCGCCCGCGCCTGCGCCTCGAGCGGCTCGCGCAGCGGGCCCTCGCCGACGAGAAAGAAGCGGGCGTGGGGCCGCTCGTGCAGCACGAGGCGCGCCGCGTCCACCAGGTACGAGTTGCCCTTCGAGTCGTGCAGCCGCGTGACGGTGCCGATCGCGAAATCGCCGGGCTCGACCCCGATCTCGGCGCGCGCGGCGGCGATCTCCTCGTCGGATCGCGGCCGGCTGAACTCCTCGAGCGGCACGCCCAGGTAGACGACCTTCACGCGCTCGGCCGGCATCTGCCGGGCGCGGATCAGGAACGCCGCCGTGCTCTCCGACACCGCGATGCCGATGTCGGTGTACGGTGCGAGCAGGCGGTCGGCCATTTTCTGGAACCAGGGCGTGTCGGTCAGGTTCGCGTGCTCGTGCACGATCGCCGGCAGGCGCCGCTGGGCGCCGGCCAGCCGGCCGAACGTCGTGGCGCCGTAGCCGTGCAGGTGCAGGATGTCGATTCGCTTGGCGTCGATCACCTTGAGCAGCGCTGGCCACGTCGCCGGGTCGAACTTCGAGCGGTGCAGGTAGGTGATGTCGATGCCGAGCGCGTCGAGCGTCTCCTCGGAGAGGTCCTTCCTGCGCAGGCTCACGAGCGACACGTTGAACCGCTCGGGGTCGAAGCGCGGGATCATCCACGCGAACAGCCGCTTCACGCCGTGCATCCGCGACCCCTCCCACCCGAGGTGGTCGCAGACCTGGAGCACGTTCAGTCGCCTCGTCATGGCCGCTCGCTCGCGTCCCCCTCGCCCGGCGCCTCCGGTTCACGCGTGCCGACGATGCGCGCGGGCACGCCGGCGGCGATGGCCCGGTCGGGCACCGACACGCGCACGACCGCCCCCGCGCCGACGACCGCGCCGTCGCCGATGGTCACGCCGTCGAGCAGCTTCGCCCCGGCGCCGATCCAGGCGCCGTCGCCGATCGTCACGCCGGCCGACACCCGCCCCTGCTCGAGGATGGGGCGCGCGCTGTCGCTCCGCTCGTGGTCGCCGCCAATCGCGTACGCATAGGCCGCCATGAGCGTCCGCCGTCCGACGACCACGCGGCTCGCCGAGAACAGCTCGCAGTTGAACCCGATGTTGGCGCCGTCCTTCAGCTCGATGTCGCCGTTCTTGCACGACAGAATCGTGTTGCGGCCGATGAAGACGCCGTGGCCGATGGTGATGCCCGTGTTGGTCGTGCCCTTCGCGTCGAGCAGGCACTGGTCGTCCACCACCACGTCGTCGCCGATCCGGATCTTGTGCGGGTGGCGCAGGACGACGTTCTGCCCGAAGACGACGTTGCGGCCGCACGCGCCGAGCAGGCGCCGGTAGAGCGTCTTCCGCAGCGCCAGGCCGAGCGCGCCCGGCACCCACTGGGACGTGAGCATCACGAGCTCGTAGGCGAGGAGCGCGCCCCAGCCGGGGCGGCCGACCACGAGATCGGCGTACTTCGCCCGCGCGGACCGCCGCCGATCGAAGAGCTGCTCCTGCGCCTTGGGTATGTCGGCCATGCGATCTAGATCCATCCTCGCTGCCGGTACCAGGCGAGCGTCCGGCGAATGCCCTCGCGCAGGCCGACCGCGGGCGCGTAGCCCAGCTCGCGGCGCGCCCGCCCGATCTCGAACGCGCGGCTCTTCGTGAAGAAGTCCACGCGCCGGCGGTAGATCGGCGGCTCGATGTGCAGCGGCGCGCACAGCGCCTCGCACACCGCGCCGGCGGTCCAGAACGGCCAGACCGGCAGGTGCCGCGTCGGCGGCCGCACGCCCGCCTCTTCCGCGATCAGCCCCACGAGATCGACCAGCGTCGTGACCTCGCCGCCCGCCAGGATGTAGGTGCGCCCGGCGGCCCCCGCCGTCTCCGCGCACAGCCGGAGCCCCTCGACGAGGTCGTCGATGTACGTCAGATGGTAGAAGATGTCGCCGGATCCGAGAAAGAGGAATTGATGCCGCGCGACGCCGCGAAACAGCTTGAGCAGCCGGCGGTCCCCGGGCCCGTAGATGCCCGTCGGGCGGGCGATGACCACCTGGAGGCCGGTGCGCGCGGCGGCCTCGCGCGCCACCCGCTCCCCTTCCACCTTGCTGCGCTGGTAGACGTCGCCCGGCCGGAGCGGCGCGTCCTCGTCGGCCGGCGGGCGCCCGACGTCGCCGTGGACGCCCACCGTGCTGCAATGGACGAGGCGGCGTGCGCCGGCCGCGGCCGCGGCCTCGATCAGGTCGCCCACCGCGGCCGCGTTGACGGCGAAGTACTCGCGCTCGGGCAGCCCCGCTTCCCGGTAGAGGGCGGCCACGTGGTAGACCACCTCCACCCCGCGCATCGCCGACTCGACGGCCGACCGCTCGCGCAGGTCGCCCGGCACCACCTCGACGCCCAGGTCGGACAGCTCCGCCGCCCGGGCGGGCTGGCGGACCATCGCGCGCACGCTCGCGCCGCGCGCGGCGAGGCTGCGCGCCAGGTGTCCACCCGTGAAGCCGGTCGCGCCGGTGACTAGGACTGGCACCGCTCCGCCACGATCGTGACCGGCGATCCGAGGAGCCAGCGCAGGCCGAGCGCGGCCAGCGCCCCCTCGGTCGCGCGCGTGAAGCCCGGCGAGCCGACGAGCTTGTGCAGGGCGATGGGCAGCACGAACTGCCGGTGGGCGCGGACGACGCGGAAGCCGTGGCGTCCCAGCTCGGCGGCGAGCGCCCGCGCGGTGAACACCCGGTAGGCCTCGACCCGCCGCCCCCGCCGCGCGGCGACCCGCCGCCCGCCCGCCTGGATGGCCGCCACGCTCGCGAGCGCGGGATAGTCGAACACCACCTGTGCCGCCGCCACGCGGCAGAGCTCGGCGAGCGCCCGGCGCCAGTCGGGCGCGTGCATCAGCACGCGGAGGCAGACGACCGCGTCGAAGGCGCGATCGGAAAACGCCAGCGCGTGCGCGTCGCCCTGCTGAAACGTGACCGCGAGCCCCTCGCTGGCCGCGCGCGCGGCCGCCACGGCGAGCATCTCCGCCGACGCGTCCACGCCGGTCACGCGCCCGCCGCGCCGGGCGAGCGCGAGCGCCGCGCGTCCCGTGCCGGTGCCGACGTCGAGGATCGTCCGCCCGGCCACCTGACCGAGGAACCGCGCGACCACCGCTTCCTGGCTCTCGGCGACGAGGCGGCCGATCGGCCCGCCGAACCGCTCGGCGTCGAACGACGCCGCCTTCTGCGGGTCGGCGTACACCGTGTAGCTGTAATGGTCGGGCTGCGGCTCGACGTCGGTCACGCCACGCCTCCGGCGACCTGGGGGGTCGCCCGGCCGGACAGATGTGCGCAGGCCTCCCGGGTCCGCCCGAGATACGCCTCGTAGGTGTACTTCGCCTCGGCCAGGGCCCGGGCGTTCTCGCCGAGCCGCGCGCCGCGCGCCGGGTCCGCCAGCACCGAGACGATGCCGGCCGCGAGATCTGCCGGTGTGGCGCCGGTGAGCACCGCCACCTGGTCGTCGAGCACCTGCGTGTGAGTGAGCAGCCGCGTCGCGACGATGGGCTTGCCGGCGCGGAGGTACTGGTAGATCTTCAGCGGCGTGTTCGTGCCGGTCGATCGCGGCGACACGAGCACGTCGGCGGCGTCGAGGTAGGCCGGAACCTCCTCGGCGGGGCGCTGGCCGACGAACACCACGGCGTCCTCGATGCCGAGCGCGGCCGCACGCGCACGCTCCCGGTCGACCTGGGCCGGCTCGCCGCCGACCAGCACGACGCGCAGATCGGGCCGCTCCGCGAGGGCCACCTTGGCGGCCTCGAACAGGAGGTCCAGGCCCTGATAGGCCTCGAAGGTGCCCGTGTAGAGGGCCATCGGGGTGTCGGACGCCAGGCCCAGGCCCGCCCGCACGGCCGCGCCGGTGCCCGAGGTCGGCGCGACGCCCGCCCCGGGGGCGTTCTCGATGAGCACGGTGGGCACCTTGCCGTTCACGCCGCGCACGACGTCGGCGAGCTGCGGACAGATCACGATGACGACCGACGACCGCCGGAGCACGAACCGCTCACCCCAGCAGAACAGGCGCCTCAGGAGCCGTGACCGGGTGAAGGCGAAGTTGTCCAACTGTTGAGGTAGACTCGAATGCATGTCGTAGAGGTGCGGGACGCCCAGCAGACGGGCCACGAGCACCCCGACGAGCGCGCCTTCCTCGTGCGAGTGCACCGCGTCGTACCGGCCGCGCCAGGCGCGCCAGCAGGTCGCCGCGGCGAGCAGAACGTCGAGCGACACCTTCGCCCAGGAGGGGCCCACGCGGACCCGGCGGACGAACGGCGGGCGCGCGGACCGGTAGATGCGAAGGCCAGGCAGGTCGACGTCCCGCCCGAAGGGGTACGTCACGAGATCGACCGTGTGGCCGAGATCCAGCAGCGCGCGGATTCTGTGGTACTCGCTGAACGGCGTGCCCCGGGGCTCGAAAAACGGCTCCGGCGCAATCATGAGGATGTGCATGCGCCGCTCGGCATTATACGGCTCTGGCGCGCGGGAGGTCAACATAACTCCCGTGCTTTCACGGACATGCGGCGAATGCCACTAGCCGGGATCCGCCCGGCCATGCTAGACTGCCAAGTCGCGCTCGTCGCTCCCAGTATGTCCGAGACCACCGCAGGAACCGTCCGGTCCGCCCCGGCTGCCTTCGCCTGCGGCCGAGACCTTCGTCGCGCCGTCACCCTCGGCCTGGCCATCCTGGCCGCGGCGTGCGGGGGTTCGCCGACCGGTCCGACGCCGGTGCCGCCAACGCGGCCGGCGGGCAAGATCGGTCTGACGCTGACATGCCCGGCCGACGTGCACGTGACCTCGCCGGACGGCCTCCCGTTCGCCGTGACGTTCGCGCCCGACACGACTGGCGGCCTGGCGCCGGTGACCGAAAGCTGTAACCCGGCGTCCGGCTCGGCCTTCGCGCTGGGGACGACCCAGGTGAGCTGCACGGCCAAGGACTCGGTCGGCCAGGTCGTGACCTGCCAGTTCGCGGTCGTGGTCGCGCCGCCGCCTCGAATCCGTTACACGACCTACATGGCCTTCGGCGACAGCATCACGGAGGGCAAGGTGACGACGGAGCCGGCGTTCCTGCTGCTGGACACGCCCGAGTCCTATCCGAACCAGCTCCGACAACTGTTCGCGGCGCGCTATCCCACCCAGACCATCACCGTTGTCAATGCGGGCCTCGGCGGCGAGAACGCCCGCAGCGCGATGCCACGCTTCCTCGACGCCCTCGCGCAGTGGCAGCCCGAGGTGGTGCTGCTGATGGAGGGGACCAACGACCTCAACGGGGGGGGGACGGCCGTCATCGCTGATGCCGCCGCGGCCGTCGAGGACATGGCCCTGGCCGCCACGGCACGCGGCATGACCGTGCTCGTGGGTACCATTCCTCCCATGCGCCCGGGCGGACTGAAGGCGCTTTGTCCAGAGTGCGTGGTACCCTTCAACGATCGCCTCACCCGGGACGTCCCGGCGCGAGGTATACGGGTCGTCGACATCTATGCCGCCCTGGTGCAGAGCATTGACATCAGCATCGGCCCCGACGGCGTCCATCCGACCGCCGCCGGCTACAAGACGATGGCCCACACCTACTTCGACGCGATCAGGGCGGCGTTCGAGTCCGCGCCGTCTGGTGCCGGCTTGAAGGGGTATGCCGTTCATGCGAGTGGCCACTGACGGGCGCCACCGCGCTGTGGGCCTGCTCGTGAAGGGTCTCGTCAGCGCGGCCCTGCTCGCCGTCGTGTTGTGGCATGTCGACGTGGCCCGGCTCTGGGCCTCGGCGCGCCGGGCCTCCCTGCCCTGGCTCGCGCTCAGCCTCGCGTTCAACCTGGTGGTCGTCGTGATCGGCGCGTGGCGCTGGAACCAGCTCCTGCGCGCGCAGGGCGTGGCGATGCGGACGCGATCGCTCATGGCATCCTGGCTGGTCGCGCTCTTCTTCAACAACTTCCTGCCGAGCAACATCGGCGGCGACGTCGCGCGCATTGCCGACACGACCCGCCCGGCGGGGTCAGGGACCCTGGCCACCACCGTGGTGCTGGTGGACCGGGGGCTCGGTCTGCTCGGCCTCATGCTCGTGGCCGCGGTGGCCGACAGCTCGGAGTACTGGCGCACGGGCGGCGCCGAGGGCATCGTCGGGCCGTCGGCCCTCTGGATCGCGCTCGCCGTGCTCGCGGTGGCGGCGACCTTGCCCTTCGTAGCGCCCGACCGTGTGGGTCTGCTGTTCCGGCCCATCCGGTTCCTGCACCCGGAGTGGATCGAGGCGCGTGTGGAGCGTATCGTGGAGGCGCTGCATCGGTTCCGTTCCGTCCCGATGGCCCTCGGGTCCGGCCTGGCCGGCGCCGTGGCGGTGCAGGTGGCCCTGGTGGCGCTCTACTGGGCCATCGCGCGAAGCATGCAGGTGACCGTCGCCGTCTCGGACCTGGCCGTGATCGTGCCGATGTCGCTGGTCGTGCAGATGCTCCCCGTGTCCCTCAACGGGCTGGGCGTGCGGGAAGCTACCTTCGTCTTCTGCTTCCGGCAGCTCGGCCTGCCCCTGGAATGGGGCTTGCTGCTCTCCTTTGTCGGCGCGGTGCTGGCATTGCTGGTTTCGCTGGCCGGAGCCGTTATCTACGCCGTTCGACGGCCGCAGCCGGAGCCGGTGCCGGAGGGAGCGCTGTCTTTGACGACCGAGTCGCGGGACCCCATCGTTTGATGAACCGATGCTCCCCGACCGCTCGCTCTCCCTAAACCGCCAGCGGGTCCGACCGATAACAATACTGCAAGGACCTGCGTACATTTTCGTCGGGCCGGTGCCCGGGAGCAGGTCCACCCAGGACGTCCGCCATGAAGCTCTACCGTTACTCGCTGCCCCTCGTGATTCCCGCTCTGGCCCTGGCGACCACCGCCTGTGAGGTGTCCAAGAGCGCGAACCCCCTGAGCCCGAACATCGCCGGGCCGATTCCGGGCGTGGCGATCTCGGCCCCGAAGCTGCTGGAGCCGTATGACGGCTGGCAGTTCAAGCCGAAGGAGCAGCCGGTCACGCTCCTGATCGAGAACGCGTCGTCGACGGGCGTGCGGCCGCTCTACTACCGGATCGAGCTGGCGGCCGACGCCGGGTTCACCAGTATCCTGTATGCCGACCCCAATCAGACGCCGGGCGATGGCGGCCGGACGTCGGTGCAGCTGCCGAGCGCGCTGGTGGTCGACCATACGTACTACTGGCGGGCGCGCGCCGAGGATGGCGCCAACACGGGGCCGTACGCGACGGCCCGCAACTTCACGGTTCTCGCGCCGGTGGTGATCGACCCGCCGGCGCCGGTCGAGCCGATCGGCGGCGCGACGGTGACGACGACGTCGCCCGTGCTCCGCGTGAACAACGCGCACCGGACGGGTCCGGCGGGCGCCATCGTGTACCGGTTCGAGGTGGCGACGAGCCTGTCGTTCTCGTCGCTGACGGGCGCCGCGGACGTGGCGGAAGGCAGCGCCCAGACGGCCGCCCAATTCGGCGGGCTGGCCTACAGCACACAGTACTACTGGCGCGCGCGGGCGAGCGATCCCGACACCACGAGCGGTTGGTCGGCGATCGAGTCGTTCGTCACCGCGGCGCCGGCGCCGGCGCCAGCGCCGCTGCCGACGCCGGGCGGGCCCTGTACCGCGATCGACCCGCTCGCCATTCTCCAGTGCCACCGCGCGCAGTACGGCGAGCACATGTCGGACAGCGAGATCGTGGCGTTCCTCAAGGGATCTGCGCACGACATCAACGTCGCGGGAACGGCGGGTGGACCGTGGGGTGTCCTGGTGAAGACCGGTGGACACAACTGCAACGGTTACTCGTGCGATATTCTCTGCCTCGGGGACGGAGCCTCGCAGGTGCAACGCGACGTGCTCATCGATTCCGACGTTGCCCAGGTTCCCTCTTGGGGTGATCCGATGAGCGGCCCCGGCATCGTCGTCCGCCCGTGCGAGATCCAGTAGGGTCGAGCCGGCCGACGTGCGGCCGCAGGTGTGGCAACCCGACCGATCGTCCTGTGACGCGGGCTGCACGCGGTCCCCGGGTGGTCCTGGCCGGGCGGCCCGCGGCGCGAGGGGCCGACCACCTGCCGGAACCTCGACGACCGCGCGAAACCCGGGTCCATATCTACGGGGTTCCGAGAGGTGCACAGCGTGCCAGCCGCCTGTTGACACAACCCGATCTCATGCTACTCTTTGGTGGCAGGTTCGGGTTGCGGTCGTGCAGTCCCGCGCCAGTCTGGTCCGGCGCATCCCGCTTGCCGAGTCCCGCGAGGATTGAGCGAGCCGAGTCAGGACCTGCAGCTCAATGCTGCTTCCGCAGGCCATCCTAACTGTCGGCAACTGAACGAGCGAAGGAAAGGACCGTGATGAACCAAGCGCGCGCGCTCTTCTTGTGGTCATGTGTTGCACTACTCACACTGACGCCGGGTCCGGCGCGCGCGCAGGGAAGCCCCGCCGCAGCCGTGGATCACAGCTACGTGAACGTGGATGGCGGTGTGCAGTCGCAGTCCCAGACCTTCACGATCCCGGGGCAATTCGCGATTTACGACGAGACGGCGACGTTCTCGGCCACCGCCAAGACCAAGAGCGGCGGGCTGTTCAACGTCGAGGGCGGCGCCCGGGTGTGGCGCAACCTGTTCATCGGCGTGGCGTATGCGTACCGCCTGAAGACCACGAGCAGCTCGACGGTGTCGGCGTCGGTGCCCCACCCGCTCTTCTACGACATGCCCCGGGAGGCCTCTGCGACCGCGTCCGGCGTGGAGAACACCGGGTACGGGGTGCACATCAGCGTGGGCTGGCGCTTCGACGTCGCCCGCCACATGGACGTGCGCATCTTCGGCGGTCCGTCGGTCTTCGGCGTCACGCAGGATCTGGTGAACTCGTTCGACGTGCAGGAGACCGGTCCGCCGTTCTCGACGGTTTCGCTGACCAACGTCACGACGACGCGCGAGACCAAGACGGCGGCGGGCTTCCACGTCGGCCTGGACGGCGCCTACATGATCACCCGCTCGGCTGGCATCGGCCTGCTCCTCCGCTACGGGCACGGCCGCGTCAAGCTCCCCACACCCGCCGGTGGCACGGTCGCGATCGACGCGGGCGGGTTCGACGCCGGGCTCGGCGCCCGGATCCGGTTCTAGGCGCAGGTGTGCGGGAATTGGGGTTTCCACGCCAACCTCGTTCGGTTATCATGCCGCGCGAGACCGCACTCGACGTCTCAACACACTTTTCTAGTTCTGGAGCAATGGCAATGCAACGAAGCACCCTGGTCCTGATGGCGGTGACGGCGATCGTCGCGACGACGCTCGCCTGCGATCGCGGTTCAATGAGTCCCGCCTCGCCAAGCACGGTTACGGCCACCGGCAACCCCGCCACGTCCGATGGCGCCACCCTCAAAGCCACGGCTCCGACGCCCTTGTCGCCCATCAACGATGAGAGACTGAGCGGGGAGACCGAGCCGACGCTGACGGCGATCGCGGCGACCGCGAAGTACGCCACCGTCGCGCTCAAGTATCGGTTCCAGGTCTTCAGCGACACCGGTGAGCTCGTGCAGGATTCCGGGCTCGTCAATGGCCCGTCCTTCACGGTGGCGGCCGACAGTCTGCCGTTCGACAAGCGCTTCACGTGGAGGGTACGGGCCGAGTATCAGGGTGCGTTCGGCCCGTGGTCGACGACCGCGTCGTTCCTGACGCCGAATGGGGGCTACATCCGCGGGAGCGCGGTCTTCGATCCGCTGACCAACGGGCAGACGGTTGGCAAGCAGCACGGCGGCCACTTCGTGCCCGGCCAGGGCTGGCAGGCCGACACGTACTTTGACGGCATCGACTACGACATCGCGACCTGCTCGAGCTGCAAGCTGGAGTTCGACGTCACCGGTTTCGGCAAGGGCCTCGGCAACCCGGCCGACTTGAAGTGGATCTCCATGGGCGATGGCACCATGTTCGGCGGCTTCTGGGACTTCCGCGACCACCCATGGAAGATGCACCTCGAACAGCGCAGCGACGGTGATGGCACCGGCATGAAGATCGTGTGGCGAAATGGCGCCGCCGGCGACGGCGACCCGGGCGACCATGTGATCGTCAGCCCACCGTCCAAGTACGGCGGTCCCAGGTGGGACGGTTCCCAGGTGTACCATTTCGTCTTCCAGTGGAATCCAAGTGGCTTTACGGTGACCATCGATGGAGAGGTTTGGTTCAACGACGGTTTCGTCGGTGCGTACGCCCCGCCCCACCACCGCATCTCCCTCGGCTGCTATCCACGCGGCGAGACGATGGCCGGGACCATCTATCGGAATGTGAAGGTCACGCCGTTCTAGGACGGAGTTGACGCTGGAACGGGGGCCGCCGGGTCTTCCCGGCGGCCCCCGTTCCAGCCCCGCCCGGCTGAAGGCGTCCCGCCGTGGCTCCCCGGCTCGGCGGACGTCCTGCTCAGAACAACTTCTTGCCCAGCCCGATGAGCCCCTGCTTCCAGGGCGCGCGGTGGGAAACGCCCGAGCTCTCCTGGATTTCCGGCAGGTGACTGACGTACCAATCGTAGTTCCGAATCAGCGCGTCTTTGTTCGAATACCGCGGCTGGAAGCCCAGGATCTTCTCCGCCTTGTCAATCGACACGTACGAATCGGCCGCAGCGGTTTCGTACACCCATTCGTAGACCGGAGAGAGCCGGAGCCGCTCCAAGACTTTCAGGGTCGTGATGACCGGCCAGGCCGGCAGCGGACGCACCCGTCTCCCGTGTCCGGCGCGGTCCAAGACGGCCTGGAAGTCCTCTTTCATCGTGCCGAACTGCTTGGCGCCGACGTTGAACACGTCATTCACCCGCTCCGGCCCCCCCACCATCGTCGTGTACACGACGTCGCACAAGTCCTCGACGTCGAGCAACTGGTAGCGGTTCTGTCCCGTCCCGATCAGCGGGAAGTCGCTGCCCGAGTGCGCCCAGTCGTACAGGATCGCCCAGATCCCGAGACGCTCCGGCCCGACGAACGTCTTGGGACGGAGAATCGGCACGCACAGGCCGGCCTGCCGAAACTCGAGGCACTCGCGCTCGGCGAGAATCTTCGCCTCCGAGTAGGGGCCGAGGATCTCGACGACTTCGCTGTCCTCCGTGGTGCCCTGCGCGTTGCGCCCGTAGATGGCCGTTGAGGAGATGTGGACGACCCGCTGGATCCCCTCCTGCCGCGCCGCGTGAAGGACGTTGCGCGTGCCGTCCACCTCGGTGGACATGATCTGCTCGGCCGGGTACGACGGGAGCGCGGCCGCACAATGCACGACGGTGGAGGCGCCGCGCATCGCCTCACGGAGCGCGCCGCTCTCTCTGATGTCGCCGACGATCGCCCGAATCAGGCGACGTTCCGGGTAGTCGAATGGCGCGATGTCGAACGACACGACGTTCATGCCGCGCGCGAGGAGGTAGCGAATCAGGTTGATGCCGAGAAAACCGGCACCTCCAGTGATGAACGCGGTCCCGCTCGTCCCGTTGTCCGTCATGGAAGGGCTCGCTCCAGGCTGCACCAGTGGAATGACCGCGACGTGCTCGGGCCAGACCGCCTCCCCGGCGATTGGACTCGTCTGGCGTCGTCGCGCACGGGCACGGTGACGACACGCGCGTCCGTCTCGCGTGGCGGGGAGTCACCGACCCTCCGATGGCCACGGGTCCGCCTCACGGCCCTGCGGGCGACGGCACGGCGTACAGCGTGAACCCGGACCGCCCCAAGATGGGCCGCAGGCGGGCCAGCACGTCCGGGTGTACCCGGTCTCGCTGCTCGTTCACGATGACGTGGGTCACGTGATAGCGGCGCAGCGTCTCGAACGCCGCGCCGGGGTCCCCCCTGGCCGACATGTAGAACGACTCGACGTCCCGAAAACGGCTCTCGCTGCCCACCGCGTAGTAGGTGCGTCCCCAGCCGAGCACGACTCGCCGCTCCGAGACCACGGCCATCAACGACGGCGCGAACGGCCGGTCCTGCAGGACCACGGTGGTATTCGGATCGCACGTCCGCAGGTAATCCGCGATGCTCATCTCGGCGCGGGTGATGCTCGTGAGCGGCGGTCGCTGATTGTCGGTCCACTTCATGGCCAGAAAGTGAATCGACGAGGGGAGCGACGCCGCGAGTGCGAGCCCGATCGCCACGACGCCGGCCCTGCGCCGCGTGCGTGCGAATCCAACCAGCGCCAGGGCCGTGAAGATCCACAAGATGTACAGGCCGGTCTCGTAGAACTGCAGCGTGTCGACGTACGGGTCGGTCACGAGCACGCATGGAATCGTCACGCCCGCCACGACCGTCCAGCCCAGCACACGCCAGGCCGGAGCGTCTGGACTCGCGTCGCCGCGGATCGCGCGCCCGACACCCCGGACCCCCAGCCACCGCACCCCGAGCCCCACCAGGAAGAACAGCACCGTCGCCAGCAGCAGGAACACGGGCGTGCGCAGCGACGCCAGCGGTGCAAGCCGGTTCGCGAGGCTCGCGAAGGCGTCGGTGAGGTCGGTCTTGATGAGCATCCGGCGCGGGAGCATGAGGAAATCGAAGAGCAACCGCGACCGCTGGTCCTGGGCCGGCAGCGTGGCGATGGCGTAGACGGACGGGAGCGTGAACAGCACGCCGAAACCGACCGTCGCGGCCAGGCGCCAGCGTCCCGCGGTGTCAGCGCGCGAGAACAGCGCGGCGCCGCACAGTCCCGCCATCAGCACGATGTAGGCGAACGGCTTGAACTCGAAGAGGACGGCGAGCAGCAGCGCGGCGATCACCGTCCAGCCGCGCGCGCGCGTCCGGCCCGCGCGCACGACGGCATACAGCGCGGTGAAGAAAATCGGCAGTGACGGCGTCCAGGTGTTGAACTGCAGCACCTCCATGGTCGGCGACAGGAAGTTCGTCGGCCAGAGGAGGTAATCCCACTGAATCGTGGCGTGCGGAAGGAACCAGGCGGCCAGATACGAGAAATCTCCGCCGACGAGCACGAAGACGACGGCCAGGAAGGCAACCCCACGCGTGGCAATCGAGCGGACGAGCACGAAGGCGGTCAAGGCTCCCAGGGCCAGGAACGCGGGCCACGAGTACCGGAGGTAGATCGACAACAGGGGCACCGCGGCAAAGCGGTGCACCATCGCGAGCACGAGCTGCGGGTAATAGGCGGCGTTCAGCTGGTGGCCCGCGTAATAGGACGCGGTCGGGGGAACGGTGTGCGACGCCTCGGCGGCGATGGAGGCGTAGAAGCTGAGGTCGAACGAGTCGTAGTTGCCGTTCAGCAGCGTCCCGTCCGGCACGGCGACGAGCCGGTGCCAGAAGACGATGGCCCCGATCCCCGCCGCCAGCGCCACGAGCGCGAGGCAGACGGCGGCGTCGGCCCACGAGATCCGGGGACCGCGGGCAACCGAGCCGCGTCCCCACACCGCCAGACTGGCGCCCGCGAGCCCGAGGGCGAGCACGGGGTACGCCGCCAGCAGGCCGACGTGACCGAGCAGGTCCACCAGCACCGCCGTGGCTGCGCTGCCGATGCCGAGCAGCACGACCGTGCGCGTCAGGGCATCGAGGTCTCGAGTCAGCCAGGCGCCCGCCGCAACCCCGGGACCGAGCGTGAAGAGCAGCCACACGAGCAGGAAGCGAGCCGGAACGGGGACGAACGGCAGCAGCGGGCTCAGCGCCGCCCAGACGCACACGCCGACGACCCCGCCCGTTACGAGGCGCATCGCGCTCGAACGGGCCCAGGCGGGAACACGTCGCACTGTCATGAAGGGAATGGACGCCTCTCGCTGCCTGTTCCGGAGGTACGTGGGATCCGCGCACGGCCGTGGGCCGGCTCCAGCGCCCGTCGGGTATGATGTTACCATAAGGCTTTCGAGGCAGAGTCGAGCGAGCCGACGACGACATCGCCGGAACGGCGGACACCTGTGAAGGTGT
This sequence comes from Acidobacteriota bacterium, assembly GCA_024641665.1. GTDB lineage: Bacteria > Acidobacteriota > Vicinamibacteria > Vicinamibacterales > JAHECP01 > JAHECP01. The sequence goes on from JAHECP010000026.1 coordinate 28,090, forward strand.
GGCTGCTAGGTCGATCGGCCTCTTCGGCTGTAGAATGAAGGTCCTGAATGTCCAAAGACGCGTTCACCCTCCGGTATCTCGCGCGGGCAGCCGCCGGCGTGCCACGAGATCTCGCGAACACGCTGGTGGTGTCGAAGATCAAGCCGATCCGCCCGACCGTGCTGATCTACAACTGCACCTTCGTGTGCGACGCCCGCTGCGAGATGTGCCACAACTGGAAGCACGGCGATCGGAAGTCGGACATGAGCCTGGAGGAGCTGGACCGGGCCATGGCTCACCCCTTCTGGGGGGCCGTCGAGAATCTCAATATCTCGGGCGGCGAGCCGACGACGCGGAACGACCTGCCGGAGATGGTGGAGCTGTTCTACGAGCGGCTGCCGCGCCTCCGCAAGCTGGGCATCAACACGACCGGCCTCACGCCGCACCGCGCCATCCCGATGCTGACGCGGATCGTCGAGTTCCTGGCCCCACGCGACATCCTGGTGAGCATCCGCGTGTCGCTCGACGGGATCGGCGACATCCACGACCAGGTGCGACACGTCAAGAACGGCTTCGACAAGGCGTCGAAGACCATCGAGGCGCTGCAGGCGCTGGCCGAGCGGACGCCGAGCTTCCAGTTCGGCCTGGCCGCGACCATCTTCGCGACCAACCTCGAGGACGCCGAGAACATCCTGGCCTGGGCGCGGACGCGCCGTCTCGACATCGTGTTCAACATGCTGCGCTTCACCGACGCCATGCTGAACAACAAGGCGCTCGAATCGACCATCGGCTTCCATAGCCGCGAAGAGCAGTACATGCGGAGGTTCTTCCTCGATCGCGTCCGCGAGGAGTCGGTGCTGAGCGGTCAGGCCTTCATGTACCTCCACTACGCGGACATGATCGCCAATGGCTACCACCGGACGATGCCCTGCCCGTTCCAGAGCCAGGGGCTGCTGCTCAACCCGAACGGCGACCTCTTCTACTGCGAGAACTCGAACCGCCTCGGCAACGTCCGCGACGACGAGGCCGGTAAGCTGTACTTCGAGACGGCGAACCTGGAACACCGGGAGGCGCTCAAGGCGAAGGTCTGCGGCACCTGCCTGAGCCCCTGCCAAGTCAACGTCGGCGCGATGAAGCAGGTCGTGCCCTACGCGAAGTTCCTGAAGCGTGCGTACACGGTCAAGCGCGATCCGTCGAAGCATCTCGACACGCTGCCGACCCTGCCCTGAGCGGTCGGCCCGGCCCCTGCCCGCCGCGCCGCTGTCATGAGATCGCCTTCTCTCGCTCTCGTGGCGCGTCTCGCGGTGGCCGCGGGCCTGACGCTGCTCGTCTTCTGGCGATCCGATCCGTCCGCCGTGGTCCGCGCCGCCGTGGGCGCGGACCTGCGGTACATTGCGATCGCGGTCCTGCTCGTGCTGGTCGATCGGACGCTGATGGCGTATCGGTGGCTGGTGCTGCTCGGCCCGATCGCCCACGCCTCCCGTCCCCGGGCAGGCGTCGTCATGCGGATCTTTTTCGTCAGCACGTTCGTTGGCTCGTTCCTGCCCGCCAGCATCGGCGGCGACGCCGTCCGCGCCTACAGCCTCGCCCGCCACAACGTTCCGGCGGCCACCTCGATTGCCTCGGTGTTCATGGATCGGATACTCGGCGTGCTGAGTCTCCTGTTGATGGCCGTCGCCGGCCTCGGGCTGGCCCGCGACCTCGCGACCGACCCGATCGTGCTCGTCGCGCTCTCGGTCACACTGGGGGCCTGCGTGGCCGCGCTGGCCCTGGTCTTCAGCGCCCACGTCGCCTCGGTCGGCCGGCGCCTGTGCGAGCGCCTTCCAGCCGGTCGCGTGCACCGGGGCGCAGGCCACCTGATCGACGCCGTCCAGCGGTACGCGACCTCCCACGGCGACCTCCTGAACGTCCTGGCCGCCTCGCTCGCGGTGCAAGTCTTACGCGTGGCGCAGGGGTATTGTCTCGGGCTTTCCCTCGGAATCGCTGCGCCGCTCGGCGCGTACTTCGCCTTCATCCCCCTGATCCTGCTCGTCATGCTGCTCCCGGTCACCATCAACGGGATCGGTACGAGCCAGGCGGCGTTCGTCTGGTTCTTCGCGCGCGCCGCCGTCGCCCGCCCGGACGCGTTCGCCCTGTCGGTCCTGTTCGTGGCGTTGGGAATCGTCGGCAACCTGCCGGGAGGATTCTTGTACTTGACGCAAGGATTCTCGTCGTACCGGGGGCGGTCACTGCGCACGTAGACACGGCTCGGCGAACCTCGAAGATGGCATCCCGGGGACGCATCCCCGTGGGCTGCTAGGACCCGGAGACCGGGCTCGCCGGTCGCACGCGGTCGTCGCTCGCCCCGATCGTTGCCCGCAGTCCGTCGTCGAGGCCGACGAGCGGTTCACGATAGGCTCGTCGGAACTTGGCGGTGTCGAACCAGAACCCGTGGTCGACGATCAGGCTGAGCCGCCAATAGGACACGCGCGCGAACGGCGGGACGAGTGCCCCAACCGCATGGTTCCAGCAGAGGGCGCGGGCGGTCGACCACATCCAGGATGGGAGCGAGATCGGCCGAACCGGGCGGCCGACGACACGACCAATCGCCTGTGCCACGTCGCCAAGAGTGGAGGATTCGTCGCTGGCGAGACAGAACAGCTCATCGGCCACGTCGGCTCGCTGGCTGAAATTCCAGAGCACTCGGGCGACGTCATCGACGAACACCACGCTCGTCCTGCCTGGCCACTGCAACCGCCCAAGCAGCGCCCCCCGTGCGACGTACCCGAGCAGGAGATCGAACATGCCGCCGGGCTTCTGGCCGGGACCGTAGACGGTCGGCAGGCGAAGGATCGTCCAGCTGAAGCCCCCGCGAGCCGCACGGTTCCGCAGGACCCGTTCACCGCTGAGCTTCGTGACGCCATACGCGGTCCGTGGCGTGCAGGGCGTCGCTTCGTGGATCGGGGCACGGGCCGGACCATTCCGATCGACCACCGCAATCGAGCTCGCATACATCACACGGCGGCCGCGCAGCCTGTCGCCCAACCAGTTCAGCAGGTGTTCGATGCCGAGGTCGTTCACGCGCAGATCCGACATCGCCGCGGCAGTATCAATGTTGGCCGCCAGGTGAAAGACGACATCGACGTCCGGCGCGGCCGCGTCGGCCACCTCGCACCGCGCCAGGTCGCCCGAGATCAGGTGCACGCCGGCCGCGCGGAACGCCTGTTCGGCTCTGCTCTCCCGCTCGTTGAGCGCCTGCGTGACGAGGCAGGTAATCTCCTCCGGACGCAGCCGATCCAGCAACAATGCCATCAACCGGCGACCGATGAACCCGGTGCCTCCGGTCACCAGCACGCGCATGCTATCCCCCGACCGCTTGGCCCGCCCGCTTGAAAATGAATACCCGCGGATGGTCGAAGAGCCTGAAACTCAGTTCCGCCCGGTCGTCGTTGATCTCGAATCCGAACAGCGACGGATACACCTTGAAGGTCTTGATCAGCGCGAAGCCCAGTCGGCCGGCGAACAGGTCACGATAGTACCGCTTGACCACGCCGTATTCGGCTTCGGGTAGATGCTGGTAGAACTGCAGGAAGGTGTCATCCATCACGATGTAGTTCACCAACGCCAGCCGACTCTGGATGTATGCGTGTTTCTGAGCCTGATTGATTCGCGGGTTGTACAGGTAGACGTACGTGTCCAGGGTATACAGGCGGTAGTAGTCCTGACGCTCCGTCTGCGCCCCCCACATGACGTAATCGCGATAGAAGTCGGTGTTCGTCAAGTACGAACCCATTGGCGGGATGTTGTGCGACGGCTCCACCAGAATGGCGGCGCCGGCCGGAACCGTGCGTGCCAGGTACCTCGACGCCGCCAGGCGACTGTCAGGCGCCGCAAACACGTGCATGTACGCCGCCGCGTACAGGGCCGTGACGGTCACGACCGTCCCGGTGGCCGCGATGGCCGCCTTGCGCCAGCGCGGGCGGGCGATCAGGTCCGCGCTCAACACACCGGCGCTGACGGCCAGCGCCGGTACGAGCACGACGCCGTAGCGGGCGAAGGGCGTGACCGTGCGGCTCGCGGTCAGGAAGTACGCGATGGGGAACAACGCCGTAACCACCGCCAGGCGATCGCGGCGCCAGAGCAGCCACGCGACGCCCAGCAGGCCCCAGATCTCGAACGCCGGGCCGAGGCCCCACCAGAGGACGTTGGTGAACCAGTAGGAGTACGTCTCGATGTCCGTGAACTGCGCCGCCCAGATCGGCCGCCAGGCGCCCGACAGCGGGCTCGTGACCCAGTCGACGATGTCCTGGCGGAACTTCGCGTGGTAGATCACCACCATCGGGTCCAGCGCGAGGAACACCGCGACCGCCACGAGGCCGGGAATCGCCGCGCGTACCACCCACGACCGCCAGCCGGCCAGGGTTCGCAGGTCCGGTCTCACGGACCGGGGCACGCACAGCTCGGTCACCACGATCAGCGGGGCGAGGAAGACCGCCGAGTACTTGCACAGCACGGCGCCGCCGAGCGCGAGGCCCGCACTAACTCTGCTCCGTGCCCTGCCGTTGCGTGCGAGGGCCACCACACATAGCCAGGTCAGCACCGAGAAGAACGTCAGGCTGACGTCGACCGTGAAGAAGTGCGATTCGCGAAGATGCAGGACGCCGCTCGCCAACAACAGCGCGGCCACCAGCCCCGCGGGGCGTCCGGCCACCCAGCGAGCGATCATGTAGACGAGGGGGATGGTTGCGGTCCCCAACGCGGCGGAGATCGCGCGGCCGAGGATCATGTAGGTCACCTCGTCGCGCGGCACGGTCAGCACCAGCGGGTGGGCGAGGTGCTCATAGACCGCCCTTACCACGTTCAGCACGTACATCGGCAGCGGCGAGTACATGAAGAACTTCGGTGACAGCGCCGCGTCCCGAACGCTGCGACGCAGCATCTCGGCGCCCGAGAAGACGAAGTGCTCGTCGATGTGAAAGTGGTAGTACGGCGCCCCCCACGCCAGTCCATAGAACCGCAGGAATCCGCCGCCGATCGTGATGAGGGCGAGGGCCAGCAGCGCCAGGCGGCCGCCAGAGCGCGCCGCCGGCGAACCGGCAACGCCGGCCGGCACACGCGCGTGCGGATCGGAGGATGTGGACACGATCAGAGTATGCGCAGAGTATGCGGCGTCAGAAGATGTTACGAATGAACGACCAGATGTACGCCCACCACAACTTCCAGACCACGACCTTCGACTTGCCCCAGCGACGTTCGTACTCGTGGCTGGCCACTTCGGACACGCGGAAGCCCTGCTTGAGCGCCCTCATGAGCATTTCCTGCTCGATCGTCGTCAGGTTCGATCTGAGGCCGAGCTGCAAGCCGACATCCCGCCGTATCGCCCGAAAGCCGTTCTGGCTGTCCGTCAGGCGCACACCCCATCGATAGTTGATCGCCAGCATGATCAACTGCGAACCCAGGTACCGCAACAACTGCCCCGCGGTGCCGTGCAGTTCGTCGCTGCCGCCCTTGCCGCGCGACGCGATCACCATGTCGGCCTCGCCCGTGACGATCGGCGCGAGGAGCAACGGGATGTCGCGCGGTTCGTGCGAACCGTCGGCGTCGATGAAGACCACGATGTCGCCGACCGCCTGCTCGAGCGACAGACGCAGCGCGTCGCCCTTGCCGCGCCCACGATCGAGGATGACGCGCGCGCCGTGGCTCTCGGCGATCTCCCGGGTCCGGTCTCTCGAGTGCCCGTCGACGACGAGCACTTCGTCCCCGTACGGTCGTACCTGGTCGACTATCTCACCGATCAGGCCTTCCTCGTCCCTGGTCGGAACGACGATCGTCACCGTTGATGTGGGCACGAACTAGGACCGGTCAAGTGAGGGACGCACAGGGGGGGAGGATCGGTCGCACTTCGGCTAGATTCGTGACCGGGTGACACACCGCGCGAGTATACGGGCCGGCGCCGGAAGGTGTCAAGCCGCCGTATCACGCCGTGCGGATTCCTTGACGGTCCATGGCAGCTCTGCTATCCTAATACGTCAATCCCATCGAGCGAGTCATCCTCCGGCAGCAGTATCCACAAGTCCCAATGCTCGGTCGCAGAATCGGCCTACTCGGCGACATCCTCCAGTCGAACCTACGCGATCCCCGCCTCCCGTACAAGGTGACCTTCGTCGCGACGTACCACTGCAACTTCCGCTGCGAGATGTGCAACATCTGGCAGAAGAAGAGCGTCAACGAGATGACGCCGGCGGAAGTCGGCACGTTCTTCCGCCGATGGCCGCAGTTCAGCTGGGTCCACCTGACCGGCGGCGAGATCTTCATGCGCCGCGACATCGACGATGTCGTCGCGGCCATCCAGGAGGCGTGCGGCTCTCTGTTCCTCCTCAACTTCCCAACGACCGGCTGGTTCGGCGATCGCACGGTGGCCCTGGCCAACCGGATTCTCGAGCGCGGCGTCGGCCGGCTGATGATCACGATCAGCATCGACGGTCCCAAGGCGGTGCACGAACAGATGCGTGGTCTGCCGGGCAGCTGGGATCGCGGCGTGGAGACGTTCCGCCGGCTGCGCGGCATCAAGCGCGCCAACTTCCAGACGGTCATCGGCATGACGCTGATGGCGAAGAACGTCGGCCTCGTGGACGAGACCATCCAGGCCATCAGGACGGTGGTGCCCGATTTCCAGCGGTCCGAGTTGCACCTGAACGTCGGCCACGAGTCCGATCACTACTTCGCGAACACCGGCTACATGGCGAAGCGCGATCCCAAGGCGGAGATCCTGCGCGTCATCGAGGAACACCGGCGACTCACGGCGAGTCTTCTTCACCCGGTCACCTTCCTCGAGAGTCGCTACCAGGGGCTGATGGGCAAGTACTACGAGACCCACAAGTCGCCGCTGCCCTGCACGGCGCTCTCGTCGTCGTGCTTCATCGACGCCTACTGGAACCTCTTCCCCTGCTCGATCTGGTCCGAGCGGATCGGCAACTTGCGCGACGTCGATTTCGATCTGCGCGCGCTCTGGGATTCCGAGCGTGGACGGAGTCTGCGGCAGGACGTGGTGGAGGAGAACTGCCCGCACTGCTGGACACCGTGCGAGGCCTACCCCACGATTCTCGGCAATCTCGCCCGGGCGACGCTCGCGCCGACGAACCGGCAGCGGACAGTGCCCGTGTCGGCGGTGACCCCGAGCAACACACCCGATCGCGGCTAGCGCCCGGCCGAGGGCCCGTCCGGCTGCCGGCGAGCCTCTCCGGCGCGCTCGGCGCGGGCGAGCCACACGCCCGGCCACTCGCGGACCTCGGCCGCACGCCAGCCGTCGCGCCATGTCGCCTTCGGCGTGCCCGTGGCGCCCACGAGCAGGATCCAGCTGACGCCGCCCTCCTGCGCTTCGAGCGTGCGCCCCGTTCCGCCGGCGTCGAGCACCACCGGCGAGTCGCCGCCGGGTGATCCGACGAACCGCGCGTGCGCCTCGAAATCGTCCGGCAGCGCGGTCCACGCCTCCTGCCAGGCCCGGAAGCACGCGGCTTCGCGTCCCTCGGGCAGGCGCGCGTCCAGCCCGCCCTCGTAGTGGAACGTCGCGCCGATCCCGAGGAACCGGTCCGTGAGCGCCATCGCGCGGAACCGTGCCGGGTCGTCGTCGCGTCGACCCGGGTCGGCCTGGTCCGCGGCGCCGATGGGCTCGTCGCTCACGACGGGCCTGCCGAGTGGCGCCACGCGGTCGTGGGCGTCGACGGCCGACCAGACGGACGTCCAGGGATTCTTCACGCCGCGCGCGACGTGCAGCGTCACGTAATCGCCCGCCGCGAGCGCCGTCAGGCTCGATGCCGTGCCGACGGCCACGGGCACGCCGGCCGGCACGAGGCGCCTGAGCGCGACGAGCGTCGCGGGGTCTCCGAGCGACAGCCGCTGGGTGGGATGATCGGGCTCGTTCGCCAACTCGAGAAAGGCGTTGCCGTGCCGGGCACAGATGACGCCGACCGCGGCCACCTGCTCCTCGAGCGAACCCGGATCGCTCGCCGTGTCGGCGAGCGCCACCACCTCGACGTGCAGGCCGCGCGAGCCGGCCAGATCCAGCAGCCGGTCCAGGTGCTCGAGCCCGCGCGCCGGCGGCAGGTCGAACAGGCCGTGGGCCATGGCCAGCACGCGCACGACGGTCAGCCCTTCGCCCGCGGCCCAGTCGAGGTACCGTGCGACCTCGGTCTCCTGCCCGGACGCCAGCCGCTCGAGCAGGCGGAACGCGCTGATGCCCCGCCACTGGAACGGCTGCCCGTCGGGCCGCACGAACCGTCGGCCGGTCGCGCGCACGTGCGCCACCGCCGTCACCGGCTGACGATCCCGCCCGGAAAGGGCGACGGCGCCCGGCGCGGCGAGCGAGCAGACGAGCGCCGCCGCGACGGCGCGCGCGTCCGGCGTCACTGCCCTGCGCCGCATCGATCGGCGCCCTCCGGCGCCGTCTCGCGGATCTCGCGAATGGTGTAGATGGGCTTGTCCTGCGACTCGTGGTAGGTGCGCGCCTGCATCTCGGCCAGCAGCCCCAGCGTGATCAGCTGGATGCCGGTGAAGATGAACAGGATGCCGAGGAGCAGCAGCGGCCGGTTCGCGATCGACTGGTACGCGAACAGACGCAGGTACGACAGGTAGGCCGTGATGACGAGCCCGGCTCCGCCCATCGCCAGGCCCACGAGGCCGAAGATCTGGAGCGGCCGCGTCGAGTAGCTGATCAGGAACTTCACCGTCAGCAGATCGAGGATGACCCGCACGGTGCGTGAGATGCCGTACTTCGACCGGCCGTGGCGCCGCGCCCGGTGGTTCACCACGACCTCGGCGATCCGCACGCCGAACTCGCTCGCGATCGCCGGCAGGAACCGGTGCATCTCGCCGTAGAGCCGCATCGGCTTCACGACCTCGGCGCGGAAGACCTTCAGCGAGCAGCCGTAGTCGTGCAGGCGCACGCCGGTCGCGACCGAGATGAGCTTGTTCGCCATGATCGACGGCAGGCGCCGGCTCAGGAACGGGTCCTTCCGATCCTTCCGCCAGCCCACGACGAGGTCGTAGCCTTCCTCGAGCTTCGCCACCATGCCGGGAATGTCGCGCGGGTCGTTCTGGAGGTCGCCGTCGGAGGTCACGATGTAGCCGCCGCGCGCGTGGGTGAAACCCGCCGCGAAGGCCGCGGTCTGGCCGAAGTTGCGCCGGAAGCGGATGAGCCTGACGCGGGCGTCGGCCGCCTGAATCCCCGCCAGCACATCGAAGCTCGCATCGGTGCTGCCGTCGTCAACGTAGAGCAGCTCGTACGGACGCCCCCAGGCCGAGAGCGTGTCGGTCAGCTCGCGGTGCAGCTGCGGGAGATTGGGCGCCTCGTTGTAGACGGGGATGATCACCGAGAGGTCAGGCACGCGTTCTCCCTTGCGAGCAAGCGAGTCATTGTAGGCGGCGCCGCCGATACCTGTCAACACAAGCCACTGAGTTCATTGGGGTTACCGGAGATGCGCCCGCCCGCTCCAGCGCCACGGCGTCGCGCCCAATCGCGATGACGGCTTGTTCGACCAGACGGCGACGTGGCGGGCCACCGGCTGGAGGGTCCTCCCACCGGCGCTTCGGACGGCGACAGAATGATGCTAGCCTACCAGCCGTGGCACGCGTCTTACGCGGCCTGCCCGTCAGACCGAGGGGGACGAGTGAGTCCGGCCGGACGAGATTCACCCCTGACTCTTCGAAAGGTCTCGACGGCCCGTACAGATGCCTGCCGTGATCGGCCACCTCCGTTCCCGCGTGATTGCCGCCGCGACGCTCGCGCGTCGCCGGGCCGGCTTGCTGGTCTTCGGCTCGTCGCGGACCGCCTCACGCGAACGCCTCGTTGTCTAGACTGCCCTGATCCTGATCGTGCTGTTTCGCTCGGCGATGTTCGTCTTCGAACCGTCGCTGGACTTCGACTCGGACCAGGCGATCTTCGGTCTGATGGCGAAGCACCTCGTCGAAGGGAGGGCGTTTCCGCTCTTCATGTACGGCCAGAACTACATGCCGGCCGTCGAGGAGTGGCTCGCGGCGCCAATTTTCCTGCTGTTCGGCGCGTCGGTCGCCGCGCTCAAGCTGCCCCTGCTCTTCATCAATGTCGCGGTCGGGCTCCTGTTGGTGTGGCTGTTCGAGCGTGAGCTCGGGTTGCGTCCGGTCTACGGGCTGGTTGCGAGCCTGTTCTTCGTGCTCGCCCCGCCAGGCACCGTCGGAGTACTGCTCGCCACGAACGGCGGAAACGTCGAGCCGCTTCTATATGTGCTGTTGCTCTGGGCTTTGCGACGGCGGGCGCTCTGGTTCGGGCTGATCGCCGGTCTCGGCTTCATCCACCGGGAGTTCACCCTCTACGGCGTGATCGCGGTGATCGCCATCGAGGCCGCTTGGGGGATCCGGGGCAGACCCGCCATGTCGGGACTACTGGATTGCCTACTACGTCACCTTCATGACCAACGAGCGGATCATTGTCGCGGCCGACGACTTCCAGAGGATTCCGGAGTACGCGCGACAGGTGGACGCGCACCGCGCGCAGGCGATCCGTATCTCACGTGTACCGTGCGCCAGCGGCCAGGCGGTCCTTCCGAACGTGCCCTTCTGCGCGCTCGAGTAGCGGCCTGACCGTCCGGTCGTCGTCCTCGTCGACGTCGACCGGGTCAGGCCCGGCGTCAGGCATGCCGCTGCCGCCGCCACAGGTAGTACAACACCCCGCCGACGAGCACCGCCAGGGCCAGGCCGATCGAGATCCGGCGCGCGTTGGCCTCCAGGTAGGCGAACGCCTTCTCGCCGTACCACACCGCCAGCACCCCCTCACCGAAGTAGCGTAGGCCGCGACCGACGCCGACGGCCACCGTGAAGGTGACCGGCGGCATCGCGACCACGCCGGCGAGGATGACGAAGAGCTTGAACGGCGCGGGCGGCGGCAGGAGCGCCGGCACCAGGACGGCCAGGAAGCCGTAGCGCTCGAACAGCGCGTGCGCGCGGTCGAGGCGTCCCTGCTTGAAGCGTCGCCGCAGGAACACCTCCCCGCCCTTCCGCCCGAGCCCGTACATCAGCATGCAGCCGGCGATCGACCCGAGCGTGGCCATCGACGCGTAGTACGGCATCCGCCCGGGATGCTGGACGACCATCCAGATCACCAGCAGATCGTTGATCTGCGGGAGCGACAGGAAGGACGAGTCGAGGAAGGCGACGACGAAGAGGCCCGGGCCGCCGATGCCCATCGCAAAGGCGCGCAGCCAGGCCGCGAGGCGGCTCATGGAGCCTCAGATTATAGCCGAGAACGCGCAGGGCCCCGCGTTCCTCGACTCCGCTCGGAACGCCCTGAGCCGAGTCGAAGGGCGCCGGGACGGTGCCGGGCGGGCGCGGCGATCGCCGCGCCCGCCCGGAGACGTTCAGAATCGAACCTGGAAGGTGAACTGCGACACGTAGCCCCCGAGGTCGATCTTCGTGCCCGTGTAGCCCAGGGCCGGGTTGAGCGGCGCCTCGGCCTTCTGGTACTGGAATTCCCCGCCGACGGCGAAGACGTCGCCGACCGGGATCCGCACGCCGCCCAGATAGACCGCGCCCGTCTTGGTGCCGCTGTCCACGTACGAGTTGCGGAAGATGTTGTTGTTGTCGCTGAAGTCGATGAACTGGCCCGACTCGCTGTAGCGCCACTTGTAGGCCGCGACGCCCGCGCCCACGTACGGCTGGATCGACGCGTGACGCCCGAGCGGCAGGAAGCGAACCGTGAAGGTGAGCGGCGTCACGCTCAGCTTGAAGTCCTGGGCGACCTCGCTGCCGTCGGCATTCACGTAGTTGAGGTAGACGCTCGGCACGGTACGGCGGTGGTAGCCGATGCCCACACCCGCGTCGATGAAGTCGCCGATGCCGACGAGCCAGTCGCCGCCGATCCACGGCCCGTTGAAGTCGCGGAGGTAGAACGCGTAGACGTTCAGGTTCTGCACCAGGACGTCGTCCGCCGGGCGCGCGTCCACCGCGCGCAGCGCGAAGTACCCCACGTTGAGGCTCACCGACTGGCTGACTTGCGCCCGGGCCGTGCCCGCGGCGCCGACGACCAGGACGGCCACCAGGCTGGCGACGGTTTTGCGCAGCATGATTCAACTCCCTTGCAGAATGACGGCCGGACCGGACGCCGTCCGAGGGTGTCCGGCTCCTTCAGCCACGAGAGCAGGAACGATGCCAGCCGCGAGGGGGCGGGCTTCCGCGGAAAATGGCACATGGCGGCCTGCCCGTGTCCGGCGGGGATATCACCGGCGTCCGGTTTCGTGAACGGTCAGCGCGAGGCCCCGGCCTCGAAGGCCCGGATCGTGGCCAGCATCTCCTCGTGGACGAGGCCGTTGGAGGCCACCAGGGTCCGCTCGCGCGACTGGAAGGGCCGGCCGTCGAAGGTGGTCGTCCGGCCGCCGGCCTCCTCCACGATGAGCGCCGCGGCGGCCGTGTCCCACGGGTGCAGCTGCTGCTCCCAGAACCCGTCGAGGCGCCCGGCCGCGACGTAGCAGAGGTCGATGGCGGCCGAACCCAGGCGCCGCACGGCGCGCGCGCGCCCGACGAACCGGCCGAAGAGACCGACGACCTCGTCCACCGACTCGTGCACGCTGTAGGGAAAGCCGGTGCACAGCATCGAGTCGATGAGCGCCGGCGCGTGCGACACCCGGAGCGGCGTACCGTTCAGCCAGGCGCCGACGCCGCGTTCCGCCGTGAAGAGCTCCCGCCGTGTCGGGTCGTACACGGCGCCGACCACGGCGCGGCCGTCCACCTCGAGGGCGAGCGACGCGCAGAAGATCGGCAGGCCGTGCGCGTAGTTGGTGGTGCCGTCGATCGGGTCGAACACCCAGCAGTGCGAAGCGTCGCCCGCCGGCGGCGCGTCGGCCTGCAGCTCCTCGGCCAGCACGCGGTGGCCGGGAAACCGCTCCGCCATCAGCGCGCGGCACATCGTCTCGACCGCCACGTCGACCTCGGTGACCAGGTCGATGGCGCCCTTCTTGTCGATGCGGAGCGCGGTGCCGAAGCGCGACAGCTGGATGTCGCCGGCGCGCAGCACGACCTCCACGGCGGTGGCGAGGAACAGGGGGTCTGGGACCATCAGCTGGCGGGCGCGAGCTTCTTGACCATGCGCACTTCCATGCCGCCCTCGGGCCGCCGGCGGAGCGACAGATCGTCCATGAAGCTGCGCATGAAGAAGATGCCGCGGCCGCTGGACTTCAGCAGGTTCTCGGGGGCGAGCGGGTTGGCCACCTCGCCGGGCTCGAAGCCCTCGCCCTCGTCGACCACGCGGATGACCAGCTCGGTGGGCGCCGCGCGCGGCGTGAAGACGAACTCGACGCGGACCACCTTCCGGTAGTCCTCGCGGTTGCCGTGCTTGATCGCGTTGATGACCGATTCGCGGACCGCGACGCCGATCCAGTGGATGCCGTCCTCGTCAAGGCCGGCCATCTCGCCGATGCGGTCGCTGACGACCTGGACGAAATCCAGCATCTCGAAGCTGCTGTGAATCTCGAGACGGACGACGTGGCCGTTCGTGTTCATGCGGACAGCGCTGTCAAATAGCACACTCGACCGCGGGCATTCAAGTCCGGCGAGTGCGCCGGCCGCCTTCCCCCGGCCCGAGGGAGCCCCGCCGAACCGGACGCGACGAGGTGCTATAGTGCCACGGATGCCCGTCGAATCGACAGAAATCCTCGCGCCGGCCGCCCGCGTCCAGGGACGCCTCGAGGTGCCCGGGGACAAGTCCGTGTCCCATCGCTACGCCCTCCTCGCGGCGTTGGCCACCGGCACGTCCCGGTTCATCGGGTTCTCGCGGGGCGCCGACCCGTCCTCCACCCTCGCCTGCCTGCGACAACTCGGCGTCACGGTTCGCGAGACCGACGCCGGCGGCTCCCGCGCAGTCGAGGTGGACGGGCGCGGCTGGCTCGGCCTGACCGCACCGACCGGCGTCCTCGACGCGGGCAACTCCGGCACGACGATGCGGCTGCTGGCCGGCGTGCTGGCCGCCCACCCCTTCACCGCCACGCTGACCGGCGACGCGTCGCTCCGCCGCCGACCCATGGGCCGCATCATCGAGCCGCTCGCGCGCATGGGCGCCCGCTTCGACGCGCCCGGCGGTCGGCCGCCGCTCACCGTCACGGGCGGTCCCCTGACGGCCATCGACTACCAGACGCCCGTGCCGAGCGCCCAGGTCAAGAGCGCCGTGCTGCTCGCCGGCCTGCACGCGGAGGGCCGGACGCTGATCGTCGAGGCCGCGCCGACACGAGATCATACGGAACGTGCGCTCGGCGCGTTCGGGGCGGCCGTCCAGTACGGCCCGGGTTGGGCGACCATCGAGCGGGGCGGCCCGCTGCGCGGCCTCACGGCCCGCATCCCGGGCGACCCCTCGGCCGCGGCCTGCTGGGCGGTCGCCGCGGCGGCACTGCCCGGCTCCGAGGTGGAGATCGTGGGCGTGGGCCTCAACCCCACCCGCCTGGCTTTTCTCGACGTCCTGTCGCGCGCCGGCGCGGTCGTCGAAACCGAGGCCGACGCGCTCGAGGCCGGCGAGCCCATCGGGCGAATTCGTGTCGCGCACCGGCGCCTCGCGCCGGTCACGATCGGCCCGGAGGAGGTGCCGGGCCTCATCGACGAGCTGCCGGTGCTCGCGGCGCTCGCGACCCACGGCGGCGCCGTCGCAGTGACGGGCGCCTCGGAGCTGCGGGTGAAGGAAAGCGACCGGATCACCGCCCTCGTGACCGGCCTGCGGGCCCTCGGCGCCGACGCCGAGGAGCGCCCCGACGGCTTCGTCGTCCGCGGCCACGGGCGCCTGCGCGGCGGCCAGGCCGACGCGGCGGGCGATCATCGCCTGGCCATGGCCCTCGCCATCGCGGCGCTCGGCGCCGACACCGCGTCGGCGATTACGGGCGCCGGGGCGGTGGACGTGTCGTATCCCGGGTTCTTCGCGGCGCTGCGGAGCGTGTGTGCGTGAAGACGGATAAAATCTACCTCGTCGGCTTCATGGCCACCGGCAAGACGAGCCTGGCCCGGGCGCTGGGCGCCCGGCTCTCGTGGCGGGTCGAGGACGTGGACGAGCTCATCGAGGCGCGCGAGCGGAAGACGATCGCCGACATCTTCGCCCGGCACGGCGAGCCCTACTTCCGCGCCGTCGAGCGCGAGATCGTGCGGCTGCTCCTGCCGCTGCGCCACACGATCGTCGCGACGGGCGGCGGCACGTTCGCCGATCCGGAGAACCGCGCCGTCATCAACCGCGACGGGCTGTCGATCTGGGTGGACGTCCCCTTCGACGAGATCGTGACGCGCCTGCCGGCCGACGGCCGGCGGCCGCTCGCGAGCGATCGGGATCAGCTGGAGCGGCTCTTCGCGATCCGCCAGATCGGCTACGCGCAGGCGCAGCTCCACCTCGACGCCAGGCGGGCCCCCATCGGCGAACTGGTGGACAGAGTCGTGGAAATGCTGAACGCCGAATGCTGAATGTCGAATGAGGGCAGGCATTCCACAATTCAGCATTCAGCATTCGGCATTCGACATTCGGCATTCGACATTCGGAACGATGCGCTACCTCGTCCTCTCCGACGTGCACGCGAACATCCAGGCGCTCGAGGCCGTGCTGGGCGTGGTGCCGGCGGGCGCGTTCGACCGCGTGCTGGTGCTGGGCGACCTGGTCGGCTACGGCGCCGATCCCAACGCCGTGGTCGATCGCGTGCGCGCGCTCGACCCGCTGCTGGTCATTCGCGGCAACCACGACCGCGTCGCCTGCGGCATCGACGAGCCGCTCGAGTTCAACGTGATGGCGCGCCAGGCCGCCGTCTGGACGTTCCGCGCCCTGACGGCCGGCAACCGCGACTACCTCCGGGCGTTGCCGGCCGGTCCCCGATTCGTCGGGGCTCGCCTCGAGGTCTGTCACGGGTCCCCCGTGGACGAGGACGAGTACCTCTTCGACACGACGGACGCGGCCGGGGCCTTCGAGCACGTCGACCGGCCCGTCTGCCTCTTCGGCCACACGCACCTGCCCGTGGCGTTCGTGCGCGGGCGGCGCCGGTTGTCCGCCGTCCTGCCCGACGGCGGTGACACGATGGCCCTCACGTTCGAGCCCGACACGCTGTATCTGATCAATCCGGGGTCGGTCGGCCAGCCGCGCGACGGCGACGCCCGTGCGGCGTTCGCGCTCCTGGACGACGAGGTGGGCGAGGTGCAGCTGAAGCGGGTACCCTACTCGATCGACGAGGCCCGCCGCGCCATTCTCGACGCCGGTCTGCCGCCGGCGCTGGCGCACCGGCTGGCGGCGGGAAGATAGTCGTTCCGAATGTCGAATGCCGAATGTCGAATGCCGAATGCCGAATGCGGAAGGCCGACTGCGGAAGGCTCGGGACCGGCTGTCAGCTGGCCTGCTTCTCCGCCTTCCGCTTCTCGCGCTCTTCGCGGCGGCGGAGTTCGGCGGCGTAGGCGTCGGCGGCGGCGCGGGAGCCGAGAATCCAGCCGATCACGACGCCCACGACCAGCACCGCGGGGATGTAGATGAAGTGGGCGGCCGTGATCTGGCCCATCACGACCTCCGCTGGCTGGCATCGATCCGGCGCGCGACCTCCGCCAGCTCGCGCTCGACCTTGCCCAGACGGCGCCAGACCGACCACACGTAGCCGAGGAGCACGATCCAGGCCACCGCGTAGGCCGCGATGAGCAGCGGCGCCGCCGGTAGCTGCTCGGCCGGCGGCAGCTCACTGACCGGCACGAACTCCTGCTGCTGGCCGGCCGGCGGCTGCGACGCGGCCGTCCCCTGCGCCGCCACAACCGCCAGGGGCGCCGTCAGGCCGAGCGCCATCGCCAGGACCATCACCCGCGCCATCCGTCCCCACACCGTCTTGCGTGTCGTCATGTGCGCCATCCCTGAGCCGTAAGCCGTAAGCCGTAAGCCGCAAGCCGTCAGTCCTCTAGTTTCAGATACAAGTCCTCGAGCGCGGCGCGCTGGTCCTCGAGTCGCGTGCGAAGCGTCAGCACCAGCACGTAGAGCAACACGAACGCCGCCACGCACCACCAGAACGGCCCGCGCATGCCCGGCACGAGCGTCATCACCACGTTGGTCGTCGGATGCTGCGAACGCCAGAAGTCCACCGAGATGTAGACGAACGGCACGTTAGCCATGCCGAACAGCGCCACGCCGGCCGAGAGCTTCTCCGAACCGGCCCCGCCGTAGCGCCGGAGCAGCAGGTAGGCCAGGAAGATCATCCAGAGCACGAGCGTCGAGGTCAGCCGGGGGTCCCACACCCACCACACGCCCCACGCCTTGCGCGCCCAGAGCGGCCCGCTGATGAGCACCACGACGCCGAACACCGCCACGAGCTCGGCCGCCGCGAGCGCCAGCCGGTCGGCGCGCGCGCTCCTCTTGAAGAGGAACAGCGCGCTCCCGATGCCGCAGACGAATGCCGAGACGAACATCATCATCGCGGCCGGGACGTGGAAGTAGAAGATCTTCTGGACGAGCCCCATCGTCGCCTCGTAGGGGGCCCAGGCCACCAACACGGGCGCGAGGGCGAAGAGCACGACGGCGACGGCCAGCACCAGGTAGAAGTTGCGGTTCGACATGGTCAATCCTGAGGCCGGGGGCCGGCGGTTCAGCCGCCAATCTGAGCCATCAGCCTGTTCGACGTTCGACATTCGGCATTCGGCATTCGGAACCTCACTCCGTCATCACCGGCTCGAAGGTCCAGAGCGCGAGCGTCACGAACACCGCATCGAAGAAGACGAGCATGGCCACCCAGGTCCGCACCATCGGCTCGTCCACCTCGGCCTGGAACAGCGCGGCCGTGCCGCGCACGCCGGCGATGATGACCGGGACGGTTATAGGGTACAGCAAAACCGGGAGCAGGACATCGCGGCTCCGGGCGCGGCCGAGCATCGCAGCAAACAGCGTCCCGACCGCCGCGAAGCCCAACGTGCCGGTGGCGAGCAGCGCGAGCAGCTGGAAGGGGTGGGCCAGCAGCGGCGCCTGGAACATCACGCCGACAAGCGGCACCACGATGAGCTCGACGACCGCCATCAGGACGAGCACGCCCATCAGCTTGCCCAGATAGATCGCGGGGCGGTCGGCGGGGGCCATCATCAGCGCGCGCAGCGTCTCGGCGTGCCGCTCGCGCTCGAACGTCCGCCCCAGCGCCAGGGTGCCCGAGAAGGCAATCGCGATCCAGAGAATGCCGGCCGCCGCGTCGTCGAGCGCGCGCCCCTCCTTCACGAAGCTGAACGCGAAGACGAGCACGCACGACATCGCGAAGAAGAGCGTCGTGTAGAGAATCTCGCGGCTACGGACCTCGATCGTGAGGTCCTTGCGCATGACGAGCCAGGCGATCCGGAAGAAGTCCGTCATACCGCTCACCTCGTCACCGCCCGGAAGCGTTCCCTGAGCGATCCCCCGCCGCCGGCCATCTCCACCAGCCGGCCCTCGCGCAGCACCGCCACGCGGTCCACCAGCCCCTCGACCGTCTCCAGGTCGTGGGTCGCCAGCAGCACGAGACAGCCCTTCGCCTTGAGCCCCCGCAGCCGCTCGACCAGCGCAAAGGTCGCGCCGTCGTCGAGGCCCGTGAACGGCTCGTCGAGCAGCACCAGCCGCGGGTCGTGCAGCAACGCGCGCTCGAGCGCGAGGCGCTGCCGCATGCCGCGCGAGAACCCCGACACCGGGTCGTCCCGGCGGTCGCCGAGCCCCGCGCGCTCCAGCCACCCGGCTACGCGGGCGCGGGCGTCCCTCACGCCGTAGAGGCGCCCGAAGAACTCCAGGTTCTCCCCTGCCGTGAGCTCGGGGTAGAGGTGCAGGTCGTGGGCGAGCAGCCCGATGCGGCGGCGAAGCTCCGCACCGGCCTCCCGGGCCGTGTGCTCGCCGTAGCGCACCTCGCCGGACGAGGGCGCGACGAGCGTGGCGAGGATGCCGAGCAGGGTCGACTTGCCGGCGCCGTTCGGGCCGAGCAGACCGACGATCTCGCCGGCGTCGCAGTCGAACGAGACCCGCGCGAGCGCGCGCCGGCGGCCGAAGTTGCGGGAGACGTCCGACAGCGTGAGCCGGGTGAAGTCCACGCCGTGTCCTATGCCGTCATGCCGTGGTCGAGTTCGGAGTAGATGCGCTCGAGCTGCCCCACCAGCTCCTGCCGGCGGGTCGCGTAGCGCCGTTCGTCGAGCTGACCGGCGCGGTGCTGCTCTTCGAGGCGGACGAGATCGGCGAACAGCTTGTCGCGGCGTCCCTGCAGGGTCTTGCGCCGGCTGTCGGCGGTCGAGGCGTCCTCGCCGCGCGACGCGGCCATCCCGATGCCGCCGGCGAGAATGACGATGGCCAGCGCGAGCGCGGTCCAGCGCGGCCAGGTGGCCCGGTGCGGGAGCCCCGTCACCGTGAACGTCAGGTCCTGCCCGGCCGCGATCGCCGGGCCCGACCCGACGAGGTAGGTCTTTCTGTCGGCCGGCATCTCGCCGTGGCTCGTGACCTGCGCCGAGCTCATGTGCGTGGCCGGCGTGGCCTTCTGCACCACGAGCGACAGCTGCTCGAGCGTGGCAGGCAGCCGCTGGGTGATTGTCGCCGTGTCGCCGCTGTACGGCAGGGTGTAGGCGGCCTGCACGCCGGTCATCCCCGGCGGAAACGGACCGTCGATCGTCAGCCGCCGGCCGCTGACCGTGGCGAGCGGGCTCGATCCGTCGAGAATCGCTGCGCCCGAGGCGTCGGCCGGCAGCTCGAACACCAGCGGCGCCTTGGGCTGCACGGGCACGCGCGCGTTGTTGGCGATCTGCAGCAGGTAGTAGACCGTCAGCGTGTCGTCATCGAGCTCGGCGACGAACTGCGAGCCGCCGCTCAGCACGACGATGCCCGGCTGCGCCGGACCGGCCGCGAGCTTCCTGTTCTCGGCCTCGCGCGCGGCCATGGCCGCGTCGGTCGCGACGAGCGCCAGTCGCACGCCGCCCGAGGACGGCACGGGGAAGGTCTGCGACTCGATGCGCTGGCCGTCGACGACGGTCACGGCCTGGACCGGCGTCCCCGGCGTCAGGCCGAGGAACTGGGCGTGGCCGCTGGCGTCGGTCTTCTGGTTCAGCACCTTGTCGCCGGCGTGCAGCTCGACGGGCTGGTTGCTGAGCGTGTTGGTGATCGCCCCGCGAACGACGCGCACCGAGACGGTGCCGACCGGCATATCGGCCGACGGCAGCGGCACGCCCGACATCTGGGACGGGTCGGGCATCGCCATGCCCCCCGGCTGGCCCATGACCTGCGCGCGCGCGGGGCCCGGCCCCGCCAGCGCCATGGCGACTGCGAGCGCCGCGGGAGCCGCCGCGCGGGCGGCCGTCGCCACACGCCGATGGATGAAGGCTGATGTCGACATGACGCGTGCCCGT
>JAHECP010000161.1 GCA_024641665.1 Acidobacteriota bacterium
CGGTGCCGCGCACGCTCGCCAGGTCGATCTGGTGCTGCCGGGCCAGCTTGCGCGCCGAGGGCGTCGCCTTCGTGTCGCCGTCGCCGGCCGCTGCGGCGGCCGGCGGCGCCGCGGCGGCCGCCGTCTCTTCCGGAGCGCCTTGCCCTGAGCCTGCCGAAGGCGCCTGCCCTGAGCGAGCGGAGCGAGTCGAAGGGTCCTCGAGGACACCCAGCACCTCGCCGATCTTCACGTCGTCGCCGTCGTGGCGGTCGATGCGCCCGAGCACACCGGCCTGCGGCGCAGCCACCTCGACGTCGATCTTGTCGGTCTCGAGCTCGACGAGCGGGTCGCCGACGGCGACGGCCTCGCCCTCCTGCTTCAACCAGCGCGCCACGCGCGCGTCCACGATCGACTCGCCCAGCTCGGGCACCACGATGTTCGCCGGCATGATTGCGTCCGTTTCTATGCGCCCACCACGGCGTCGATGAGCGCGGCCTGCTCGATGGCGTGACGCGCCGCCGAGCCCTCGGCCGGGCTCGCGCTGCGCGGCCGCGCCACGACCCGCAGGCGCGCGCCGGAGGGCAGCAACTCGCTCAGCCGCGGTCGCAGCGACTCCCAGGCGCCCATGTTCACGGGCTCCTCCTGGAGCCACACGACCTCCTGCAGGTTCGGGTAGCCCGACACGGCCGCCGCGACGTCCGGGGCCGGGAACGGGTAGAGCTGCTCGAGCCGCGACACGGCGAGGAAGCCGGCCTCGGCGCGCCGGGGCGACGCGGTCAGGTCCACGTACACCTTGCCGCTGCACAGCGCGAGGCGCGTGATGTCCTTCACGCGCTGGCGGGCGTCCGCGTCCTCGATCACGCGCTGCCAGTGGCCGTGGACCAGCTCGCGCGGCGACGACAGCGTGGACGCGTGGCGCAGCAGGCTCTTCGGCGTGAGGATGACGAGCGGCAGCGGGTCGCTGTGCAGGAGCAGCGCCTGGCGCCGCAGCACGTGGAAGTACTGGGCGGCCGTCGTGCAGTTGACCAGCCGCAGGTTGACGTCGGCGGCGAGCTGCAGGAAGCGCTCGGGCCGCGCGCTCGCGTGGTCCGGCCCCTGGCCCTCGAGCCCGTGCGGCAGCAGCATCACGAGCGACGGCTTCAGGCCCCACTTCGACCGCGCCGACACGATGAACTCGTCGATGACGACCTGCGCGCCGTTGACGAAGTCGCCGTACTGCGCCTCCCAGACGACGAGCCGGTCGGGCGCCTGGATGTTGTAGCCGTACTCGAACCCGAGCGCGGCGTTCTCGGACAGCGGGCTGTTGTGGATCTCGAACGCCGCGCGCGCCTGCGGCAGGGCCTGCAGCGGCACGAACGGCCGGCCCGTGCGCGCGTCGTGGAACACGGCGTGGCGGTGGCTGAACGTGCCGCGCTCGACGTCCTCCCCCGTCAGCCGGACGGCGACGCCGTCCTCGAGCACGGACGCGAGCGCCAGCTCCTCGGCCAGCGCCCAGTCCACCGTCCGGGCGTCGGCGTCGGCGAGCGCCTCGCGCCGCCGCTCGCGCGCCTTCACCAGCTTGCGGTGCGGTGTGAAGCCGTCGGGCAGGCGCAGCAGCGAGTCGTTCAGGCGCCGCAGCCGCTCGATCGGCACCGTCGTCACGGGGCTGCGCGCCGCGCCGGTCGGCGGCGGCTCGAGCTCGGGCTCCACGTAGTGCGCGTCGGGGTCGAGGCCGTCGAGCGTCGCCTGCAGCCGGTCCATGTGCTCGCGGTAGAGCGCGTCGGGCTCGTCCGCGGCGACCACCCCGCGCTCGACGAGCGTGCCGGCCCAGCGCTCGCGCACGGTCGGCTGCCGGGCGATCCGCTCGTAGAGCCGCGGCTGCGTGAACGCCGGCTCGTCGCCCTCGTTGTGGCCGTGCCGGCGGTAGCCGACGAGGTCGATGATGAAGTCGTGCTGGAACTTCTGCCGGTAGGCGAACGCCAGCCGCGCCGCCGCCACGCACGCCTCCGGGTCGTCCGCGTTCACGTGGACGATCGGCATCTTGAAGCCGCGCGCCAGGCCGCTCGCGTAGAGCGTGCTGTACGAGTCATCGGGCTCGGCCGTGAACCCGAGGCGGTTGTTCGCGATGACGTGCACGGTGCCGCCCGTCGTGTAGCCCGACAGGCGGCAGAAGTTCAGCGTCTCGGCGACGACGCCCTGCCCCTGGAACGCCGCGTCGCCGTGGATCAGGATGGGGAGCATCCGGCACGGGTCGAACTTCGGCGCGCCGGGGGCGTTCACCGCCGTGCCGGCCGCCCGCGCCATCCCCACCACGATCGGATCGATCGCCTCGAGGTGGCTCGGGTTCGGCGGCATCGACACCACGAGGTCCACCGAGCGCCCGTCGCGGATCGCGCGATGCGCCCCGAGGTGGTACTTCACGTCGCCGGTCCACTCCATGTCCTCGCGGAACGTGCGCGAGCGCACCGGGTCCTTGAACTCGGTGAGGATCTCGTCGTAGGGCTTGTGCAGCACGTGCGCCATCACGTTCAGGCGCCCGCGGTGCGCCATGCCGATCATCGCCTGCTTGATGCCCGCCTCGGCCGCTTCGCCGATCACCTCGTCGAGGATCGGCACGAGCATGTCGAGCCCCTCGATCGAGAAGCGCGTCTTGCCCGGGAACGTGCGGTGCAGGAACCGCTCGAACGTCTCCACCTCGGTCAGCCGCGCGAGGAGCGCCCGCGGATCGATCGGGTCGTTCGGCGCCGCGAACCGCGCGCACTCGGCCGCCTGCCGCAGCCACTCGCGCTCGGCGGGCACGAAGATGTGCGCGTAGTCGTAGCCCGTCGTCGAGCTGTAGACCCGACGGAGCCGTTCGATCGCGTCGTAGGCCGTCTCGCCCGGATCGAGGAGCGCGCCCGCCACCAGGCTCGACGGCAGCCGGCGCAGGTCCGCGTCGGTCACGCCGTGCGTCTCGGGCACGAGCGCCGGGTCGCCCGGCGGCTCGGTGCCGAGCGGATCCACGCGGGCGGCCAGGTGCCCGTACCGCCGGATCGACTCGGCCAGGCTCACGACACCGACGACGACGTGCGCGTCGATGGAGAGATCGGCGGCCAGCCCGGCCCCTTCGTCGGACGGCGGCGGCGTCCAGCCCGCCAGCACGGCGCGGGTCGTGGGGTCGAGCGACTCCGGATGCCTCCGGAACCGCTCGTACAGCTCCTCCACGTAGGCGCGGTTGATCTCGCTGAACTCGGACCAGACTGGCATCCCTTAATCCTACCCAAAAGAGAGGGGGCTGGGGGCTGGGGACTGGGCGGTGAACGGAGTCGGGGAGGCCCAGGTCTTCGACCTGGGCCTCCAGACGCGCGCGTGCGCGCTAGCGCCCCAGGGCCACGTCGATCCCGGACAGGATGAGCTCCGTTTTCGCACGGGAGAGCTTTCCGACGCGCTCAGTGAGGACGGTCTTGTCCAGCGCGATGACCTGGGAGGCGTTGGCCACGGAATCCTTCGGGAGACCCGTGACCCGCGCCGTCAGCAGGGTGTTGCCCGGAGCGTCGGCCCAGCGGAGGTTGCTCGTCAGGGGCACGCAGACCACCGTCGCCAGGCGACTTCGATTCAGCGCGTCGCCCTGGACCACCACGACCGGCCGGCGGAACCCTGGACCGGAGCCCGCCGGCACAGGCAGATCGGCCCACCAGACCTCCCCTTGCGCAATCACCATTCGCTGCGCTCCAAGGCGCGCCGCGCCGCTGCAGCGACGAACGGGTCGTGTTGATCCCCCACTTCGGCACAGACGCGGTCCATCGCCTCAGTCACCTCGTCCGGGGCATGCCGAGCCAGGTACTCCCGGAGCGCGCTGCTGAAGACCTGGCTCCGCGACTTCCGCGTCCGCCGCGCCAGCCGCTCCGCCCGCGCAAACACCTCGTCTGGAATGGACACGGCCGTTTTCATACCAGGAGTATAACCCTGCCGTCGGAGGGCTTCAAGGAGCCAGAGCCCGGTCCTGCCATTGCTTCACATGTTCTTGGGCCTCGCGAGCTCTCCTTGGCTCGCTTTCGATGCCACCCTCAGCGTCGTGTTGGACCAAATCGTGTCCGTTGGGCGGAGTTGAGTCTTGGTGTGAACATAGCCCCCGAGAGGGAGGGAGCCAAGTCGAAACTCGGTCATGCCCATCACATATTAGAAGGCAACAATATACTTGACGGGGGACATCCCGCCGGGCGATCCTCGTCGGGACAGGCCGGCTTTGCGAGGCTGGGGCTGGTCCTTGGGCTGGCCCTAGTCGGGGCGCTAGGTGGAATAGTTATAGCCCGGTATGTCAGTGAGTGCGAAGCGTTCATTGATCTGCCGTCTCGTCAGGCCGGTCTTATAGGTGAAGCCGAAACCCATCTCACCCACGCAGTTGAAGCCGGCGTCATAACGGATTGCGCCGTAGACAGCAAGGCTGAAGGTTCCGGCAAGGATCTTCTGCCATGTGTCGTTGGTAAATCGCGGCCCATTCCTGTTCGGGTTGGCTATCGTTACTTGTTGTCCAGAATGAATGACGGCGCAGTGCGGCAGCCACGTGTCGTTCCGTTCCCGATCCTTTGGCAATCCTGTTTCTGTGAGGATGAACACGTACCAGCCATTTACGGTGGCTGGTATCCGACCGACGTTGGTCAATTTGATAACCACTGTGGGGAACAGAGCAGGTCCGAACGAGTCGAAGAAGAGTCCGTCAAGACGGAGATAAGCCCGTTCAGCAATCTCCATGGCCTCTCTGGCAATGGCGGCGCTCTCTTTGGCCGCATCGGAGGCGACCTTCGCAACGCGCCATCCACGATGACTGTAGTAGACCAGGAAGCCAGTGAAGATGGCTACCACGAGAGCAGATACCGCTTGAACGATCGCACTCCATTCAATCGCACCAAAGCGCGACAACTGGCTACGTTCGCTTTGTGCTTCGTCGTCGGATTTCTTGTCGGCACCCTGGGGTTGTGGTTGTGGCTGGAGCGTGGCCGGCGAGCTGGGGCCTTGCTCTTGTTGCTCGGCTGCTGCCTCGGTGGCGTTGGGATGTGGTTGGTCTTGCCGTGACTGAGCGACAACATTTGTCGTCGCTACGATCATCAGTAGCGCTATCATGGAGGGCATATGGGCCGCCCCTCGAAGGAGTTGGCCGCGTTTCGGGACCTCACCGACCGGCTCTTGGCCGTGCCCAGAGAGACGATACAGGAACGGCTTGCCCGATACCAAAAGCAAGCCGCTCAGAATCCCCGCAAGCGTGGGCCGAAGCCCAAGGTCAAATCTCCCGGCGCTTTCCGCGACCCTGCCGAGGGCGCTTAGTTGGGGCAGTCCCCCACCGCGTTGCCAGTCAGGCCGGTGTAGGTGAGGCGACGACCCACGATGCCGCACACGACGGCGCTGAACCGCTCGGCGTCGGTCCCCTTTCGCGTATTGAAGCGGAACGCCTGCTCATCCACGTAGCGGAACAGGTGGAAGGGCTCCACGCTGACGTACGTGCCTTTTACGCCGCGCTTGAACAGGCTCCAGAAGTTCTCCATGCCGTTGGTGTGGACTTGCCCGTCCACGTACCGCTCGGCATGGTCCGCGACCTGATGGGCATAGTCGGGCGCGAGGCCCCAGTACGACGCGAGGGCGTCCGTGTAGACGCTTGCCCCGAGTTCCACAATCTCGCGGACCCGCGCTTGCATCGGCTGGCGCTTGAGGCTGTCTACGACGAGCGCCCGGACCTTGGATTCACGGTCCGTTCCGTGCCGCTGGAGCAGTCCCATCACGACAGTCTTGCCGGCCGTCGAGCGCCCGTGCTTGACACCGATGCGGCGGCGCTTGCTGGCGTGCATGTTCCGCGCCTTGCCGCCGATGTAGGTCTCGTCCAACTTCGACGTCGCCCCCGAGCTTCCCGCCGGTGTGCTCGTTCTGCATCGCCAGCCGGATGCGGTGGAGCATGAACCACGCGGTCTTTTGCGTCACGCCGAGCGCGCGGGCGAGTTCGTGGCTGCTGATGCCGTTCTTGCAGTTGGCGACCAGCCACACGGCCGGGAGCCACTTGTCCAGCCCGAGGGCCGAGTCCTCGAAGACCGTTCCGGTCTTGAGGGTAAACTTCCGCTTCGGATGGCGGGTCTTGCACTCCCAGCCATTGCGGGACGAGTCGAAATACACCGTTTTGGAGCCGCAGACGGGGCACGTCACGCCGTCCGGCCAGCGCCTGGAAACCATGTATTCACGGCAGTTTACGGGACTAGCGAAGTAGCGGATGGCCTCGGTCAGCGTCTTGGGGGTTCTCATGGCTCCTGCTCCTAAGAGACAATATAGGCCAAACGTTCTACCCCGTCAAGTATATTATTGCCTTCGGTAATGGCCCCTATGCACCCGTCGCGTCGAACAAGACGGAAGAAGGCCGGGCAAAGAACCGCCGTGTGGAACTGGTCGAGTTCGCAATCCGGTGAGTGGCAGACAACGTTGGCCAGGCATCGTTCCCCACGGTACGTTGAGGGATCAAACGCCCGAGTCCCTCGGGCGTTTTGCTGCTTCAGCCCGTAGCCACAGAATTCTCAGCGCCCCTGGCGCATCGGCGGGCGTGATCGAGCGCCGGTCACCCGGCGCGGCGAAATCCTGCCCGTCCAGGCTGCCGGGAAGCGCCTCGGTGTGGTTCTTGGTGGTAGACTGCCGCCCGTGAGCTCTCAGTGAGACGTTGTCGGCTTGAGGCCCAGCCCACAGCCGGCGTCGGAGCCTCAATTCCGGCGACTTCAGCCCAGAGGCTGAAAGGAACTTCTCATGCCCTCCAGGCTCATGCGCCGCGTTCAGCTGCTTCTCGGTCTGCTCGCCATGCTCCTGTTGGCCGGACCCTCGACCCAGTCGGGCCAGGGGCAGGGCCAACCCGAGGTCACCTTCAAGATCAACGCGGTGTGCAAGGGCAGCTCTCACTGGAACGAAAAGGAATTGTTCATCTCGCACGACGACGATGTGTCGGTCACCCTCGAGGAGACCGACGTCTATCGCATCACGGCGTACGACGATGGCACAGGCAGAGCAACGCTGGAGCTAGTGTCACATCAGAATAGCCTCTCGGCGACCGGCGGAGGGACAACGCGATACTCAGACTACAACGGAGTCTACAAATCGGAGAGCTGGACCTACCACATCCCCGATCACACACCCGAACCACTGGCCAGTGTATACCTGAGGTACGGAGACGACGATAGCGAGGTTTCCCTCGGCGGTTTCACCTTTATCCGGCTCGAAGCGCGGGGCGAGGAGCAGCAACGCGGCTCGCTGGGGAGTGCAGGGTCGGCCTGTGACTTTTGCATTCAGCACCGTCGGCCAGAGCATGCCGCCGCCAGCCGTCGAGCAGCAGCTCCACTCGAGGTTCAAGCCGAATCTGAGAAGCCTTGCGATCAACGGGCACGCCAGCTACACCTATAGCCTGGGCAACAACAAGGGCTCGGCGAACTTCGGTGTTGACTACTCCATCTCAGGTGGCGATCCCAATCTCCCAGAAGCGGTCCTCATCCCGGACAAGGCTTACGACGACTGGCTGCCGGAGGCCGGCAAGGATGAATCGACGCCGGGCAACACGATGACGGCCACGGTCCGACTTCACAAGCGAGGCGCGCCGGACAAGCCGCCGGACAAGATCGGCCGGTTCAAGTTCGTGTTGAGCGAGGTCAGCCACGAGATGGGCGTCTCTGTGAACCATCCGCTCAAGTCCGTGGCGCATGGCGGGCCAGATTGGCCGGACCTGAAGATTGACCAGAAAGCCAACCCGGATCTCGACGTGGCCAAGGACGGCCAGAGCGCCACCAGCAAGCGCTCGGCCGAGTCGGCGACCGTGACGCTGACCTCGTACGACTTTGGCGCCTACGGCCACCTCAGCGTGACCGCCCTGCTCGACGACGGGACGGAGATCGCCGCGCACGTCGAGGGCGGCGACAAGTACGACCTGACGATTCCGCGAGATGACGACGGCAACCACATCGCCGACTGGTGGGACAAGCGCTAGACCGGCAAGCATCTCCAGGCGGACGCCGACGCCGATCCGATCCCGTTCGGCGATGGAGACGACGGTGACGACTCCAGGGCGGTGGCGCTCGATGCCACAACAACCGTGCAGCTTGATTACGCGCTTCCGCCGCAGGCTGCCACCCAGCTCCAGACGGGTGCGTACCAAATCGTGGCGGTCTTCGAGGTTCCCGCCGGGCTGAGTCTGCCGGCCGAGCACTGGCGAGGCCGTGTCATATCCAGACCGGTCACGGTCAATATCACGGCGGCGCCGGCCCAACCGACGACGGCGAACCAAGCGAGCACAAACCTGCAGCGCGCGGAATTCTTCGCGAGCACGAGTGATTGGAACAACGCGTTGCAAGCTGCTCAAACGGCGCTGGCGGCAAATCCACAATTGATTCGCGCGCACATTGTCGTCGGCGAAGCGAAGGAGGCTTTGGGAGATCTTTCCGGCGCCCGCGACGCGTTCGTCACGGCAAGACAACTGTTCGGTCAGCAGCATCCGAACTCATCCGAGGCACCAGAGTACTTGGATGTGAAGATCAACGAGCTCAACCAGCGACTCGGAATACGGTGACGCCTATGACTTCCAACAGCGTGCCTTTCGATTTCGTGTGCGGCGGCAGATGAAGGCGATGATGAATCGTGGCCGCAGAAGACACGGTTCCAACTGGATACGTCTGGAGCGCGACCTGCCAACTTCCCAACGATGGGGATTCTACTGGCAAACGTGCCGCCAGTCGCGTGCGACGACTCGGTCGCCGGATCTGGGCATGAAGGAACTGGTGTCAGCCGTGAGCCCTGGGCCGGTGGGCTACAGATAGAGGATCTCCGCCTCAGCCGTTCCCCGATCGATCGTCAGCCGCGCGACGGTGGGCCGCACGTTGAAGCGGGCCGGCCCGGCCGCGCCGGGGTTGACGACCAGACGGCCGTCGACGTGGCGCACGAGCGGCTCGTGGGTGTGGCCGTACACGATGACTCGCGCGCCGTAGCGCGCGAGGAGGGCCTCCGGCTCGGGCCGGCCGAGCTCGTGGCCGTGGCTGACGTGGATGGTCACGCCATCCACCGCCAGCTCGAGCGCCGGCTCGAGCCGCGGGTTGCCGGCGGGGTCGGTGTTGCCCGATACGGCCTGGACGGGCGCGATGGCCGCCAGCGCCTCGAGCACGCCGTCGCCGACGTCGCCCGCGTGGAGGATCCGGTCCACCTCGGCGAGCGCGGCGAGGCACTGCGGGCGAAGCAGCCCGTGCGTGTCGGCGATGAGCCCGATGCGGACCATGAGGAGGCCCTATCGTATCGCGTTGCGGGCGGACCCTGGCAACGACCACGAGAGGACCACGGAAATCGCCCCGGAATGAGCCACGGAAACCGCCACGGGGGTGATTCGTCCGTGCCCCCGGCGGCATTTCCGGGGTGTCTTCCGTGGCTCTTTCCGTGGTGATTTCCGTGGTGATTTCCGTGGTCCTTCCGTGGTATTTCCGTGGTCCTTCCCTGCCTCTTGCCCGTCCAATACACTGAGGCCGTTGCCATGCCTGTTTCCTCGTCCGAGGCCGAGGTCGTCCGCGCCTTCCGGCGTCAGGCCGCCGACGTCCGGCGCGCGCTGAAGGCGACGGCGCCGCAGGCGCAGCCGCTGAAGGTCGTGGGCGGCTACATCGAGGCCGAAGGCTGGCTGCAGCAGACGCGGCGGATCACCGTGCCGATCCGGCGCATCCTCCTCCCCCACGACAAGGCGAGCTTCCTGCGCTCGTGCCAGATCCTCGAGAAGCACGACGACGAGGCGATCGCGGCGGGCGCGCGGACGGCGGGCGATGCCTACCGCGGCCTGCTCGCCGAGCTCGAGATCCAGACCACGCTCGGCGGGCGCAAGATCACGCGCGGCGAGCTGCTGCGAGCCTGGCTCGACGCCGTCGTGTTCTACGACAGCCACGACAAGCGTCAGCCCTACGAGGAGATGCTGGAGGACCTGGGCAAGGCCGTCGAGGGCATCGCGCTCCACCTCACCGAGCAGACGTCCGAGATCGTCCTGCAGCTCGACGAGGTGGCCGCGCGCGCGCTCGGCGAGCCGGTCATCCTCCCCGACCCCGAACCCACGCCCCCGCCGCCGCCCGAGCCGAGAGGCTGGCGGCACTTCCTCCGCGGCCTGTTCCGGCACCGGCCCGAGGCGGCCCGGTCGCCCAGGTCCTGATCAGACCGGGGCAATGTGGTCGTTCCGTGCCGAGACGCCACACCGTGGGGGGACCGCGCCCCCGGGAACAGGCCGGATTCCGAGAGCCCTCCATGGCACATGCCTTGTAGCGGGGGGTGGTGCGCGGGGCGTTCGCTGCCCTGCGCGGCCCGGCCGTCCGCCCCTTGGGCGGGCACTCGAGGGCCGGGTCCAGCAAAGGCGGCCAGCCATGTTGGGCAGTATCGGAATGCCCGAGCTCCTGGTGATCTTCCTGGTGGCCCTGATTATCTTCGGGCCACGGAGACTCCCCGAGCTGGGCAGAGCGTTGGGACAGACCTTGCAGGAATTCCGCCGGGCTTCGAGCAACCTCCAGCACTCGCTGGAGGACGAGATCGCAGCGGAGAAGAGCAGCTCGGCGACCAAGCCGGTGCCGGTCGCGGCGCCGCCGGGCACCGAGTCACGGTGACGGTGTCCGTAGCGGCCGGTGGCTCGGGGGGACCGCCAGGCCGATGGCGGACCGCGGCCGGCCCCCTTTTCGCCCGCCCGTCGGGGCGGGCGGAATCGGGGCTGGCGGCGACCGCCCGTCTTTCACTATAATCGAGCCTCCATGTCAGCTCGCGAAGACCGGGGTCTTCAGCGCACGGCCGCATTGTGCGTGGCGGTTTTGTACGCGTTGCTGATGGCGGGGGCACCGTTCGTCGACGAGCACGCCCCCACCGCCCAACACGACGCGACGCACTGCGCGGTCTGCGCTTCGACCCACTCGCCGCAAGCGGTGGCCCAGCCGGACGTCCTGGTCCACTTCGATCCGGTCGATGCCGGCGAGCCCCTGCCGCTCCGGCACCTTTCCTTCGACGCACTCCTGCCGGCCAGGATCACGGGCCGGTCACCACCCGTCTCCGTCATCCGCACGCTCTCGCGCCGCGCGGCGTAGGCTCCGCCTTCGCGCTTCGCGCTTCGGCGGGACAAGCCCGTTCCGGCGCTTCGTGCTTCGGCGGGGCGAGCCGATTCTCCCGATTCGTGTTTCGGCCGTCGCCTGACGTCCGCCGATGCCGGCGCGGCCGTGGTCGCACACGGACGTACCCGTCTGCCGTCGCGTTCCGACGGTCGTTGGTCGCACTGGATACAGGAGTCGTTCGATGCGTGCATGGCGTGACGTCTTCATCCGACAGCCGATCCTGATGCTCGCGGCGCTGGCGGTGACGGTTCCGGCGCGGGCCCAGCCGGCCGGGCCGCCCGTCCGGGTCATCTCCGCGGACGAGGCGGTGCAGCTGGCGATTGCGCACAACCAGTCGCTCGTCGCGCACCGGCTCGACGTCGATCAGGCCCGGGCCGACGAGACGACCGCCTTCCTGAAGCCGAACCTCACGTTCTACTCGGTCAACACCGACTTTCCGGTGTTCCACCCGAGCCAGTTCACCTGGGACAACTTCAAGAACAACCAGTCGTTCGCCGAGGGCGTGAGCTATCTCTTCGAGCGCGGCGGCAAGCGGAAGAACCGGCTGCTGGTGGCCCAGGACGCGACGGACGTGACGGCCCGGACGGTGTCGGACGGTGAGCGCGAGCTGCGGTTCGACGTGATGCAGACGTTCATCGGGGTCCTGCTCGCCCGGTCGAACCTGGACCTGGCGAAGCAGAACCTCCAGGACTTCTCGGACGTGGTCGCGGTGAACCAGCAGCGGCTGGCCGCGGGCGACATCTCCGAGGCGGACTTCCTGAAGATCGCGCTGCAGAAGCTGCAGTTCGAGCAGGACGTCTCGTCGGCCGAGGTGGCGCTCGTGCAGGGCAAGGCGGCGCTCCGGCAGCTGGTCGGCTACGACACGCTGCCCGACGACTACGACGTGGCGGGCGACCTGGTGCACGTGAAGCACGACGTCACGCTCGACGAGCTGAAGCAGGCGGCGCTCGAGGCGCGGTCCGACCTGCAGGCCGCCCAGAGCGGCATCAAGCTGGCGACCGACTCGGCGGCCCTGGCCGTGAGCAACCGCGCGAAGGACGTGACGGGCAACGTCGAGTACGAGCGGGACGGCGACCTGAACGCCCTGGGTTTCGGCTTCTCGATCGACCTCCCGATCCACGACCGCAACCAGGGCGAGATCGCCCGCACGAAGGTGGCCGTGCGCCAGGCGCAGGTGTCCGTCTCGGCGGCCCGGATCGCGGTCATCACCGACGTCACCGCGGCCTACGCCGCGTTCCAGACGGCCGACCAGGTGGCCTCGCTCTACGAGTCGGGCTACCTGGAGCAGGCGAGGCAGTCGCGCGACATCAGCACCTACGCGTACCAGCGCGGCGCCACGAGCCTGCTCGACCTGCTCGACGCCGAGCGCACGTACCGTGACACGCAGTTCGCCTTCCGGGAGGCGCTCGCCTCGTACATGACGAGCGTCGCGCAGATCAATTTCGTGGTCGGAAAGCAGGTGCTCCCATGATCTCGTCCAGACGTATCCCGACGCGGCCCGCGCCCGCGCGGACCGACCGCGCGCGCCGGCCGGCCGTCGCGCTGGCGGCGCTGC
>JAHECP010000335.1 GCA_024641665.1 Acidobacteriota bacterium
GTCGAGGCGACGCCCACGCCGGTCGCCGCGGAGGCTCCGACACCGGCCGAGGCGACGCCTCCGCCCGCCGTCCCCGCGGCGATCGCACCCGTGCCGGCCGGCGAGTCGCCCGCGACCGGACCGGCGGCCGAGCCCGAGAGCCTCGAGGCCCGCATCGGGTCCCGCTGGCTCCTCTACGTCGGGGTCGCGGCCATCGTCGTGGCGACGAGCTACTTCGTGAAGCTCGCGTTCGACAGCCGGTGGATCACCGAGACGATGCGGGTCGTCATCGGCGGGGCGGGCGGCCTGGCGCTCGCGTGGGTCGGCGGCCGGTTCGTGCGCGCGGGGTTCGCGGCGTACGGCCAGATGCTCATCGGCGGCGGCGTCGCAATCCTCTACCTGGCGGTCTACGCGGCGTTCAACTTCTACGGGCTCGTGGGCCAGCCCGCGGCGTTCGGGCTGATGCTGGCGGTGACGGTGTTCGCGGCGTGGGTGGCCGATCGCCACCGGTCGCAGGGGCTGGCGGTGATGGCGGTGGGCGGCGGCTTCCTGACGCCCTTTCTCGTCGGCGGCCGCACCAACGCCCAGGCGCCGCTCTTCGGCTACGACGCGATCCTCGTGGCGGGCACCGCCGCGCTGGCGCGCCGGCGCGACTGGCCGATCCTCAACCTGGTCGGCTACTGGCTGACCGTCGTCACGGTGGGTGGCTGGCTGGTCGCGTTCTACACGCCCGAGGCCTACGTCCGCACGGTCCTGTTCCTCACGCTCTTCTGCGCGCTGTTCACCTACATCCTGGCGCAGCACCGCGCGGCGGCCGGCCCGCTGGCACGCGGCACGCGCCTGGTGCTCGCCACCGCGCCGCCGATCTACTACGCCATCTCGGTGGTCCTGCTCTACCCGCACTCGCTGGCGCTGCTGCTGTTCCTGATCGCCGCCACGGTCGCCGGCCTGATCGCATGCCGGCGGCTGGGATCGCGCTGGGGCGCCGTGGCGCTCTGGCTGGCCGTGTGGCTGCCGCTGCTGGCCTGGGTGAACGCGCGGGCGGACGCGTCGTGGCTGCTGGCGGGCAGCACGGTCGTCCTCTCGCTCTACGCGCTGCACCTCGTCGCCCACCTCGACCGCCTGCACCCCGACTTCGCTCTTCGAGCTTTGTCGAGGTCTCGCCGTAGCGCTTCGCGCGAAGGCGGACACGGCGACGGCGCGCTGCGCGCGGCGGACGTCGCGCTGCTGCACCTGAACGGCCTGGGGGCCTACGCCCTGCTGTACGACCTGCTGGCCGGCTGGCACCTCGACTGGCTGGCGGCGGTGGCCGTCCTGATGGCCGCGTGGCACGCGTATCTGGCCACCCTCGTGAGGCGCTGGCAGGACGAGGCGCCGGCGCACGTCGCGGCCGTCGCTGTGACGCTCACCGCGGTGGCGCTGGCCATCTGGACGGGCGGTCCCCCGCTCGTGATCGGCTGGGCGTTCGAGGCGGCGGCGCTCACCGGGCTCGGCCTCCGCCGCGAGCGGGAATGGCTGCGCCTCACGGGCGCCGCGCTGATGGGCCTCGCGGCGGTGCGGCTGCTCGTGCTCCTCTTCGCGCCGATCGACGTGCACTACGTGGTGGGCCTGAACGCCCGGGTGGCCACGACGCTCGTGGTGGCGGCGCTCTTCTCGGGTCTGGGGTTCCTGCACCGCTGGCGGGGCGGGCCGCTCGCGGCGCGCACCGCGCGCGACGCCGAGTTCTTCGCGCTGGCCGCCCACCTGCTGTTCCTGGTGATGGTGACCTCCGAGATCAACGCCTTCTTCGAGCTGCGGGGCGGCGGCCGTCCGGCGGCGCTGGCGCGCGCGGCGTCGCTCGCCGTGGCCTGGACGCTCCAGGGGGTCGCCCTCGTGCGGCTCGGTCTCAGCCGGCGCAGCCGCCGGCTGCGGGTGGCCGGAGGGATTGCCCTCCTGGTGGCCGCGATGTGGCCGTTCGCCGGCCGGCTCGCGCTGGTGCCGGCGCTGTGGCTGTCGGCGCTCGCCGGGCTCGCGCCGCCGGCCGGCTACGTCGTCTTCGTCAACGCGCGCGCCGCGGCGGCGCTCGTGCTGATCGCCGCGCTCTACGGCGTCGCCGCCATGCACGCGCGCATGCGGCGGGGCCTCGGCCGCGGCGGCGGCGTGGCCGTGGCGACGGCGATCCTCGCCGCGAGCGTCGTCACGCTCGGGCTCCTCAGCGGAGAGATCAGCGCCTTCTGGGTGCTGCGCGGGCAGGCGGGCCCCGGCGCGTTCGAGTTCGCGCGCCAGCTGAGCCTATCGACCGCCTGGGCGGCCTACGCGGCGGCCCTCATCGCGGTCGGCATCCGCCGCCGCTACCCGCCCATCCGGTACTTCGCGATCGGGACGTTCCTCGCCACCATCGTCAAGGTGCTGGCGGTCGATCTGTCCGAGCTGGAACGCCTGTACCGCGTGCTGAGCGTGGCCGCCCTCGGGCTGCTGCTGCTCGTCGCGTCGTTCCTCTACCAGCGGTTCCGGGATCGGCTCAAGCCCGAGCCGCCGGAGCTGGAGTGACGACGGCTAGCCCATGCCCGTCACGTCCGGCGTCCAGGGCGGAGGCTCGTCGGCGTCGGCCGCCGGCTCGGGCTGGCTCTCGAGCTTGCGCCGCGCCGCGCGGACCGTCTCGCGCACCAGCGGGTCCGGGTGGTCCGCCCAGCGGTCGAGCGCCTGGCGCAGCTCGCCGACCTGCAGCGCGCCGACGGCGTACGCCGCGCACGACTTCAGCCAGGAATCCTCGCTGTCGAGCAGCGTCGCGAGCGCCTCCCGGAGCGACGACACCGGCACGCCCACGAGGCGGTTGGCGAGCGCGACGCGCTCGGCCACGGTGACGTGCGGATCGATGAGGGGCAGGAGCAGACCGCGCAGCTGCGGCTTGAGGACGTGCTCGAGGAGCTCGAGGGCGTTCGCCGTGATGCGCGCGTCCGGTGATCGGAGGCCCACGTACGCGTTGTACATGTCCTGCCGCGGGAAGAGCAGGCCCAGCAGGCGGAAGATCCGCTCGACCTCCTGGTCCATCGACTGCCGGAGCGCGCGGACGACCTGATCCCCGGCGTCGAGATCGCCGAGCGCGCCGAGCACCTGGTACGAGCGGTAGTGCCCGGTGATCTCGGCCACCAGGAGCATATCGAGCGCCGCCGGGTCGAGGCGGATGTCGGGGTGCGCGTCCCGCATCGCGTTGAGCGCCGCGATCACGCCGTGCCGCATCGTGGCGTCGGCCTGGAGCAGACACTCGAGCAGCACCTGCTCGGCGTCGGGCGTGCCGATGCGCGAGAGGATCGGAGCGAGCTCGCGCCGCACGGCGATGGGGGCGGAGGGGTCGAGCAGCCGCTCGCGGAGGAGCGGCACCGCGGTGTCGCCCATG
>JAHECP010000336.1 GCA_024641665.1 Acidobacteriota bacterium
GGGCGAGGCTCCTGCGCGAAGGCGAGCACAGGATGCCATAGTTTAGGTCAGTATGTCAACAAATATTGTGTGCGACAGACCCAAAATGTAGAAACTCCAGGCCCAGGTCTTCGACCTGGGCCCTGAGGCGTCATGATTGCTCGCCTTCGCAACTCGCGCGGCTTCACGTTCGTCGAGCTGGTTGTCGTCACGGCGCTCGTGCTGATCCTCGCCTCGGCGATCCTGCCGCTGACGCGGGTGACGATCCAGCGGCAGAAGGAGATCGAGCTGCACCGCGCGCTGCGTGAGATCCGGACGGCGATCGACAAGTACAAGGACGCGGTGGACGCGGGGCAGATCGGCGGCACCGACGTGCGGGTCGGCAGCGAGGGCTATCCGCCCGACCTCGAGACGCTCGTGGAAGGCGTCTCGATCGTCAACGACCAGTCGGGCCGCAAGCTGAAGTTCCTGCGCCGCGTGCCGATCGACCCGATGACGGGCGACACGGACTGGGGGCTGCGGTCGTACCAAGATGCTCCCGACACCACCTCGTGGGGCGGACAGAACGTGTTCGATGTGTACTCGAAATCCGACGGCATCGCGCTCGACGGGACGAAGTACAAGGACTGGTAGGGGATGATCAGATCAGGAGGTCGGAGGCCGGGGACGGGGGCCCGGGGGCTGGGCCGCCTTCGCGGCCTGGTGACGGCTCGGGCCGCTTCGGCGAGCCAGGGCCGCCTTCGCGGCCCGATGGCCGCTTCGGCGCGCCAAGGCTTCACGCTCATCGAGTTGCTGGTCGTGATCTCGCTGATCATGATCCTGTCGGCCGTCGGACTGGTGGGCTACCGCAACTCGGTCACGAGCGCGAAGGAGGCCGTGCTGAAGGAGGACCTCTTCCGGATGCGCGACGCCATCGACCAGTACTACGCCGACAAGACCGAGTACCCGGCCAGCCTCGACGACATGGTGAGCGCCAAGTACCTGCGCGAGGTTCCCGTCGACCCCTTCACGCGGAGCCGCGACAGCTGGCGGACGATTCTCGCCGAGCCCGATCCGGACAACCCCACGGCGACGATCGGCGTCTACGACGTCAAGAGCGGGTCCGACGGGACCGCGCTCGACGGCACGAAATACGCGGATTGGTAGGCGCCGTGCGCGGGCCGGCTGAAGCCGGACCCCACGCGGCGCCACGGATTCGGGCCGGCTGAAACCGGCCCACACGGAGGGCCGGGGATTCGGGCCGGGCCTCGGGTGTAGGGGCCGGCTTCACCTTCCTGTGGTGTGGGGGCCGGCTTCAGCCGGCCCGACAAGAAAAGGGCGGCCGGACCATCGGGTCCGGCCGCCCTTTTGTTCGTCGAGCGCCTGTCGGGCCAGCGGAAGCCGGCCCCTGCAGCTAGCTCACTATGGGTTCACGTTGACGATAGCCTGGCCCACTGCGTTCGTCCCATTGCTCAGGACCACCGTCACAGTTGTCGTCCGGAGCCCGGTCAGAACGTAGACGTGATCGATCGTCGGATTCGATCCGCTCGCGGTCTGCCCGTCACCGAAGTTCCAGTCAAACCGGACGATAGTCACGCCGATCGGCAGGCTGCCGACCGTTGCTGTCAGTGTCACGATGGTACTGTTGACCGTTGCCGTGTTCGGCGTAGCGGACAGCTGCACGGTCACGGGTGGAGGGTTGCTCACGATGATCGACACGAGCCCCTGACCAGTGGCACCGTTGCTCAACACGACGGTCACGCTGATGTCCTTCGGCCCGGTGGAGCTGTAGATATGCGTCGCCGCGCCAGACGTCGTGCTCGTCGTGGCGCCATCCCCGAAGTTCCAGTCGTACCGCTGAATGACGGCGCCCGCGGGCAGCGTACCAGTCGTCGCGGTGAACGTGACCGTCTGGCCCGTCACCGGCTGCGTGGACGACGCCTGCAGCGTGACCTGCACGGGCGGCGCCGCCAGCACCGTCGTCACCGTGCTCACCGACTCGTGGTTGCCGGCCGAGTCGGTGGCCGTGGCGGTCACCGTGTACGCGCCGTCGGTATTGTAGGTGTGCGAGACGGTGGTGCTGCCGCTGATCGCGCCGAGCGAGATGCTGCCGCCGTCGCCCCAGTCGACCGACACGTTGACGACGTTCGCCGACGAGGAGACGCCCACCGTGAAGCTGCCGGGCTGGCCGGCCTGCAGCGAGGAGGGCGGCGTGATGGTGATGCCCGTCCGTGCGGCCAGCGTCACCTTGGCCGTGCCCGTGATGGCGCCCACCGTGGCCGTCACGTCCGCCGCGACGGCGGTCGTGAGCGTGGAGGCGGCGATCCCCTGGTCGTTCGAGGTCGCCACGGCCGGCTGCACGGTGCCGGCCGACGTCGTGAAGGTCACCGGCACGGCGCCCACCGCGTTGCCGCTCTCATCGAGCACGAGCGCCGAGAGCTGCGACACGCCGCCCGACGGGCCGAGGTTCTGCGGGCTCGCCGAGAGGACGACGGTCTTGACCGCCGCCGTGCCGATCGTCAGCGTCAGCTTGCCGCTCGTGCCGCCCGAGAAGGCCGTGATG
Source organism: Acidobacteriota bacterium (assembly GCA_024641665.1). GTDB lineage: Bacteria > Acidobacteriota > Vicinamibacteria > Vicinamibacterales > JAHECP01 > JAHECP01. Next base: position 2,522 of record JAHECP010000336.1, read on the forward strand.
GTCGCGGTGCCCGAGCGGCCGTCGCCGGTGAACTTCACCGTGACCTTGCCGTTGTGCGTGCGCGCCTCGCTCGGGTCGATCGTGCCGAGCGTCGTCGTGAAGCTGACGAGCGTGCCGTTGTTGACCGGCGTGCCCTGGCCCGCCGTCGGCGTCGTCCCTGTGCCCGCCGCCGCGCCGTTCTCGATCACGGTCGCGGTGATGTCGGTGGTGCCGTTGGCCGAGAGCGTGTTGGTCGTCGCGAACAGATTGATGACCGACCCGCTCGGCGCGAGCAGCGCGAGGTGCTGGCAGCCGGCGAGCGCCACGGCGCCGGCGAGCGCCGCCAGAGGAAGAGCCGCGCGGCACCGACGGCCGCTGGGCAAGGGGCGCCGTCTGAAGTGTGGTAGCATAGAGCCGGATAAAGATAATATCCTCATGACTTTAGCCGGTCAAGACACGCGGGCGTTCGGTCGGGCCGACGGCTTCGCCATGGCGGCCCTGCTCGTCGGCATCGCCGTCATGGGCGTGCTGATGGCGATCGCGATGCCCGTGTGGCGCCAGATGGCCGTCCGCGAAAAGGAGGCCGAGCTGGTGTTCCGGGGGGAGCAGTACGCCCGGGGCATCGCGCTGTACCAGCGCAAGTATCCCGGCGCCTTCCCGCCCAGCCTCGACGTCCTCGTGGAGCAGAAGTTCGTCCGCCGGAAGTACAAGGACCCGATGACCAAGGACGGCGAGTTCCAGCCCATCTATATGGCGCAGGCCGCCGGCGGCCGGGGCCCCGGCGGCGGGCAGGGCGGCGCGGGGAGCGGACGCGTCGGCACCGTCGGCGGCGGGCCGGTGACGGGAGTG
>JAHECP010000027.1:0-11040 GCA_024641665.1 Acidobacteriota bacterium
ACCCGATCGAGTCGACCAGCCGGCAGATGGGCGTGTCGCCCGACAGCGGGCTCGGCTCGAAGTGGTGGAAGACGGGGATGCCGAAGACCTACAAGTGGAGCGACCGGCACATCTTCAGCGACCGGCTGATGATGGAGCTGCAGTTCGCGCACGTCGGCAACAACTTCGTGCTCGACTTCCACGAGGACGCGCTGGCGGACGTGCAGCCGACCTACGAGCTGTACGCGCCGTCGGGCCTGTACGGGCGCTCGTACACCCGCAGCATCTACGTGCGGCCGACCGACAGCATCGACTACACGGGCAACTACTTCATGCCGGGCGTGCTGGGCGGCGACCACGCGCTCAAGTTCGGCATGAAGATCCGCAACGACGTGGCGCACTCCGAGGGCCACTACGGCGGGAACGCCCTGGACTACCTGGCCTACGGCAACGCGTACCGCGTCCGGCTCTACCGCGACTCGTACAGCGAGTACCAGCTGCGGAACCGGAACTTCTACATCCAGGACAGCTTCACGAAGCAGCGGCTGACCGTGAACGCCGGGTTCCGGTTCGACTACCAGACCGACCAGTCGCGCGCCGGCACGGTCCCGGCCAGCCCGTTCTTCGGCCAGAACACGTTCAACGGCACGATGCAGTACTGCACGCTGCCGACGGCGACCGGCTGCGGCGGCACGCTGCGGACCTACACGGTGACGGGCCAGCCGTTCAACCAGCTGCCCGCCGCGGACTTCAGCGGTGCGAAGGCGCTCGGTGACAAGGGGTACGGCTACAAGAACTGGTCGCCGCGCATCGGCTTCACCTACGACGTGAGGGGTGACGGCAGGAACGTGGCGAAGTTCAGCTACGCCCGCTACGCCTCGCAGGCGGGCACGGGCGACTTGTCCAGCTCGTACACCACCACCGGCTCCCAGGCCTACGTGACGTATCCCTGGGTGGACCTGAACGGTGACAAGGTGGCGCAGGCGAACGAGATCGTCATGATCCCGGTGCCGATCAACTACGGCGGCAACTACGACTACGCCAACCCGGGGGCGCTCGCGACGCCGGTCTACAAGAACGACCCGAACATCCAGATCGAGCACACCGACGAGTTCGTGGTGAGCTTCGACCGCCAGCTCGGGCCCGAGTTCGCGGTGGGCGCCAGCTACATCTGGCGCAAGAGCAGCAACTTCCGCTCCAGCTGGAGGACCGACAACACGTTCGCCATGGACAGCTGGACGACCGCGAACTACGCCGGGCCGTTCACCTTCACGCCGAGCCCGAGCACCTGCGGGGCGAACGCACAGTGCCAGTCGGTCGAGTACTACTCGCCAACCAGCACGCTGCCCTCGTACTACTACTACACGGATCTCCCGGGTTATTACCGGAAGTACCAGGGCGTGGAGCTGTATACCCGCAAGCGGATGTCGAACCGCTGGATGATGAACGCCAGCCTGTCCTACAACGACGCGCCGATCTACTACCCGGCCGGGTCGTATCAGGACCCGACGGGCATCCCGCAGTCGGACGGCGGGCAGTACGCGCCGCAGTCGACGTCGAGCGGCATCGACAACGTGTTCGTGAACTCGAAGTGGATCGGCCGGCTGTCGGGCGCCTACCAGCTGCCGTGGTGGGACATCGGCGTGGCCGGCTTCCTGAACATCCGCGGCGGGTTCCCCCTGCTCCAGTACGTGACGACGGGCGACCGGGGCAACGGGGCCAGCACGGCGAGCGTCTACCTGGCCAAGATCGGGGACGTGCGTCTGCCGTCCGTCACGCAGCTCGACCTGCGCTTCGACAAGCAGATCAACATCAGCCGGATCCGGGCCACGGCGAGCGTGGACATCTTCAACGCGCTCAACGCGAACACGATTCTCGCCGAGCGCCGCCAGCAGAACTCGACCAACGCGAACACGGTGTCGGCGATTCTCGCGCCGCGCGTGCTGCGCTTCGGCGTCCGGGTGACCTTCTAAGGTTCACCTCGGCGAGAGTTCGGGTACGAGCGACGGGGCGGGCCGCCTTGGCCCGCCCCGTCGTCTGTACGGCGGAACGCAGAAAAGGGGACGGGAGCTGTTTCCCTCGCATGTCGCGGGAAACAGCTCCCGTCCCCTTTTCTTCCTCCGGTGCTACAGTAGCCCCACCATGCGCACCCTCGGCCTCATCGGCGGCATGAGCTGGGAGTCCTCCCAGCACTACTACCGCATCGTCAACCAGGAGGTCCGCGACCGCCTCGGCGGCCTGCACTCGGCCAAGTGCCTCATGTACTCGTTCGACTTCGCCGACATCGAGGAACTGCAGTCGGCCGGGGCGTGGGACGAGGCCGGCGAGGTCCTGGCCGAGGTCGCGGCCCGGCTCGAGCGGGCGGGCGCCGACGGCCTGGTGCTCTGCACGAACACCATGCACAAGCTGGCCGGGGCCATCGAGGCCCGCGTGCACGTGCCGCTCCTGCACATCGCCGACGCCACCGCCGCCGCGGTGGTGGCCGCCGGCGTCCGGCGGGTGGCCCTGCTCGGCACCCGGTTCACGATGGAGGAGACGTTCTACCGCGGCCGGCTGGCCGAGCGGTTCGGCCTCGACGTGCGCGTGCCCGACGCCGCCGGCCGGGCGCTCGTGGATCGCGTGATCTTCCAGGAGCTGGTCGTGGGCGTGGTGCGCGACGAGTCCCGCGCGCGCTACCGCGCGATCATCGACGGCCTCGCGCGCGAGGGCGCCGAGGCCGTGATCCTCGGGTGCACCGAGATCGGGCTGCTCGTCGGTCCGGGCGACTGCGCGGTGCCGGCCTTCGACACGACCGACCTCCACGCCCGCGCCGCCGCCCGCTGGGCCCTCGAGTAGAAAAAGGGGACGGGCCCCTTTTTCTAAAACAGCCGTGCGGTCGAGATCGGCCACCAGCGCAGCTGCACCTTGCCGATGATGTACTTCTTCGGCACGAACCGCCACACGCGGCTGTCGGAGCTGTTGTTCCGGTGGTCGCCCATCACGAAGTAGTAGCCCTGAGGAATCACCTCGGGGCCCCAGTCGTCGTGGCTGCGGTACTCGGGCGGCACGTAGCTGTCGTCCATCAGCACGTCGTTGCGGTACACGTGGCCGTCGACGATCCGCAGCGTGTCGCCCTCCTCCGCGATGACCCGCTTGACGAAGGATTTGTCGGGATCGAGCGGGTAGTACAACATCACGATGTCGCCGATCTGCGGGTCGTGCAGGCGGTAGGCCAGCTTGTTCACGATCAGGCGATCCTGGTCGTGCAGCGTGGGCACCATGCTCTGGCCCTCGACGCGCGCCACCTGGAAGCCGAACGTGACGATGAGCGTCGCGTAGACGGCCGCGGAGGCGAGCGTCTTGAACCACGTGACGAGCGTCTCGCCGAGCTGCGCGAGCTGCTGCGCGCGGCGCTCGAGCGCGAGGCGCTGGGCGTCGGCGGCCGAAACGGGTCCGGCCAGCGGCGCCGCCGCGACGGCCGTGCCGGCGGCGTGCGCCGCCACCAGGGGCGTGTCGCGTCCGGCGTCGCCCGACAGGCGCGGGGCCTCGCGGCCGTCGTCGGAGCCGGCGCTCAGAGACGCAGGTGGTCCCTCAGGCGCCTGGTTTGCGAGCGGCTCACCGGGATTTCCGTCGCCTTCGCGTCTTTCATCTTCAGGATGTAATTGCGGCTGAACCAGGGGACTATCTCCTTGATTTTGTTGATGTTCACGAGATGCGACCGGTGGACCCGCCAGAAGACGGCGGGGTCCAGCCGGGCCTGCAGCTCGTCGAGCGTTCTGAAGTTGGACGTGCCCGTCACCGTATTAGTTACCACCGTTATCACGTCGTCCACAAGCGACGCATGCACGATTTCGTCCACCTGCACGAGGATGAAGCGCTCGTCGGCCTTGACGGCCACCTGCTGCAGGTGGGCGGGACGTCTCGCGACCATCTCGATCAGGCGCTCCAGCGTGGGGCCGTCGATGACGCCGCCCGGCGCCGTCAGGTCGGACGAGATGCGGCGCCGCGCGCGCGCGACCGCCTGCTCGAGGCGTGTGGCCTCGACCGGCTTCAGCACGTAGTCCACGGCGTTCACGTTGAACGCCTCGATGGCGTACTGGTCGAAGGCGGTGACGAACACGACGTGCGGCGCGCCCGTCTCGCGGGCGAGCAGGCGGCGCGCCACCTCGAACCCGGTGAGGCCCGGCATCTGCACGTCGAGCAGCACCAGGTGCGGGGCCAGCGCCTCCACCGCGGTGAGCGCCTCGGGGCCGTTCGACGCCTGGCCGACGACCTCCACGTCGGGCACGTTCGACAGGAGGAAGCACAGCTCCTCCCGGGCGAGGGCCTCGTCGTCGACGACGAGCGTGCGGATCGTCATGGTTCAGGCCGTGATGCGGTCGGCGACGACCAGCTCGGGGATCTCGAGGCTCGCGCGGGTGCCCTGGCCCGGCACGCTGTCCAGGCGGACGCGACAGTTGGCGCCGTAGATGACCTGCAGCCGTTCGTTGACGTTGCGCAGGCCGATCCCGCCGAGCATGGCGCGATCGAGGCGCTCCTCCGACATCCCGAGCCCGTTGTCCTCGACCTCGATCACGGCCGCGCCGCGCTCGCGGCGGGCGCGGATGATCAGCCGCCCCTCGCCGACCTTGCGCGACAGGCCGTGCTTGATGGAGTTCTCGACGAGCGGCTGCAGGATCATCGACGGGACGATCAGATCGAGGCTGTCGGGACTGACGGCCTTCTCGATCCGCAGCTTGGGCCCGAACCGCACGCTCTCGATGTCGAGGTACTCGTCGATGGCCTCCAGCTCCTCGCGCAGCGTGACGAAGTGCTCGTGGCTGCGCAGCAGGCGGCGGAGCAGACCCGACAGCTTCACGATCAGCGTGCGCGCGGTCTCGGGCTGCGACCGGATCAGCGAGGCGATCGACGCCAGCGTGTTGAAGAGGAAGTGCGGGTGGATCTGGCTCGCCAGCGCCTCGACTTTCGCGGCGAGCAGCAGCTTCTCCTGCTCCTGCAGCCGGTGCTCGATTCGCGCGGTGTTCCAGATCTTGATCGGGATCGCCACTGAGAGCACCGTGGCCAGCACCACCAGCACGTACATCCACGGGCCGGTCGGCGGCAGGTAGAAGAGGCGCGTCGCGCCGAAGCGGTGGCCGAGCGCCTGGCGCAGCAGCTCGAGCGACACCGGGGCCGTCAGCAGGATGATGTGCCATTCGAGCTGCAGGCGTCGCAGCATGCGCCACGCCTGCCGGGGCAGCCCCGTGAAGAAGAGCGGCGAGAACAGCCAGATCGTCTCCTTCGGGCAGGCCTCGCGCAGGCCGCCGCCGGCGAAGCCGCAGCCGACCGCGAAGGGCAGGGCGATGAACTCGCCGGCCACGAGCGCCGGGACGCCCACCAGCGCGCCCACGATCGCGCCCGCGTACGGGCCCGCGATGAGGCCCGCGAGAAACGCGCCGGCCAGCGTCAGGTCGGCGGCGTTGTAGTGGAGCAGCAGGCGCGAGACCACCCCGGCCGTCAGCGGCACGCCCAGGCCGGCGGCGAAGACCAGCCGCTCGGGCCAGTCGCGCTTCTCGGTGAGCAGGATCCGCCGGAACCACCGGAACCGGACGAGCATCGTGGAGAGCGTGGCCACCACGGCCAACTTGACGATCAGCGTCGTCAGGAGGACCTGCTGGGCCGAGAGGAACTTGACTTCCTGAGGCACGGTGTCTGCCTCTAACTATAGCATTGATGGGCACTTTGGGGTGCGACGGGGTCGCCCGGCCGGCCCGGCAATGATATGATAAACCTTCTGGGTCTGGCCAACGACGCTCGGAGGCAGGGGACATGATCCGTCCGTTCATCATCGGGTTCGCGACGACGTTCCGGCACCTCTTCAGGAAGCCGGTCACGGTGAACTACCCGGCGGAGAAGGTGCCGGTGTTCCCGAAATACCGGGGCAAGCAGGTGTTGATGCGTGACGAGCACGGGCTGGAGAAGTGCGTGGCGTGCGGGCTGTGCGCCGTCGCGTGCCCGGCCGACGCGATCTACCTGGAGGCGGCCGAGAACGACGGGACCGTGAAGGCCGGGCCGCGGTACGCCCAGGTCTACCAGATCCACCAGACCCGCTGCATCTTCTGCGGCTACTGCGAGGAGGCCTGCCCGGTGTCGGCGATCTTCATGGGCAAGGACTACGAGCTGGCCGCCTATTCGAAGGACGACTTCGTCTGGGACAAGCGCGACCTGCTCGTGCCGGACGAGGCGGCCGCGCCGGCGGCCCCGTAGACGCGTCCGCCGCGCCGCACGCGCCCTTGCGCCACGCCTGCCGGGCCGCGGTCCGCCGCCGGCCCGGCGCCACCAGCCTATGGCCTTGCCACCCTTTCTCGAGGAGCTCGAACGCCGCGTGCTCGTGTGCGACGGGGCGATGGGGACGATGCTCTACGCGAAAGGGATCTTCCTCAACCGGTCGTTCGACGAGCTGAACCTGTCGCAGCCGGACCTGGTCGCCGAGGTGCACCAGGAGTACGTGCGCGCCGGCGCGGACGTCATCGAGACGAACACGTTCGGCGCGAACCGGGTGAAGCTCGCGGCGTTCGGCCTGGCCGACAAGGTGCGGGCGATCAACGTGCAGGGCGCGCGGCTCGCGCGGCACGCGGCGCGCGACGAGGTGTACGTGGCGGGCGCCATCGGGCCGCTCGGGATCCGGATCGAGCCGTGGGGCAAGACGGGGGTGGACGAGGCGGAGGCCATCTACCGCGACCAGGTGGCGGCGCTGCTGGCCGGCGGGGTCGACCTCTTCCTCCTCGAGACGTTCCGCGACCTGAACGAGCTCGGCGCGGCGCTCTCGGCGGTGCGCGCGCTCACCGACAAGCCGGTCGTGGCGCAGATGACGACCGAGGAGGACGGCAACAGCCTCGACGGCACGCCCCCCGAGACGTTCGCGCCCGAGCTCGAGCGGCGCGGCGCCCACGTCATCGGCGTGAACTGCAGCGTGGGGCCGGCCGCCATGCTCGAGACGGTCGAGCGGATGGCGCACGTCACCAGCCGGCTGCTCTCCGCACAGCCCAACGCCGGGCGCCCGCGCGAGATCGAGGGGCGCAACCTCTACCTCTCCTCGCCCGACTACATGGCGTCCTACGCGCGCCGCTTCATCATGAACGGGGTGAAGCTGGTCGGCGGCTGCTGCGGCACGACGCCGGAGCACATCCGGCAGATCGCGCTGGCGGTGCGCGCGCTCGCGCCGGGCGCGGCGCGGATCGGCGGGCCGCCGGCCGTGGCCGTCCCGTCGCCGGCGGCGGTCGAGCCGGTCGAGCAGGCGAACAAGTCGCGCCTCGCCAACGCGCTGGCGCGCGGCGCGTTCGTCGTCGCCGTGGAGATCGCGCCGCCCAAGGGCTTCCAGGCCGACGGCATCGTGGAGCAGGGACGCCAGCTGCAGATCCGCGGCGTGGACGTGGTGAACGTGCCGGACTACCCGCGGGCGACGGCGCGCATGTCGGCGCTGTCCACCGCCGTGCTGATCGAGCAGCACGCCGGCATCGAGGCGCTGCTGCACTATTCCTGCCGCGACCGGAACCTGCTCGGCATTCAGTCGGATCTGCTCGGCGCCCACGCGATGGGCGTGCGCAACCTCCTGCTCGTCACCGGCGAGCCGATCCCGCGCGGCACCTATCCCGACGCGACGACGGTGTTCGACGTCGACTCGATCGGGCTCACCAACGTCGTGACGCGGCTCAACCACGGCCTCGACATCGGCGGCAAGCCCATCGGCGCGCCCACGGCGTTCCTGATCGGTGTCGCCGCGAACCCGTCGGCCCGCAGCCTCGACGAGGAGGTGCGGCGCTTCGAGTACAAGGTCGAGGCCGGCGCCGAGTTCGCGGTCACCTCGCCCGTCTTCGACGTGGCGGCGCTCGAGCGCTTCCTCGCGCGCGTGGCGCACGTCCGGATCCCCGTCATCGCCGGGATCCAGCCGCTCGAGAGCCTGCGACGGGCGGAGTACATGGCCAACGAAGTGCCGGGCGTGCAGGTGCCCCACACGCTCGTCGAGCGGATGCGCGCGGCCGACGCGGCCGGCGCGGCGGCGCAGGAAGGCCTGGCGATCGCCCGCGAGATCGCGGTCGCCCTCAGGGGACTCGTGCAGGGCATCCAGGTGGAGGTGACGCGACGCAACTTCGAGACCGCCTTGTCCGTCCTCGACGTCGTGCGGTGAAGGGACGGAGACGGTTTGCTGCCGTATGGTATAGTCGGCAGCCAGCGGCGCCTTGCCGGGCGGGCGCCCCCGGAGGTCATGACCGAGCGCAGAACGGCCGGCGCGCACTGGCACGACCATCTGCTGTTCCTGGGCCGGTTCGTGCGCAGCCCGCGGACGGTGGGCGCGATCGCGCCGAGCTCGCGGCGGCTGGCCGAGCGCATGGTCGACGGGCTCGACTGGGCGTCGGCCCGGCGGGTCGCCGAGCTCGGGCCGGGCACCGGCATCGTGACGGGCGCCATCGCCCGGCGGCTCGCGTCCGGCGCGTGCTGCCTGGCGGTGGACCGCGACGCGGCGTTCGTGGGCCGCCTGCACGCGCGGTGGCCGCAGGTGGAGTGCGTGGCCGAGGGCGCCGAGGCGCTCGCGGCCCTCGGCGAGGCTCGCGGGCTGCTGCCGTTCGACCACATCGTCTCGGGGCTGCCGTTCGCGAGCCTGCCGGCGGCGACGACCGGCCTGATCCTGGACGCGATCCGCGACACGTTGCGGATCGGCGGCACGTTCACGACCTTCCAGTACGTGCACGCCGTCCGTTTCCGGTCGGCGTCGGCGTTCCGGGAGGCGATGACGGGCCGGATGGGCGCGGCGCCGACGCGGCAGCTCGTGGTGGGCAACCTGCCGCCGGCGCTCGTGCTGCGCTGGCGGCGCGCGACCTGATCGAGGCGCTCGACGCCACGCGCCGGACCGGAGCACGAGGGAACGCATGACCACGCTGTTCGGACACGACGATCGACGGAAGGACGGGATCGTCGGCTCGGCCGCGGGCACCGCGCAGCTGTCGGCGGCGGCCGTCGAGAACGACTTCGTCGAGCGGGTGTACGAGAAGCTGGCGTCGGTCTACGACCTGGCGTTCGGCCCGGCGCTGCACGCCGGCCGGCTGCGCGCGATCGAGCGGATGAACCTGCAGCCGGGCGACCGGGTGCTCGAGGTGGGCGTCGGGACGGGCATCAACATCGCGCTCTATCCCCGCGAGTCGACCGTGGTCGGCATCGACCTCTCGCAGCCGATGCTCGAGAAGGCGCGCGACCGGCTGCTGCGGAAGCGCCTCGGCAACGTCAGCCTGCTCGAGATGGACGCGGCGGCGCTGCAGTTCGCCGACGCGACGTTCGACATCGTCTACGCGCCGTACCTGATCAGCGTGGTGCCGGAGCCCGCGCGCGTCGCGCGCGAGATGCGGCGCGTGTGCCGGCCGGGCGGCCGGATCATCTTCCTCAACCACTTCCTCAGCGCGAATCCGCTCGTGTCGCGCGTCGAGCGGCTCATCTCGCCCCTCACCGTCCACGTCGGCTTCAAGGCCGACCTCGACCTGCAGGCGCTCCTCGGCCGCGCGGGCCTGACGGCGGAGTCGATCGAGAAGGTCAACTTCCCGCGGATCTGGTCGCTGGTGACCTGCGTGAAGAATGTCGAATGCTGAATGCTGAATGTCGACTTCGAGTGTTGAATCTCGAATGTCGAATCGCAGGAAAGGCTGATTCCGCACCTTCGACGGTCAGCAATCGGCGTCCGAATTCGACATTCCGCCTTCGACCTTCAACTTCGACATTCCGCATTCCGCATTCGACATTCAGAAGGGCTGCTCCAACGACTCCGACTGCGGCGTCATCAGCTGGGCGCCCGACTCGGTGATGACCATGTCGTCCTCGAGGCGGATGCCGAACTCGCCGCGGATGTAGATGCCGGGCTCGTCGCTGAAGGTCATGTTGGCCTGGAGCGGCAGCGTGTTCCCGCGCACGAGGTAGGGCCACTCGTGGCCGTCCATGCCGATGCCGTGGCCGACGCGGTGGCTGAAGTACGTGTAGTCGGGCCCGAAGCCGGCGTCGGTGATCACCTTGCGCGCGGCGGCGTCCACGGCTTCGCAGGGCAGGCCGGGGCGCGCGGTCTTCACCGCGGTCGTCTGCGCGCGGTGCTCGATCTCGAACACGCGCTTCATCTTGTCGGTGGCCTTGCCGAGCACGAACGTGCGGCTGAGGTCCGACTGGTAGCCCTCCGCCGTGCACCCGCCGTCGATGAGCAGGATGCTCCCCTCGACGATCTTCTGCGGCGTGATCGAGCCGTGGGGCAGCGCCGAGTACTCGCCGACCTGCACGCCGGCGCCGCCGCGGAAGCCGAGCCGCGCGTGTGCCATCGACACGAGGCCCGCGAAGTCGTTCTGCGTCATGCCCGGCTCCAGGGCGTGGTAGGCGGCCGCGTAGGCCTTGTAGGTGACCGCGCACGCGAGGCGCATCAGCTCGAGCTCGTGCGCGTCCTTCACCATCCGGCAGCCCGCCGTGACCGGCGTCGCGCTCACGAGCGACAGGGACGGCGCCGCCTGCGCCACGCCGTCGCTGAACACGAAACGCACGGTCTCCTCGATCCCCAGCCGGCCGCTGGACACGCCCCGCGCCTTGAGGCCGTCGGCGACGAGCCGGTACGGACTCTGGTCCTCCTCCCACGTGTGCACGTCGGCGTCGCCGGCGAACGGGCTGAGGGCGATCTGCTCGTGTGCGCGGTCCTCCTCGAACTTCGGTGTGACGACGAAGGGGCGGCCCTTCTGGGGAACGACGACCGCGAACAGCCGCTCGCTCAGGCCCCAGCGGACGCCGGTGAAGTAGAGCATCGACGTACCGCCGGTCAGCATGACCGCGTCGAGCTTCTGCTCGCCCATCAGCCGCCGCGCCTTCTCGAGGCGCGCGCGGCGCTCGCCGGTGGTGATCGGCCGTGCCCGGTCCTTCATCGAGGTCAACGCCGCGATGGACGGCGGCGCGGGCCGCTCGGCCTGGGGCGCCGCCGACGCGCGAACCGGACGGAACACCGCCAGCGCCGCGCCGGCGGAGGAGAAGCGGAGGAAGGCACGTCGCGAGAACATCTGAGGCTCCTTGTCGAATGTCGAATGTCGAATG
>JAHECP010000027.1:11140-47775 GCA_024641665.1 Acidobacteriota bacterium
CGAATGTCGAGGACTCGACATCGTGTGTGGGGTTCCTCGATTCGACATTCTTCATTCGGCATTCATCATTCGGCCGCGAAAGCCACCTTCAGTACGTCGTCGAGCGTCTCCGCCGGGACGAAGGTCATCTCGCGGCGGACCTCCTCGGGAAGCTCCTCGAGGTCGGCGGTGTTCTGCTTCGGGAGGACGAACGTCTTGATGCCGTGCCGCCGGGCGGCGAGCGACTTCTCGCGGATGCCGCCGACGGGCAGCACGAGGCCCGAAAGCGTGATCTCACCCGTCATCGCGACGTCGCTCCGCACCGGCACCTTGCGCGCCGCCGAGACGATGGCGGTGGCGATGGTCACGCCGGCCGAGGGCCCGTCCTTGGGGATCGCGCCGGCGGGCACGTGCACGTGGAGGTCGTGCTGGTTGAAGACGTTCGGGTCGAGCCCGAGCGCCTCGGCGTGCTCGCGGATGTGGCTGAGCGCGGCGCGCGCCGACTCCTGCATGACGGACCCGAGCTGGCCGGTGAGCGTCACGCCGCCCTTGCCGCCGGGCAAGAGCGCCGCCTCGATGAACAGCACGTCGCCGCCGGCCTCGGTCCACGCGACGCCGGTGGCGACGCCGGGACGCGAGGTGCGGAACTCGGTGTCGGACTTGAACCGGGCCGGACCGAGGTAGCCGGCCAGGTCGTCGGGGCCGACCGCGGTCGGCTCGCTCGCCGGGGGCGGCGCGCCGGGGCTCGACTGCGCGATCCGGGCCGCCACCTTGCGGGCGATCGTGCCGAGCTGACGCTCGAGGTTGCGCACGCCCGCCTCGCGCGTGTAGTCGGAGATGACGTGCGCGAGCGCCGCGTCGTCGATCGCCACGCCCCCCTCGGGCAGACCGTTCTCGGCGAGCTGCCGCAGGATCAGGTAGCGCCGTGCGATGTGGACCTTCTCCTCCTCGGTGTAGCCGCTGAGCGGGATGATCTCCATGCGGTCGAGCAGCGCCGGGTGGACGGTGCCGAGCTGGTTGGCGGTCGTGATGAAGAGCACTTTCGAGAGGTCCATCACGACCTCGAGATAGTGGTCGCGGAACGTCGAGTTCTGCGCCGGGTCGAGCACCTCGAGGAGCGCGGCCGCCGGGTCGCCCTGGAAGCCCACCGCCAGCTTGTCGATCTCGTCGAGCATGAACACCGGGTTGATCGACCCGGCCTGCTTGAGCGCCTGGACGACGCGCCCGGGCATGGAGCCGATGTAGGTGCGGCGGTGCCCCCGGATCTCGGCCTCGTCGCGCACGCCGCCGAGCGAGATGCGCACGAACTTGCGGGTCATCGCGCGCGCGATCGACTGGCCGAGCGAGGTCTTGCCGACGCCGGGCGGGCCGACGAAGCAGAGGATGGGGCCCTTCATGTCCCCCTTCAGCTTGCGCACCGCCAGGTACTCGATGATCCGATCCTTCACCTTGTCGAGGTCGTAGTGGTCCTCGTCGAGCTGGCGCCGCGCCTCGATGAGATCCAGCCGGTCCTCGGTGGCGACGTTCCACGGTACGTCGAACACCCAGTCGAGGTACGTGCGGATCATCTGGTACTCGGGCGAAGCCGACGTCATGCGCTCGAGCCGGTCGATCTCGGTCTCGACCGCCTTGGCCACCGCCTCGGGGAGCGTCGCCGCCTGGAGCCGGCGCCGGAGCTCGGCCGTCTCCGGCTCGCCCTCGCCGAGCTCGTCCTGGATGGCCTTGAGCTGCTGGCGCAGGACGTACTTGCGCTGCGCCTCGCTCATCTCCTGCTGCGCCTCGGACTCGATCTTGCCCTTGAGCTCGAGCACCTCGATCTCGCGCGTGAGCGCCTGCGCGACCGCGGCCAGCTTCACCTCGATGTCGTTCTCCTCGAGGAGCCGCTGCTTGTCGGTGGCCTTCATGTCGAGCAGGCTCGCCAGCAGGTAGCACATGCGCAGCGGGTCGTCGAGCTGCGCGAGCTGCATGCGGACCTCGGGCGAGAGGCCCGTCGCGAGCGACAGCGCGCGGTCGGCCAGCTCCCGCAGGCGCCGCAGGTGCGCCTCGACCGGGACGTTCTTCTCGACGCGCTCGGGCAGCGCCTTCACCAGGGCCTTGAGGATCGTCTCCTCCTCCTGGATGAACTCGGCCCGGGCGCGCGCGATGCCCTCCACCAGAATCCGCACGCCGTCGGGCGCCCGCACGAGCTGCCGGATGAGCGCCACCGTGCCGACCTTCTTCAGGTCGCTCAGCGACGCCTCGTCCGCGTCACCCGTCTGCAGCAGCAGGAGCAGCATCCGGTTGCCCGCGAGCGCCTGGTGCACCGCCTCGACGGACTTGGGGCGCGTGACCGCGAGCGGCGCCGCCGTCAGCGGCAGCACCACCGCGTCGCGGACGGGCACGATGGGCAGTTCCGGAGGGAGCGCGGGCGTGTCGATCGACGGTGAATCCGGCATGGGCGTGAACGGCGGCGAAGGCGTAGCGGGCCGCGGCGGCCAGCAGTGTACCCCAATCGCCGCCGCAGGAGCGACCCGCCCTCCTTCGCGCTTCGCGCTCCGGCGGGCAAGCCCCAGCCCCCAGTCCCCAGTCCCCTCAGTACACTCCCGGGATCATCCGCCACCGCACCTTCGCCCGGTACGCGTCGTACGCCGCGCCGAACTCCGCACGGAGCGAGCGCTCCTCGAGCGGGATGGCCGCGACGAGATAGACGAGTGCGAGCGTCGCAAAGAGCAGGCGGTCCGCCGTCATCGTCGGCTCGGCGAAGAGCAGCAGGTTCCAGCCGAGGTACACGGGGTGGCGGACGAGGCGGTAGGCGCCGCCGATCTCGAGGCGCTCGCCTGGCGTCTCGTCGGGCGGTCGGCCCGGGCCGGGGCTGCGCGCCGCCTGCACCTGCCGAATGCCGGCCAGGTCGAAGGCGTGCAGGGCGCGGGTGGCGCCCGCGATGGCGGCGAGGCCGGCAAGCTGCGCGCCGCGGAGCGCCCACGCCCAGGCGCCGGTCACCAGGTAGACGTGGCCGGGCAGGTCCTGCCACGCCGCGCACATGAGCACGAGCAGCAGACTGGCGACCCAGACGAACGTCGCCCGCTCGAGCGGCGCCAGCATGTGCCGCGTCAGCCAGTGTTTGGCCCGGGTGCGGGCCATCACGCTGTGGTGAACCGCAAAGAGGGCCACCAGCGTCGTATCCAGCATTACCGCACGCCAGACGGATGGCGGGGCGGCGCCCGGGCCCCGTCCGAGCGTCACGAAATAGAAATAGAGGAAGTAGCCCAGCGAGCCGACGAACACCGCCCCGGCCGCCCAGGCGTAGAGCGCCGCCAGGGCGGAGAGCGGCGGACGGGGCGCGTCGTGATGGCGCATGCGGCGTCGAGCAGGCGTGCAGACCTATTATAGAAGTGATGTCCCCACAGCCCTGGCGTATTGCCATCACCGGCATCGGCGTCGTGTCGCCGTTCGGCATCGGGCGCGAGGCCTTCTGGGCGTGCGCGCGCGCGGGCCGGAGCGGCGTGCGCGCGATCACCGAGTTCGACGCGTCGCGATTCGCCTGCCAGGTGGCGGCGCAGGTGCCGCCGGTCACCGACGACGACCTGCCGGCGTTCGTGCGCGAGGCCAACGGCGGCAAGGGCGGGAGCGGCGTCAGGGCCGACCCGCGCCACTACTCGAAGGCCGCGCGCATCGGCGTGATGGCGGCGGCCGAGGCGTGGGCGGACGCCGGACTCGACGTCGGCGAGCCGTCGGCCGGCGTGATCATCGGGAGCGGCGCGGGCGGCATCGACATCGGCGAGCGGCAGTACGAGTCCTTCTTCGGCGCCGCGTGGACGCAGGTGACGCCTTACGCGATCCCCGTGTCGATCGTCGGGATGCTGTCGAGTGAGATCTCGATCGCGCTCGGCCTGCACGGAATCAGCCACGTGCTGTCCACCGGCTGCACGAGCTCGACCGACGCGCTGGGCTATGGCGTGGCGCTGCTCCGGGCGGGCGAGGCCGACGTGCTCCTGTCGGGCGGCGTGGACGCCTGCGTGACGCCGGGCACGATCTTCGGCTTCTCGAGGATGCGCGCCGTGTCCACCGGCTTCAACGCCACGCCGGCCCTGGCCTCGCGGCCCTTCGACGCGAGGCGCGACGGCTTCGTGCTGGGCGAGGGCGCGTGGATGTACGTCATCGAGCGCGAGGATCGGGCGCGGGCCCGCGGCGCGCGCGTCTACGCGACGGTCGAGGGCTACGGCTCGACCTGCGACGCCTACCATCGGGTGCAGATGGACCCCGAAGGGGAGCAGATCCAGCGGGCCATGCGCCTGGCGATCGAGCGCTCGGGCCGCGCGCTCGAGGAGATCGGCTACGTGAACTTCCACGGCACGTCCACGCAGCTCAACGACGCCGTGGAGGCGCGGTGCGTGCGGCGCGTGTTCGGAGAGCACGCCGACCGGATTGCCGGGTCGTCGGTCAAGTCGATGATCGGGCACCCGCAGGGCGCGAGCGGCGCGGCGGGCATCGTCACCTCGGCGCTCGCGCTGCAACGTGGCTTCCTGCCGCCCACCATCAACCAGGTCGAAGCCGACCCGGCGTGCGACCTCGACGTCGTCCCCAACCAGGGGCGCACAGCCGCGCCGGCCGCGGCGCTCTGCAACTGCCTCGGCTTCGGCTCGAAGAACAGCGCCGTCGTCCTGGGCGCCGTGCCATAATCGCGCCGTGATCGAGGCGATCATCGCGGGCGCCGGGCCGGCCGGATCGGTGGCGGCGCTGACGCTGGCGCGCGCCGGGGCGCGCGTGCTGCTGCTCGATCGCGCGCGGTTTCCCCGCGACAAGCTGTGCGGCGACACGCTCAACCCGGGCGCGATGGCGATCCTGCGCCGCCTGGGGCTGGACGCGCGCGTCGAGCAGCGCGGGCTGCGACTCGACGGGATGATCGTCACGGGCCGGGGCGGCGTCCGGGTGGAGGGCAACTACGGGCCGGGCCTGGCCGGACGCGCGCTGCTGCGTCGCGAGCTCGATGCGTGGCTGCTCGCGGCGGCCATCGACGCCGGGGCGCACGTCGAGGAGGGCGTCTCGGTCCAGGAGGCGCTGGTCTACGATGGCGCGGCGGGGCCGGAGGTGCGCGGCGTCGTGGTGAAGGGCCGCGACGGCCGGCCGCTGCGCATTCCCGCGCTCGTGACCATCGCCGCCGACGGGCGGCGATCGACGCTCGCGTTCTCGCTGGGCCTCGCCGGCCATCCCGATCGGCCGCGGCGGTGGGCGGCGGGCGCGTATTTCCAGGACGTGGACGGGCTGTCGCCGCACGGCGAGATGCACGTGCGGCGGCGGCACTACATCGGCGTGGCGCCGTTGCCCGACGGTCTGGTGAACGCCTGCCTCGTGACCGAGAACCGGCGGGGCTTCGACGATCCGACGAGCCTGCTGCAGCGGGCGCTGGCCGCCGACCCGCTGCTGGGCGATCGCTTCGTGCGCGCGCGGCTGGTGCAGCCGGCCGTGTCGCTCGGGCCGCTCGCCGTGGACGCGCGGGCGGCGGGCATGCCGGGGCTGCTGCTCGCGGGCGACGCCGCCGGCTTCATCGATCCCATGACGGGCGACGGCCTGCGCTTCGCGCAGCGCGGCGGCGAGCTGGCCGCTGGTGTTGCCCTCGAGAGCCTCGAGAAGGGCGCGGCCGCGGCGCACGTGCGGCTCGCCGACGAGCGCCGCGCGGAGTTCGAGCGCAAGCAGCGCTTCGACCGCGCGCTGCGCGCGATCGTCGCCCGACCCGCCGCCGTGTCGGCCGGGGCCGTCGCCGCACGACTGGCGCCGTTCCTGCTCGAGCGCATCATCGCCGTCGCCGGAGACGCCGTGTCCGCATGACGACCCTCGCCGTCCTCGCCGCCGTGCTGGCCGTCATGGCGGCCGAGGCCCTGTTTTCCGCGCGGAACGTACGCGCGCTCCGCGCGCGGGGCGCGATCGAGCCCGCCGGCGACATCTACCGCATCATCCGGATCGTCTATCCGGCCGGGTTCGTCCTGATGGCGGGGGAGGGCCTGCTGCGCGGCCCGGTCGAGGCGGGCTGGCTCGCGGCCGGCGTGGCCATCCTCGTTGCCGCCAAGGTGCTGAAACTCTGGGGCATGCGCGCGCTCGGGCCGCTCTGGAGCTACCGCGTGCTCGTGCTCCGGGACCACCCGATGGTCGCCACGGGTCCGTACCGCTTCCTGCGGCATCCCAACTACGTCGCCGTCGCCGGCGAGATCGCCGGCTGCGCCGTCGCCATGGGCGCGATCATCGCCGGGATCGTCTCCCTGCTCGCCTTCATCGCCCTCATGGCCCGGCGCATCCGCGTGGAGGAGGAGGCGCTGAAGACGGCTAAGGGCTGATTCCGTCCTCCATTCCGTGGCGATTTCCGTGGCTTCATTCCGTGGCTTCATTCCGTGGTATTTCCGTGGTCCTTCCGTGGTAGTTCCGTGGTAATTTCCTGTTCGTCCAGGAGGCGTTATGGCTCTATCCCGTCGCGCGTTCGTGCACACGCTGGGCGTCGGTGGCGCGTTCGTCCTGTCGGGGGGCCTCGTGGCTGCGCGCGGTCGCGAGGCGCTCGTGGGGATGGGCCGGGCGGCGGCGGAGCCCGGGTGGTCCGACTGGGTTCCCGGCCTCGACGAGCCCGCCGCGATTCGCCTGAGCAGCAACGAGAACCCGAACGGTCCTGGCGAGAAGGCGCTCGACGCGATCCGCGCCGCGCTCGGGGAGTCCAACCGCTATCCCTTCGCGTTCGCCTCGTCTGCGACGGCGGCCATCGCCAAGCGGCAGGGCGTGAAGGAGGAGAACGTCCTCGTAGGCTGCGGCTCGGGCGAGATCCTGCACATGAGCGTGATGGCGTTCACGTCGCCCGCGAAGCCGCTCGTGGTGGGTGCGCCCACCTTCGAGGATCCCGAGCACACCGCCGAGGCCATCGGGACGCCGGTGCGGCGCGTGCCGGTGAACGCGGCGCTCGAGCTCGACCTCGCGGGCATGGCCGCGCAGTCGGGCGGCGCGGGTCTCGTCTTCCTGTGCAACCCGAACAACCCCACCGGCACGGTGCACGCAGCCGGCGCGGTTGCGGACTTCATCGGCGAGGTCCGTAAGGCGTCGCCCGACGCCGTGATCCTCGCGGACGAGGCGTACCACGAGTACGTGGACGACCCCGGCTACAAGACCGCCATTCCGCTCGCGCTCGAGGATCCGCACGTCGTCGTGTCGCGGACCTTCTCGAAGGTCTACGGCATGGCCGGCCTGCGGCTGGGCTACGCGATCGCGCGCAAGGAGACGATCGATCGTCTGCGGCCGTTCCGGCTGGCGAACAACGTCAACGTGCTGGCGGCCGCGGCCGGCGTCGCCACGATCGCCGACGATCAGCGGATTGCGCGGGAGCAGCAGCTCAACCGCGCGGCGCGCGAGTACACGCGGAAGGCGCTGGCCGACGTGGGCTTCCCGTCGAGGCCGTCGAACGCGAACTTCATCATGGTGCCCATCCACCGTCCCGCGAAGGCGTTTCAGGACGCGTGCCGCGAGCACGGCGTGCTGGTGGGCCGCGTGTTCCCGCCGCTCGTGGACCACGCGCGCATCTCGATCGGGACGCTGGACGAGATGCGGCGGGCGGTCGAGGTGTTCCGGCGCGTGCTGGCGTGAGATGAGCGCCGCCGTCCGCCGCTTCTCGCGCTCCGTGCTCGACGCCCTGCGCGCCGCGAAGATCCTCGGCCTGCGCGCAGGCGTCCGCCCGCACCGCTTCACCGCCGTGTGGGTGGTGACGGTCGGGGACCGTGCCTTCGTGCGGTCGTGGAACGACAAGCCGGACGGCTGGCGCCGCGCCTTCCTCGTCGAGCCTCGTGGCGTGATGCAGCTGCCCTCCGGCCGCGAGCTGCGCATCCGCGCCAGATCGACCCGCGGCATCCGCCTGCTCGACGCCATCGACCGCGCCTACGCCGAGAAGTACCCCACCCCGGGCTCGCGGCAGTACGTGCGCGGGCTGCGCACACCTCGGCGCCGGGCGACGACGCTGGAGCTTCTGCCGGGGTAGGCTGACGCTTCTCGCAGCGTTCCGCATGTTTCATCGATCAAATGCGCCCTTGCAAGGGGTTGACCGTCCGTCACTTGGCGACGCATTTGGCGGGAGCCAGCGCCGCGATAGGCTGACCCATTTCGCAGCCTCTTTCGTTCTGATATTCAGTTCATGAGGCCGCTGGCCATCGAGGCTGGCGGATCGGGGGGACCTTCGGGTGTGGCCGGCGTGCGCCGGGGCTTCGACGGCCGTGCTATTATCCGCGCGTTCAGCGGTTTGGCGTGGACCGCCCCGGGACGGCGCGGCGTGGGATCGTCGGCCGGCTGCGAGTGGACGGTTGATTCCGGACGACGGGACCGCAGTCTACTTACATATTGGGCGGAATTGACGGGACGGACGTTCAGGCCGCGGAGAGTTTGCGGACCCGGAGTGTTTTCCGCTTTCGCTCGGCGTGCCACAGGTCGTACTGCACCTGCTGATTGAGCCAACTCTCAGCGGTCGTATCGAAGGCGAGCGACAGGCGTACCGCCATCTCGGGGCTGATGCCTGCGCGACGATTCAGGATGCTCGACAGAGTCTTACGGCTTACGCCGAGTGCCCTGGCGGCGTCGGTCACGGACAGTCCCAGCGGTTCGAGGCACAGCGCCTTGATGATTTCGCCCGGGTGCGGTGGATTGTGCATCTTCATGGTGCGACCTCAGTGGTAGTCCTCGTAGTCGACGCGCACGATGTCTTTGCCGACGATGCCGAATGTGATGCGCCAGTTGCCGCTGACCTTCACGGTCCATGTGCCCTTGCGATCACCTCGCAGTTCGTGCAGCTCGAGGCCCGGCAGAGCCATGTCGCGGGGGCTCGCGGCGGCGTTGAGGCGACCGAGGATCAGCCGGAGCCGCTCGGCATGTTTGGCCTGTATGCCAGCTTTGTTGCCGCTGGCGAAGAAGCGTTCGAGCCCCTTGTGACGGAAGTCCTTGATTGGCACTCCAAACATTGTAACCTATATCGTTACTGGTTACAATCCGGCTAACAGCGCGCGGTGGAGCCGTCAACCGGCGCGCGGCTTTGTTTGGAAAGCGTTGAGGCGCACCGGTTGCGGCTCACCGCGAGTCCGTTAGACGGCCGCACGTTCGAGGTGGGCGCCGATGGATCGCAGGAAACTGGTAGTCCGAGCAGTGCTGGTGATCATCGGCTTGCCTGTGGTGTTACTCCTGGCAGCTGCAGCGTCTTTCTACGTTGCTTTCTACTCCATGGATCGGGCCAATGGCACGATCGTCTCGTCTGGCCAACAGCGGGAGTACCTGCTCTATGTTCCACGGAGCTACGACCGCACCAAGCCGACACCCCTCGTCATTAGCATGCACGCCGCGATGTTGTGGCCGGCCCATCAAGTTGCCGCTAACATTCAAGTGGAGCCGACGCGCCCAGCGGCCGGTGTGATCATGTCAACCAGGCGCGCGGCGCATTTGAACCGTTCGGCGGACTGATTCTCGCATTGTTCCATGCGGACAAAGCGCTTCCTGCTCACCTGTGGCGTTCTGCTGCTTGTCGCGATTGCGTGGAACGCATTCGTTCACCTCGTCGTGCTCCGCGCTGCGAACGCCTCGGTACAACACCTGCGCCGCCCCGATCTCGCCGAGAAGGCCTGGCTCTCTCTGTTGCTCACGGCCGGTATCGTCATGGTCTTCGTATGGGGCTATGGCCGTTTTGCCAGGAACGGTTCGTTACGCGAAGGTTTGAGCTACGGTCTGTTCTTCGCGGTTCTTGCGGGTCTCCTCGTCGACCTCAATCAATATGTGCTCTTTCCTATTCCTGGCGTTGTGGCGGCGCAGTGGTTCCTCGGCGGACTCGTCGAATTCAGCCTGTATGGCATGATAGCCGCGTGGCTCTACCCACCGCGGGGCAGGTAAGGCGGCGCGACAGCGTCAACGTCATGCCACGCAACGAGCGCCTGCAGCCGCCAGCGCGTTCACTCGTGAGCGCCGCGGCTGAAGCGCGATCGTTGGGCCACACGCACTGGCGCGCACCGCAATTCCCGAACCCAGCATAGTTGGCCAGGCCGTACACGCCCTGCGAAGGGCTCCATCTCGCAGCTTGCTTTTTGGTGCAAAGCTCTTCATGGTAGTAGCCGAGAACTGTTCCCGACCCGCGAGACCCTAGCCAGGAGGTCGAGATGAGTCGATCGACCATTCTGAAGCACCCGAGCGCCTTCCTTCCCGTGGCCATGTCTCTCGGTGCCCTCACCACCGTGCTGCTTTTCATCTCCCTGCACGGTACGGCGCCCCAGGCAGATGAGGGCGCAGCGGCCCACATCTGGCAGCTCCTCATGGCTGCGCAGGCACCTGTCGTCCTGTTCTTTGCGATCAAATGGGTGCCCCGGTCGCCACGACAGGCTGTGCCCGTCTTGGCCCTGCAGGTCGGCGCCGCACTCGCGGCGATGGCACCCGTCTACCTGCTCCACTGGTAGGATAATCACACGCTGCCTCAGCGCATCACTCCTTGCGCCCGCGAACATGTCGCTCGCAGCTGAAGCGCGATCCGTCAGGCGGCCTGCGGCCTCGGTCGACTCGAAAGGCCGCCTGGCAACCGGGAGGTGTCCATGCCACCACTGCACCTGACGGCAGCCGAACAGCCGGGCGGTCGTGTAGAATCGCCCGGTGCGCGGCCGCCGCGGGTGAGCCGCACGCCGTCAGGCATCGTCGAGAAGCCGGCACAATCCCGTGATGCTTCAGACCGTTCTTCGACTCGCGGTCGTGTGTTTCCCGGTGTCCGAGATTGCCGTGGCCATCGTCAAGCGGGGCTCACGAGCAGCCAAGGTCGACGATCGAGGCTCGATGCGGTTGTTGTGGCTTGTGATCGTCCCTTGCGTCGTGCTGGCCATCGCGGTTGGTGGCTATCGGGCTGCGAGGCTCCCGTTCTCTGCCACGATCCAGGAACTGACGGCGGCAGGTTTGCTCCTCGGCGGGTTGGTCCTTCGCTGGGCGGCCATCCTCACGCTCGGCCGATTCTTCACCGCCAATATCGCGATTCACGAAGACCAGCCGGTCATTACCACAGGACCGTATCGGTACGTGCGGCACCCTTCGTACACGGGACTCTTGCTGGCGTTCCTCGGACTCGGCGTGTTCTTCGGCAGCTGGCTCAGCCTGGTCGTTCTCATGATTCCGATCACGCTCGCCGTGATTCACCGAATCCGGCTCGAGGAGTCCGTGCTGGTGAACGCCCTCGGCCCCGCGTACGCCGCGTACTGTGCGCGCACGAAGCGGCTCATTCCTGGGATCTTGTAGAGGCGAATGCCGGTCGCAAACCGAGGCTGTGTCCATGAAGTGCGCCGTCACCCTCTTCGTGCTCGGGTTGGCTGCTGCTTCGACGGCCGCCGCTCAAGAGGTGCCCTCTGAGCTGGCCGCCTTGGCTGCGAAGGCGCGACTCAACGGGCCCGTGGCTGCCTGGTGTCGCGGGGACTTTCGACCCGGCCATCCCGGTGCATTTGCCGCGGCCGTGACGTCTGCGGCCGGCGGCGGCCGGTACGTCGTGCTCGACGCCGACGGAACGGTGACGGAACTGGGTTCGTTCATACGCGGCCCGGATCTCTCATGCTACAGTCGCGCCCAGGCGGAGAAGCTGGACGTCACCATCAGCGAATCCGGCATCGTTCACGGGCACGTTGCGCCGCGCTGGAATACGATGGTCGTGTGCGCGTTCCTCGACGACACGACCGCCGCTTGCTGGCAGTATTCTCCAGCGGAACGGGCGTTCGTGAAGGTCGGCGAATGGGTCACGTAGGGCCCGCCCAACCATCTGACGATGCGTCCGAGAGCGCAGGGAGGTTTCAATGCCGACGTACCTGCCGTTCGTGCTGGTCGGCCTGGCCGCAGTCGGCCTCCTGGTCTGGAGCTTGGCGGGCCAGCGCCGGCGACATCAGGATCGGAAGGCCGCGCTGGAGCGCCTCGGCTTCCAGCCGTGCGTCGAGCAGAAGGCCTGGCTGGAAGAAACCGTCGCGCGCATCGAGAACAATCCTGGCTATCGCTACGAAGTACGAGAGCCCAAGCGGCTGTCAGGCGAGCCGGCCGTGTACTACTTCGTCAAGGTACGTCATCGGTTTCCTCAAGACGACGCGGTCGCAGAGGAGGAGATCCTGTTCCCTCTGAAGCGCTCGTCGGCGGGTGGCCTGGTTCTGACAGTGAAGCCTTCGTCGCTCGCGCCCGGCCTCGCCGCGCAGATGTTGGGCGCCCTCGCCACGGGCCCCTGGGACGCGCAGCCGGGCGGTCTCCATCGTCTCGAGCTCCCTCCCGACCTGAAGGACACCAACGTGGTGGGAGCCCTCGGCGCACCCGGTGCGAGCCTTTATGATCTGGTCGACGCCCGGACGCTCAGCGTCGTGCAAGGCCTCGGAGACGCCGGTGGGATGTTCGTGCAGTGTCGCGACGCCTGGTGCTCTGTCGCAGGCGCGAGCGTGCAGATTCCTTTCCGCGTGGAGGAGCTCGTCGCCCGCATTCGCCCGCTGCTCTGAAGCGCACCCAGGCGCCGCAGCCGGCGACCCGCGCTTGCGCTTGAAAGAAGGGTGAGTCGAATCGGCGCGCCTCGCGGCCGGGCGCCATGACGTCCGCACAAGAAGACTGGGGCTTGCATGCTGCCAAGAACTCTGGGGCTCGCGATTCTGACAATCACCCTCTTTCTTCATGTCCACGCCGAGGGCGGGTCGACGCAAACCGCGCGGACTTACCGGATCGTCGATACCGGCGTCACGACCTTCTTCCGATTCGTGCGGGGGAACCCGGACTACGGAAAGAACAAGTTCATGGACGACAAAGACGGCACCGTCACCGATCTCGCCACGGGGCTGATGTGGCAGAAGGCGGACAGCGGACGCGGGATGGACTGGGAGGCGGCCCTGAAGTACGCAGAGAATCTGACTCTGGGCGGTCATGAGGACTGGCGATTGCCCAACGCCAAAGAACTGCAGAGCATCGTGGACTATGCGCGCTCTCCTCAAACCAGCGATTCCGCGGCCATCGACCCGGTCTTCGAAACGACGCCGATCAAAGACCCTGAGGGGAACAGGCAGTATCCCTATTTCTGGACGAGCACGACGCATCTCGATGGGCGCAACCCCTACGACTCGGCCGTCTACATCGCCTTTGGAGCGGCGCAGGGGAGGATGCGCGGCCGCCTGATGGATGTGCATGGCGCCGGCGCGCAGCGCAGCGACCCGAAGTCCGGGAATCCCGCCGACTACCCCCAGTATTTCGGCCCGCAGGGCGACGTGCGATACGTGTTCAACTACGTCAGGTGCGTGAGAACGGCGGACCGATAGCGGAAAGCCGGCACTGCAGTGGCGGATCGCGCACTTCGCGCCAGTTGAAGCCGGTCCTCACGGACCGCGCGCCGGACGCACGCTATAATCGCGGAAAGCCGATGCGCGAGGTCCCAGCTCTGCAACACCGGTTCGCGTCGCGGCGGGCGCCTTCCCGACGGATGGCTCGCCTCGGGCTGTGCGCGCTTGCGGCGGCGCTCGCGGTGCCCGCGCTCGCGCAGACGCCGCGACCACGCCAGATTCCGCAGGCCCAGGCCGCGCAGGCCGGCGGCGAAGACCAGCAGTTCTTCCAGACGGCCACCCGGCTCGTCGCGCACGGGCAGCGCGAGCAGGCCGCGCGCCTGGCGCGGGCGCGACGGGCCGGCGACCCGTCCGCGGCCGAGATCCTCGGCCGCCTCGCCGCCGATCGCGGCGACTACGATGGGGCGCTGGCGGTGCTCGGGCCGGCGGCCAGGGCCCGGTCGACGAGCGAAGCGGCGCTCGAGCTGGGCCTCCTGCAGTTGACGCTGGGACGCAAGGCCGAGGGCCGCGACACGCTGACGCGGATCGTGGACGCGGCCCCCGCGTTCCGCACGGCGGGGGAGGTGCTGCGCCTGGCGCGCGCGGCGCGCGCGCTCGGCGAGTTCCAGGCGGCCAGGTCGCTCCTCCTCGAGGTCGACCGGCTCGCGCGGGAGGACCCGGTCGTCAACACCGCGTGGGGCGACCTCCTGCTCGAGAAATACAACCGCAGCGAGGCCGAGCGCTCGTTCCAGGCGGCACTGGCGGCCGACCCGCAGTGGGCGCCGGCGCACGCGGGCCTCGCGCGCACGCTCGCCGAGGACAACCCGCCGGCCGCCGCCGCCGAGGCCGCCAAGGCGCTCGCCATCGACGCGGCCCTGGTGGACCCGCACCTGCTCCTCGCCGAGCTGGCGCTCGACAACGACCGGGACGCCGACGCGACGCAGGCGGTCGAGGCGGCGCTCGCCGTGAACCCGAAGAGCCAGGACGCCCGCGCGCTCCTCGCGGCCATGGCCTACGTGGACGGCCGCACCGCCGATTTCGACGTCGAGGTCGCGCGCGTGCTGGCCGTCAACCCTGCGGGCGGCGTCGCCTATCGCGTACCCGGCGAGCTCGCCGCGCGCCGCTACCGCTTCGACGAGGCGGCGGCGCTCGCGCGCAAGGCCATCGCGCTCGACCCGGACGACGCGCGCGCGTACGCGGACCTCGGCATGCACCTGATGCGCACCGGCGACGAGACCGAGGCCCGCCGGGTGCTCGAGCACGCCTTCGCGCTGGACGGGTACAACGTCGTCACCTTGAATCTGCTGAAGTTGCTCGACTCGCTCGACGGCTTCAAGACGTTCACGGACGGCGACGCGCTCGTGCGCCTCGACGCGAAGGAAGCGGACGTGCTGAAGCCCTACGCGCTGTCGATTGTCGATCGCGCGCTGGCGACGCTCTCCCAGGAGTACCAGTTCACGCCGGCCGGGCCGATCGTCGTCGAGATCTTCCCGAAGCACGACGACTTCGCCGTGCGCACGCTGGGCCTGCCGGGGATGCTCGGCGCCCTCGGCGCCTGCTTCGGGCGCGTCGTTACGCTCGACTCGCCCCGCGCGCGGCCGCCGGGCGCCTTCAACTGGCACGCGACGCTCTGGCACGAGCTGGCGCATGTCTACACGTTGCAGCTCTCGAAGCAGCGCGTGCCGCGCTGGCTCACCGAGGGCGCGTCGGTCTACGAGGAAGGGCGCGTGCACGCCGAGTGGGCGCGGGACATGGAGGTGCCATTCGCGCACTGGTACCTGCGCGGGGAGGTGCCGAAGATCGCCGACCTCAACGCCGGCTTCACGAAGCCCGACACGATCGCGCTCGCCTACTTCCAGGCCTCGCTCGTCGTGGGCCAGATCGTCGACGCCCACGGCTACGCCGGCCTGCGCGCGCTGCTCCAGGCCTACGGGGGGGGGCTCGACACCGAGCAGGCCCTGCAGAAGGCGCTCGGCACGAGCCTCGACGCGCTCCAGGCCGGCTTCGACCGGCGTCTCGCCACGCGGTTCGGGCCGCTCGCGCGCGCGCTCGCGGTGCCCGACGACGTGAAGCTGGCGGAGGTGAGGGACGAGACGACGGCGCGCGACCTGGCGGCGAAGTACCCCGGCAGCTATCCCGTGCAGCTCGCCGCCGGCCGCGCGCTCGCGGCGGCGGGGGACCGGGCGGCGGCCTTCGACGCGCTCGAGCGGGCGGCCACGCTCGTGCCCATGGCCACCGGCAGCGACAGCCCGCACGGCGTGATGGCGGCGCTGGCGCTGAAGGCGGGCGACCGCGCGCGGGCGATGCAGGAGCTGCGCGCGCTGCTCACCCACGACCACACCAACGTCGACGCGGCACGCGAGCTCGCCAGGCTGGCCGGACAGGCGGGCGACCCGGCGCTCGTGTGGTTTGCCGAGGAACGGGTGGTCACGCTCGACCCGTACGACCCGGGCGCGCACACGACCTTCGGCCGCCTCGCGCTCGAGCGACACGACCTGCCGATCGCCACGCGCGAGTTCGAGGCGGCGCTCGCCGCCGGTCCCGTGGACCGCGCGTCGGCGCACTGCGACCTGGGCGAGACCTACCTGGCGGCCGGGCGCAAGGCCGACGCGAAGCGCCAGGCGATGGCGGCGCTGGAGATCGCGCCGACCTTCGAGCGCGCGCAGACCCTGCTGTTGAAGATCGTGGAGGGCCAGTAGCCGTCGCGTGCGGTTGCCTACGCGCGCCAGTACCCGCGTCTCAACCTGCGCGCGCCTGCCAGCGCGATCGTCCCGGCGCCGGCCAGGAAGCCCGCCGCGCTCGTGACGAGCATGGCGTCGCCGACGCCGGGCACCCGCAGCATGACCGCGACCTGCACCATGAACCACACCACGACGAGATAGGCGGCCGGCACCTCCACGGCGTCGAGGACGAAGGGGAGCGGCAGGAACAGGAGCGCGCGCGAGCGGGGAAAGAGGACGAGGTAGGCGCCGGCGACGCCCGCGATGGCGCCCGTGGCGCCCGACGCGAAGCCCGGAAGCACGAGCGCCCGCGCACCGGTGCCGACGCCGGCCGCGCCCGCGTAGAGTGCCGCGAAGCCGGCGCGCCCGAGGCGGTCCTCGACGTTCTCGCCGAAGATCCAGAGCACCAGCAGGTCGAGCACGAGGTGCGGCCAGTTCGGATGGCCGAGGAGCGCCGTCACGGCGACCGCCACGGCTCCCCGGCCCCCGCCCGGAGGGTGCGCGGGAAGCCAGAGGAACGCGGCGAGGTTGGCGGCCACGAGCGCGAGGGTGACGACAGGCGCGCGACGCGACGGGATGACGTCCCGAACCGGGATCATGCCGCCAGCAGTATACCCAACGCGCCGCGCGGCGGGGTTTGACCCTTCTCGAAGGCGTCCTTATAATCGACCGAAGGATGTCAGCGCACCCCCCGGCCTGGCGTCACCTGACGCGCTACACGTCGGCCGTGCTGACGCTGTGGCTCTACGTGGGCGTGCTGGTCGTGGGTGCGGTCCATCACCACGACCTGGCGTCTCATCGCAAGTCCTCCGCGCACTGCGCGATCTGCCAAGTTGTATCGGTGCTCCGGCCGGAGACGCAGCCGGTCGTCGTGTCCGCGCGCCTGGCGCCGGCCGGTCGCGTGAGCCTCGAGCCGGCGGCCCGCTGGAGCCCCGTGTCCAGCCGCGCGCTCACCGACCGGTCGCCTCCGGCCTGCTGATCGCCGCGGCGTCCGCCGCGGATCCTCTCGCGTCCACTCCAGGCGTCAATCTCCCCCGCGTCCGGCGCCTCGTCCGCCGCCCTCGCGAGGGACCGTGCTGGTTCGGGAGGCCCTCGTGTCACCTTGCTCACTTCGTCGGTCGATCGCGCGCGGCCTCGCGGCCGTCGCGCTCGTAGGCGCGTGCGGCGCACCGGCGCTCGCGCAGTCGCCGGATCAGGCGGCAGCCGAGGCGCTGCGCGCCGAGCTCGCGCGGCTCCGCGAGGAGCTGCAGACCATCCAGCAGACCTACGGCGATCGGCTCGCCTCGCTCGAGGCGCGGCTTGTCGCGCTCGAGGGCCAGGCCCCGCCGGCTCAGGCGGCACCGCAGGCGCCTCAGGCGCCGCCCACTCCCGCCACGCCACCCGAGGTGGCGGTGCCGGCGGGCGCCGCGGGCGCCGGCGGACCCACCGGGTCGCTGCCCTTCTACGGCAACGTGGCTTCGATGTCGAAGATCTTCAACCCCGATGTCGCGGTCATCGGCAACATGATCGGCACGGCCGGAAGGAACGACGTGAGCCCGTCGCCGGGCCTGCAGTTCCAGGAGGCGGAAGCCGGCTTCCAGGCGGTGGTGGATCCGTACGCGCGCGCGGACTTCTTCCTCGGCTTCAGTCCGGAGGGCGTCGAGATCGAGGAAGGCTACGTGACGTTCACCACGCTGCCGGGCGGCCTGCTCCTCAAGGCTGGAAAGATGTACGGCCAGTTCGGCAAGGTGAACACGATGCACACGCACGTGCTGAGCTGGGTGGACCGACCGCTGGTGGCCCAGGAGTACTTCGGCGGCGAAGGGCAGTTCTCCGACGCAGGGCTGTCGCTGTCGAAGCTCATTCTCAACCCGTGGTTCTTCCTGGACGCCTCGGGCGAAGTCTTCAGCGGAAAGGGCGAGAGCTTCTCGGGGCCGAAAGCCGGCGAACTGCTCTACGTGGGGCGGTTGCGCGGGTACCGCGACCTGTCCGACTCGACCAACCTCGACGTGGGCGCGTCGGCGGCCTACGGCCCGAACGAGCTGCGGGCCGACGGGCACACGCGGCTCATCGGCGTGGACGCGACGTTCCGGTATCGGCCGCTCCGCCGCGCGATCTACCGGCGGCTCCTCGCGCGGACCGAGCTCATCTGGAACCGCCGCGACCTCGCGGACGGGCGCGCCTCGACGTTCGGGTACTACGTGAGCGGCGACTACCAGTTCGCGCGGCGGTGGATCGCCGGCGTGCGGTACGATTACACCGAGCGACCCGAGGACGCGTCGCTCGTGGACACGGGGAGGTCGCTCGTCCTGACGTACTGGCCGAGCGAGTTCAGCCAGATCCGCGGTCAGTACCGCCGCACGCGCTACGCCGAGCAGACGACGGCCAACGAGTTCCTGTTCCAGTTCCAGTTCTCCATCGGCGCGCACGGCGCGCATGTTTTTTGACGTGGGGCTCCGCCCCACACCCCGGCTCGGTCGCTCGCGGGGCCCCATCGCCCCGCACCGCTCCCTCGCGGGCCGCGCTGTGCGCGGCCTCGCCGTGCTTGCGAGGGACGTGGCTGTTTGGTACACATTTCGCCGAGCAAGCACGGCGAACCAGGGGCACCGGGGAGGGATTGTGCCGAGATTGCACCGAGTCGGAACCATCCTCGTCGCGGCGGCGGCCGTCCTCGCGTGGTCGGCGCCCGACGCACGCGCGGCGCTGAAGGTCGTGACCACCACCGAGGACCTCGCGGCGCTCACCCGCGAGATCGGCGGCGACAAGGTGGCGGTGGAGGCGCTCGCCCGCGGCTACCAGGACCCCCACTTCGTGGAGGCCAAGCCGAGCTTCATCCTCAAGCTGCACGCGGCGGACCTGCTCGTGGTCGTCGGCCGCGAGCTGGAGATCGGCTGGCTGCCGCCGCTCATCACCCAGAGCCGCAACGCGAGGATCCAGGTGGGCGCCGAGGGCTACCTCGACGCCTCGCTCACCGCGCGCATCCTCGAGATCCCCACCGGCCAGATCACGCGGGCCATGGGCGACGTGCACCCGCTCGGCAACCCCCACTACTGGCTCGGTTCGGACAACGGCCGACGGGTCGCCAAGGCGGTCCAGGAGAAGCTGGCCGCGCTCACCGGCTCCGACGCCGCCTACTTCGCCGCCCGCTACGCCGACTTCGACCGGCGGCTGACGGAAGCCGAGCGACGATGGCAGAGCCTGATGGAGCCGTACGCCGGCGTGAAGGTCGTGACGTACCACCGGTCGTGGCCCAACTTCGCCGAGGAGTTCAAGCTCGATGTCGTCGGCTACGTGGAGCCCAAGCCGGGCATCCCGCCGTCGCCGGCGCACACGCTGGGTCTCATCCAAGACATGAAGCGGCAGGCGGTGAAGATCATCCTGGTCGAGCCGTATTTCGACCTCAAGACGCCGAACGCCATCGCCCGCGAGACCGGCGCCAGGGTGCTCGTGATGCTGCCCTCGGTCGGCGGCGAGAAGCAGGTGGCGACGTACTTCGACCTCTTCGACTACGATTTGCAGCTGCTCGTGTCGGCGATCAAGGAAACGGGCGCAAAGTAGGACGACATGGACCTGATGCTGATCCTGCAGTTCCTGGCCGCGCCGTTCGTCGCGAGCCTCATCCTGACGGGCATCCACGCCTACCTGGGGGTGCACGTCGTCGAGCGGGGCGTCATCTTCGTGGACCTGTCGCTCGCGCAGATCGCGGCGCTCGGCGCGACGATCGCGCTGCTGCTGCCGTTCTCGGGCGGCGACCCGCACCACCCGTCGGTCTACTGGATCAGCCTCGGGTTCACGTTCGTCGGCGCGGCCATCTTCTCGACGATCCGCAGCCGCCGCGCCCGCATCCCGCAGGAGGCCATCATCGGCATCGTCTACGCGGTCGCCTCGGCCGCCGCGATCCTGGCGATGAGCAAGTCCACCTCGCAGGCCGAGCACCTCAAGGACATGCTGGTCGGCAACATCCTGGCCGTGTCGTGGGTCGACGTCGGCAAGACCGCCGCGCTCTACGGCCTCATCGGCCTCTTCCACTACGTGTTCCGCCGGAAGTTCCTCGCCATCTCGATGAGCCACGAGCAGGCGGAGGCCGACGGCGTCGCGGTGCGTTTCTGGGACTTCCTCTTCTACGCCTCGTTCGGCTTCGTCGTCACCTCCTCGGTGTCGATTGCCGGCGTGCTGCTCGTCTTCTGCTACCTCATCGTGCCCTCGGTCGCGGCCATGCTCTACGCCGACCGCATCGGGCCGCGGCTGGCGATCGGCTGGTCGATGGGCACGCTGGTGTCGGCGCTCGGCGTCTACCTGTCGCTCGTGCTGGACCTGCCGACCGGCGCCACCATCGTGTGTACCTTCGGCCTGGTGCTGATCCTCATGGCCGTCGCCCGGCCCTTCGTCCAGCGAGGCGCGGCGACGCAAGGGGCCTGAGGATCGGACAGGCTCGAGCGGGAGCGACGGATGATCTGCAGGCAGTGCGGGACGGAGATCGCCGACAAGGCCATTGTGTGCTACCGGTGCGGCGCCGCGACCGCCGAGCCGGCGCGCCGGCCGGCTCCGGCCGCCTCCGGCGGCCGATGGCGTCTGGGGCTGGTCATGGCGGCCATCATGCTGGCCATCATCGGCGTGGCGGTGGTGGCGCTGCCCAGGATGCCCGAGGGCTGGCCGCGCGTGGCGGGCTACGCCGCGGTCGTGCTCGTGACCTTCGGCGTGGTCGTCACCCTGGCCCGCCTGCGGTTCCGGCGCTGACGCGAGCGGTCAGCCGTCAGCCGGCAGGGGTCAGCAGGAGCATCCTGCCACGGCTGCGGAGTGACAGCGTCGCAGGCTCTACCTGACCCCTGACTACTGACCGCTGCCCCCTGGGCCCCGGCCCGTGGTTGCCTGCGTCCTCGGCGTTCAGCTACACTGCACGCGTATCCCGGATCGCCCCTGATGCCCGACGCGCGCCTCGAAGTCACCGACGCCTCCGGCCGCCGCCTCGTGCCCGTGGACCAGCACCCGTTCACGATCGGCCGGCGCGACGGCAACGCCCTGCGCCTGATGGGCACGGAGGTCTCGCGCGATCACGCGGAGATCGTCGCGGAGGCCGGGCGCTACGTGATCCGCGACCGCGGCTCCCGCTACGGCACCTTCGTCAACGACGAGGCCGTCACCGAGCGGGCGCTGGCCCACGGCGACCGGATCCGTCTCGGCCGGAGCGGCGGCGCCGACCTCGTCTTCATGATGGCCGAGAGCGCCGCGGTCGCCGACCGCGCCACGACCAGCGCCATCGGCGACCTGCGCCAGGTGGCGGCACTGCTCGAGGGCCTGCGCGCGCTGGGCTCGGGCCGCGTCCTCGACGACGTGCTGGCGCTGGTGCTCGATGCGGCGATCGAGGTGACCAACGCCGAGCGCGGCTTCATCATGCTCGGCGCGCCGGACGGCGAGCTCGAGTTCAAGATGGGGCGCGGCCACGGCCGCGCCACCCTCCCGGGCGGCACCTTCGCGACCAGCCGCAAAATCCCCGAACAGGTCTACCGGACGGGCGAGCCGAAGATCGTCGCCGACCTGCTCGACGGCGACCTGGCCAACGTGCACGTCGGCACCGTGGCGCTCGGCATCCGCAACGTCCAGTGCGTGCCGCTCCGCCTCGTGCGCTATCTCGACCGCGGCGAGGTGCCGGGCGAAGAGAAGCGCATCGGCGTGCTCTACCTCGACAGCCGAGAGAAGGGCACCTTCCTGGCCAACTCCACGCGCAGCGCGCTCGAGGCGCTCGCCTCCGAGGCGGCCGTCGCGATCGAGAACGCGCGGCTCTACAAGGAGACGCTCGAGAAGGCGCGCCTCGAGCAGGAGATGCGCATCGCGGCGGAGATCCAGAAGGCGCTGCTGCCCGACGGGAGCCACACGGGCGGCTTCTACCACGCGGCCGCCGCGACCATCGCCTGCCGCTCGATTGGCGGCGACTTCTTCGACTACCTCGATCTGCCTGACGGCCACTTCGGCTTCGCGCTCGGCGACGTGGCGGGCAAGGGGCCGCCGGCGGCCCTGCTGAGCGCCATGATGCAGGGCATCTTCGCGGCGCAGGCGACGCAGAGCGAAGGACCGGCGGTGTCGGTGCGGCGGGTCAACCTGGCGCTGTTCCGCCGCGGCATCGAGTCGCGCTTCGTCACGCTCTTCTATGGCATGCTCACCGACGACGGGCGGCTGACCTACTGCAACGGCGGGCACAACCCGCCGATGCTGGTGTCGCGCCAGGGCGTGCGCCGGCTCGAGACCGGCGGACCGATCGTCGGGCTGTTCGAGCACGCCGCATTCGACGAGGAGACGCTCGCGCTCGAGCCGGGTGACTGCCTGGTGACGTTCACCGACGGCGTGTCGGAAGCGCTCAGCAAGGACGGCGAGGAGTTCGGCGACGCGCGCATCCTCGCGTGCCTCGCCGACCACGGCGGCGCGGATCCGCAGACGCTGCTGCGGCACCTCTTCGACTGCGTACAGCAGTTCACCGCCGGCGCGCCGCAGAGCGACGACGTCACGGCGCTCGTGGTGAGGTACGAGGGAAGGAAGATTTGAGAGAATGTTGAATGCCGAATGTGGAATGTCGAAGTCGACATTCGGCACTCCGCATTCGAAGTTCCATGTTCGACATTCGACATTCGACATTCGGCATTCGACATCGAGGTGCCGTGTCCCATCCGCTCATCTACGACTGGAACCGCACCAACGAGGCGACGGCGCGCGAGGTGATGCTCGACGACGAGACGCTGCGCGACGGGCTGCAGTCGCCCTCGGTGCGAAGTCCCGCGATCGAGCAGAAGCTCCGGCTGCTGCACCTGATGGACGAGCTGGGGATCGACACGGCCGACATCGGGCTGCCGGGCGCGGGGCCCCATGTCGTGGCCGACGTGGAGCGGCTGGCGCGCGAGATCGTGGACCAGCGCCTGCGGATTACGCCCAACTGCGCCGCCCGCACGCTCGAGGCCGACATCAAGCCGATCGTCGAGATCTCGCACCGGGTGGGGGTGCCGATCGAGTGCTGCGCGTTCATCGGGTCGAGCCCCATTCGGCGCTACGCCGAGGACTGGACGATCGATCAGCTCCTGAAGCGGACGGAGGAGGCCGTGAGCTTCGCCGTGCGCGAGGGCGTGCCGGTGATGTACGTGACCGAGGACACCACACGCGCCGATCCCGACACGCTGCGTCTCCTGTACTCGACGGCGATTCGTGCCGGGGCGGCGCGGGTGTGCGTGGCCGACACCGTGGGGCACGCGACACCGGTCGGCGCCGGGGCCGTGGTGCGCTTCGTGGCGGGCATCGTGGAGGAGTGCGGCGGGGGCGTGGGCATCGACTGGCACGGCCACCGGGATCGCGGGCTCGACGTGATGAACGCCATTGCGGCCATGGAGGCCGGCGCGACGCGGCTGCACGGCACCGCGCTCGGCATCGGCGAGCGGGTCGGCAACACGCCGATGGACCTGATCCTCGTCAACCTGGTGCTGATGGGCTACGTCGAGCGCGACCTGACGAAGCTCGGCGAGTACTGCGGGCTCGCGTCGGAGGCCTGCGGCGTGCCGGTGCCCGCCAACTACCCGGTGCTCGGGCGCGACGCGTTCCGCACCGCGACCGGGGTGCACGCCGCGGCCGTCATCAAGGCCATCCGGAAGCGCGATACGGCGCTGACCGACGCCGTGTACTCGAGCGTGCCGGCGCACATGGTGGGACGCGAGCAGGAGATCGAGATCGGCCCCATGTCCGGCAAGTCCAACGTCGTCTACTGGTTGGAGAAGCGCGG
Source organism: Acidobacteriota bacterium (assembly GCA_024641665.1). Classification (GTDB taxonomy): domain Bacteria; phylum Acidobacteriota; class Vicinamibacteria; order Vicinamibacterales; family JAHECP01; genus JAHECP01. Next base: position 34,846 of record JAHECP010000027.1, read on the forward strand.
GATCACCGCATCCGATGAGCTCGTGGACCGCATCTTCGCGAGGGCCAAGTCGTCGACGACGGTCCTCACCGAGGCGGAGATCCGCGAGGAGATCGACCGCCCGCCGTCCTAGCTGCCGTCCCGCTGCCGTCCCTGCCCACGATCACCACGATGGCGCGAAGGACGGCACGCGGCCATCACGACATCACGAAAGACGAATCACCACGAAGGGCACGAAGCCCACGGAAGCCGGCGGTGCGTGGCGGCCTGCGCGCCCTGCGGGCGCACCGGGGCGGCGACGGGCGCGTGCAAGAACGCGCGCCTCGCAGCTTCTCGAGCGCACCCGCGCTCTTGCGCGCGCCCGTCACCGCCCCGGTCCAGCGGCCTGGCCGGTCGATCGGGTGACGGCCAGGCCGCGCAGGCCGCCCCGACGGCCGGCGTCAGCCGATCGCGTCCGCAGCGTGACAGCCCCCGTGGCCTTCGCATTCTTCGTGGTTGACGTACGTGAGCACGATCGCAGCGTGACAGCTACTTCTGTCCCTCGAGGTACGCCTCGATGTGGGGCAGGGCGTCGAGCAGCACGTCGCCGACGACCTGCAGGCTGTCGGCGGAGACCTTGTCGACGGTGTCGGCGCTCGTGTGCCAGGGCGGGTACTCGAGGTCGATGAGATCGACCGACGGCACGCCGGCCTGGAGGAACTCCATGTGGTCGTCCTCGATGAAGGTGGTGCTGTCGAGGAAGTGCCGCTGGTGGCCGAGGTGCCGGGCCGACGCCCACACGAGGTCGGTGAGCCAGCTCGTCGAGTTGCCCTCGCGGTGCAGGCCGAGGTCGCGGTCGCCGATCATGTCCACGAGGATGAGCGCCTTCAGGCCGGCCAGCGTGCCGTCGGCGCGCGCGGCCTGGACGTAGTGCCGGCTGCCGTAGGTGTGATCGGTGCCGGTCCATTCGCCGACCGCCTCCTCGCCGTCGAGGAAGAGCAGCTCGACGGTGAACGGGTTCTTGCGTCCCTTCAGCGCGCGCGCCATCTCCAGCACGAACGCGGCGCTCGACCCGCCGTCGTTGGCCCCCACGAAGTCGAAGGCGGCGAAGCGCTTGGTGTCGTAGTGGCCCGCGATCGCGATCCGGTCCGCCCGCTCGCCGGGAATCGTGGCGATCACGTTGGCCATCGGGATCGTACCGGCCGGCGTGACGGCGTCGAACGGCTGCTCGCGGACCGCGATGCCGGCCGCGCGGAGCTGGTCCTCCAGGTACTTGCGCGTCTGGGCCGCCTGCGGCGAGCCCGACGGCCGGGGGCCGATTAGCACCAGCTTGCGCAGGTCCTCGAAGGCGCGCGCGCCGTCGAAGCGGGACGCCGGCTGCGCGCACAGCGCGGCGGCCGGAAGGGCGAGGAGGAGCAGCGCCAGACGCGTCGGGGTCATGCTTCCTGCTTTCGTTTGTCGCGCGGCACGTAGTCGCGCCGCGCCGCGCCCGTGTAGACCTGCCGCGGGCGCGCGATCCGCTGCTCCGGGTCGAGCAGCATCTCCTCCCACTGCGCCAGCCAGCCGACCGTGCGCGGCACGGCGAAGAGCACGGGGAACATCTCCGGCGGGAAGCCCATCGCCTGGTAGATCAACCCGGAGTAGAAGTCCACGTTCGGGTAGAGGTGACGCGACACGAAGTAGTCGTCCTCTCCGGCGAGGCGCTCGAGCTCCAGCGCGACCTCGAGGAGCGGGTCGGTGCCGGTGACGGCGAACACGAGGTCGGCCATGCGCTTGATGATGGCCGCGCGCGGGTCGCAGACCGTGTAGATCCGATGCCCGAACCCCGCGAGCCGCACGTCGCCGGTCTTGACCCGCCGGAGGAAGGCCGGGACGCGGGCCGGCGAGCCGATCTCGGCGAGCATGCGCAGCGCAGCCTCGTTGGCGCCGCCGTGCAGCGGGCCGGAGAGCGCGCCCGCCGCGCCGGCGAGGGCGGTATACGGGTCGGCGTGCGCGCTGCCGATCGCGCGCATCGTGCTCGTGCTGCAGTTCTGCTCGTGGTCGGCGTGCAGGATGAACAGCACGTCGAGCGCCCGCTCGAGGACCGCGTGGGGCTGGTACTTCACCTCGGTCATCCGGAACAGCATGTTCAGGAAGTTGCCGGTGTAGCTGAGCGTGTTGTCGGGATCGACGTAGGGCAGGCCGCGCAGGTGCCGGTAGGCGCAGGCCGCGATGGTCGGCGCCTTCGCCACGATGCGCAGGATCTGCAGCCGGCGCGATCCCTCGTCGAACACGTCCCGGGCGTCGGGGTAGAAGGTCGCGAGCGCGCCCATCGTGCTCAGGAAGATCCCCATCGGGTGCGCGTCGTCGTGGAAGCCGCCCATGAGCGTCTTCACCTTCACGTGCAGCATCTCGTGGTGGACGATCTCGCGCGTCCACGCCCGCAGGGTGTCGGCGCCGGGCAGCTCGCCCGCGAGCAGCAGGTACGCCGTCTCGAGGAAGGTGCTGTGCTCGGCGAGCTGCTCGATCGGGTAGCCGCGGTAGAGCAGCTCGCCGCGGGCGCCGTCGACGTAGGTGATCCGGCTGCGGCACGCCGCGGTGTTCTGGAACCCCGGGTCGTAGGACACCAGCCCCGGATCGTCCGGGGCCGTGCGGATCTGACGCAGGTCCAGGGCGCGAATCGCGCCCGCCGCGACGGGCACCTCGTAGCGGCGGCCCGTCCGGTTGTCGGTGATTGTCAGTGTGTCGGCCATCGGTCGGTGGGGGACGGCTCGTCGGTTGCGCCGGGGTCCGGGGGCACGTCCTCGCCGGGAACGCGGTACTCGCCGCCCAGCCACCGGCCGAGGTCGGCCATCTTGCAGCGCTCGCTGCAGAACGGCTGCCAGGGCGCGGCCGCCGGCCGGCGCCGGCAATAGGGGCACGCGTCGCTGGCCTTCATGGGGCCATTCTAGCAGAGCTTCGATGAGGAGCGAGCGGGGGCCTCACCACGGAGGGCGCGGAGACGGTTTACCGTGGAGGGCACGAAGGGCGCGGCGGCCTTCTTCGTTGGGATCACGCTGTCACGTCGTGCCAGCGCCCCGCCTTCGCACTCTGCGTTACGGCCTGCCGGGCCGAAGCGCCGTGGCGCGAAGGCCGGCGGGCAAGCCAACGCCCAGGGTGCAGCGCCCGGACGTTGCCCTGCGGCGCCCGGTCCTCGCCCTGATGGTGGCGCACGTCGTGCGCAGGTATCCGGGCGCCGCGGCCGCGATGCGGCGTGCCGTGACGACAGCGGTGCGGCAGGCGGGCATCATCGGATCGGTTGTGAAGGAGGGATGCCGGCGGGCAGTGGGTAGGACGCTCACCCCAGTGGCGAACCGCCACGATTCCACGTTAGACTGACGATTCTTGCAGTCTCCAGCATGTTTCACATACGAAACGTCTCTCACCAACAGATTGAGGCCCAGGAACTTCCGCTCAGCGTCCCCGAATCGTGTCCAACGATAGACTGACCCTCTTCGCAGTGATTGTCGTCATGATATCCAAGTCGGCGCGATTTCTGGTTCGCCACCCGGACCCCAACCGACGTGATGCGACTGCGACACGAGCCGCCGCGCGCTCGATCGTCGTGCTATCATGCCGCCGATCAGCGGCTTGCGACGCGCCACGCGTGGGTGGCGCGGACGCCGGTCGAGCCCGGGTGTTGAATGGGCGAGTGAGTCCGTGTGGCAGGCTCGCAGTCTAGTTCCGCGGACTTGATTAAGAGCGAGAAGGACCGATGGACTCGAATGAGGGCTGGGTGTTCATACCCGGCCTGGCGCTGCTCTTGACGCTGGGCGCGGCCGTTGGGACTGCCATCGCGCGAGACTACAGCAGTCGTCGGGATGCGAGAATCCGGACAGTGGTTTTGGTGTGGGCTCTGACTGGGGTTCATTTCACTCTCGTCGTTGTGGCCGCCGCGTGGTCGACATGGCACTTCAGCCTTGTCGGGCCGCTCGCCTTCGGAGGTGGAGTGGTGCTCATGGGTGTCGGCGCCGCAATATGCCTCGGGGCGGTGCACGCGTTTCGGTCGCTCAGGCGTCTGAACCTTCTGAACCACACGCGCTTGGTGACCGAAGGCGTATACCGGTGGAGTCGGAACCCGCAAATCATCGGGTGGACGCTCGTGCTGCTGGGTCTCGGCCTGGTTCGCCGATCGGCCATGGTTCTGTTCCTAGCACTTCTCTGTTGGGTCGGCTACCGACTTCACATGCCAACCGAGGAAGAGCACCTCCAGCGGATCTTCTGGGAGTCCTATGAGGCCTATCGGCGTCGCACGCATCGCTACTTCGGACGGCCGGGCGGGGTCGGAGAGAATGCAGGCAATGGAGGCGCCGCCGAACAAGCGCATGCACCCGACGGCCGCTCGCTGACGCACCGCGGCCGCGGGTGATGCGCGGTCGTTGGGCCGACCACGAGAGGGAGCGGACCTGATGCGATACGGATCGAAACGGGCCTTGCTGGCCGCGATCAGGACGGAACACGACGCGCTTTGCGCGCGGCTTGACGAGATACCGAGGTCTCGTTGTCTGGAAAAGGGCGTCTGGGGCGACAACTGGACGGTGTCCGACCTCGTCGCGCATCTGGCTGAGTGGCAAAGGATGTTCCTGAAGTGGTACGACGACGGCCTACAAGGAGCCATCCCTGCGATGCCGGCACCCGGCTACAAGTGGAACGAACTGCCACGACTCAACCGAGCGATACGGGCGAAGCACCGTTCTCGCCGTCTCGTCTCGGTTCGGCGCGATTTCGATGCGGGGTACGGCCGGATTCTGGGAATCATCGAGGGTCTTTCGACCGGCCAACTTCTGGCGCGTGGGCATTTTGCCTGGACGGGCAGGTATCCGCTCGTCACGTATCTGGGTCCCAATACGGCAAGTCATTACCGATTCGCTACGAGAGTAATCAAACGATGGCTGGCGGCCACGGCGGGACGCGCGCGCTCCGACTCGCGGCCCAACAAGCGGCTGTAGCCGACGGCCGCCGGCCTTGACGCAGCGCGGCCGCGGGTGATCCGCAGGCGTTGGGTGGACAGTGGTGAGGACGAGATGATCCCGGAACTGGTCGGCTCATTCGATCGTTCGTTGGCGTTCATGCGGGGGCTCATCGCCGATCTCTCGGATGAGGAGATGGTCCTGCAACCGCCAGGTGCGCCCAACCACGCTGCGTGGACCCTCGGCCACGTGATTCACAGCTGCCAGGCGATCGCAGGGGAGCTGGGCGTGGTGCCGTGGCTGCCGGATGACTGGGAGCTTCGCTTTGGCTACGGAAGCGCCCCGGCCGCCGCAGCCGACTCCGGGAGCTCCTGCAAGGCAGCGTTGCTGGCGTCGCTTGCAGATGCGAGCAATCGCCTGCGGGAGGTTCTCCTGGCAACCGACGAGAGCCGGTTGAGTGAGCCGTTGCCCGACGAGCAGACGCGCGAGATTCTGCCGACCCTGGGCGACGCGCTGCTTCAGGTCGTCTCCGCCCACACAGCGTTTCATGCGGGGCAGCTCGCAGCCTGGCGACGGGCCATCGGTCGACCACCGGTAGGAGTATTCGTCTGATGGACGTGCAACCAACAAGCGGATGCGGCTGACGAAGCCGCCGCAGGCGATGGAGCGTCCCAGCTGATCCGCCGTGCTAGGCATCAGCGCGATCTTACAGGGGAAGTCCCCATGTTTCCACCTCTCGATCTGCAAGACGCGGTCCTGACTGCTTGGAGAACCAACAGTCGCGTCACAGACTACCTCATCGCGCACATTCCCCCGGTCCTCTGGTCCGCGACCGTCCCCGGAGTCCCGAGCCGCACGATCAGGGCGGTCGCTGCCCATGTCCACAACTCGCGGTGCACGTGGATCAAGACCCTGGGCCGTGAGCATGGGATCGTCGCCCCTGTACGGGTGGATCACCGGGCCGTCACTGCTCGGCAGCTGGGCACGGCCCTCAAACGGAGCAGTCGCGGCATCGCTGCCCTTCTGGTTCTGGGTTGTAGGCGGGGGGGGCGCGTACCGCCATCCAAGGCCTATGTACGGCGTAACCTGCCCCTGGACGTCGGGCATGTCCTGACCTACTTTATCGCGCATGAGGCGCATCATCGAGGGCAGATAGTAATGGTGGCCCGGCAATTGAAGTGCCGCCTGCCGGCGTCGGTAACAGCCGGGTTGTGGGATTGGCGCACACGAGGGCGCGAGGAGAGCGCGTCGCCTCGCGCTGATCTCCGTCAGCTGGCGTCGGCCGCAGTAAAATGGGGGAGTCGCCGTGGGTAGTGATTACGAGCGGAGGCGAACTCGAGATTCGTCTACGCGACCGAATGCTCTACATCGCCGTCAAGGGGCCAGGACGAGGCCTTGCAAGTCTCTACCTCGGTAGCCGCGATGACGTCTCGATCCTCCACGCGTCCGCGGCGCTCGGCACCGCTCACTACCACCGTAGCGGCGAAACGTGGTCGCTTCGGAACGGCTTCGACTGGAAGGTCCGTGATACTCCCGGTACGGGCGGCGCACCGGCTTCTGAACGCCAGGAGTTCCTCGCAAGCGACGGCTGGCTCGCCAACTCCAGCCAGCCGGGCTCGCCGGTGCGCGAGTTTGCAATCAAGCTCACTCCAGAGCAGCAATACCTGGGCATCACCTTCCTTGCGATCGACACGATGGAAGTCACCTACTGGCCGCCCTCAATGGCGGACGACTGCCGCGCGGTGGACCTGCTCAGAGGCGACCCACCGCAAGTCGTGAGGCTCCAGCCGGAAACGTGGCATCGGATCACGAAGTGAATGGCCGCCTAACCCCTCGTTGCAGCGAACAACACCCGGGCGTTCGCCCGGGCGTTGCCGCTGAACTCAGACGCCGTCATGCAGCGCAACCGGAGCCACGCGAGGACCGAGATGCCGGGGGCGGCCTACTACGTGACTCGGCTTTCAGGTGACCGGCTTCGAAGGTGCTACGAGCGGGCACCTCAGCGTGTCAAGCAGTACCTCGATGCAGAGATCACGTACGTTCTCGGTCGGGTTGAACCGGCGGCTTCAGTTCTGGAACTCGGATGCGGGTATGGCCGGGTCTTGGTTCCGCTCACTCGGGCGGCTCAGTGGGTCGTGGGAATCGATACGTCACTGGAGAGCCTCGTGCTGGCCCGTAGGTCAACGGTCGGCGCCGCCAGGTGTGGGCTGGCTGTGATGGATGCGACGGCTCTCGGCTTCCGTAACGGCGCCTTCGACATGGTCGTGTGTATCCAGAACGGGATCTGCGCCTTCCGAATCGATCCCCGGACGTTGCTGCGGGAGGCGCTCCGGGTGACTCGCCCCGGAGGTCGTCTGTTGTTCTCCAGCTACTCCGAGGCGTTCTGGCCGCACCGGCTGCTTTGGTTCGAACGGCAGGCGGAGGAAGGACTCGTCGGGGAGATCGACTACGCCGAGACCGCCCCAGGGGAGATTGTCTGCAAGGACGGTTTTCGGTCCGGCACGCTCAGCGCCGACGAATTCACGCAGCTGTGCGGCCAGGTAGGTGTCCAGCCCAAGATCGTCGAGGTGGATCAGTCGAGTGTGTTCTGCGAGATCACAGTGCCAAGCGCTGCATGACAAGCGCGTGCGGCCGTCGGCGCTCGTAGTGACCGGAAGGTGCCGCGGCTGAAGCGCGCGCGCCAGACAACCGGCATCCACGGCTGACCGATCTCTGAACTGAAAGACCACGACAGATCTTCCGGGCGAGGACAATGCTGATCTCGCGGTGGCGGGGGATCGCGTCGACTTTGGGGTCCAAAGATGCGCGCCGCAGGCCCTCTTCCGCTCGGTACCCGGAATGCGAGCGCTTCGCCCAAGGCCCCAAGCCCCGTCCTACGTCGCCGGCTCCTCGCCCTGGTGGTGGCGCACGTCGCGCGCCGAGACCATGAAGATGACCTCCTCGGCGACGTTGGTGGCGTGGTCCCCGATGCGCTCGAGGTGGCGCGAGACCAGGATCAGGTCGAGCGAGGGCTCGATCGTCCGCTGGTCCTGCAGCATGAAGGTGAGCAGCTCGCGGAAGACCTGCGTCTTGAGCGCGTCGAGCGTGTCGTCCCGGTTGAGCACGCTCTGGGCGAGCGCCGTGTCGCGGCGCACGAAGGCGTCGAGCGCGTCGCGCAGCATCGACTGCGCCAGGTCGCCCATGCGGGGGATGTCGATCAGCTCCTTGACCGGGGGGTGCCGCAGGTAGCGGCGGGCCGCCTCGGCGATGTTCACCGCGAGATCGCCGACGCGCTCGAGGTCGCTGTTGATCTTGAGCGCCGACACGATCGCGCGCAGATCCACGGCCATCGGCTGGTGAAGCGCCAGCAGCTTGAACGCGCGGCGGTCGATGTCGATGTGCAGCAGGTTGAGCGGCCCGTCGCCGTCCAGCACGCGCTCGACGAGCTCCGCGTCGCGCTCCACGAGCGCGTGCACGGCGGCCGCCACGCGCTCCTCGGCCAGGCCGCCCATCTCGAGCAGCCGCGCCTTGAACTGCTCGAGCTCTTCCTGGAAGTGCGGTACCACCCGTTCGGTCATTCGAATCCCTCGCCTGACGCCTGACCCCTGCCCCCTGACGACTACCCGAAACGGCCCGTCACATAATCTTCCGTCAGCTTCTCCGTCGGCGCCGTGAAGATCCGGTCCGTCGGCCCGAACTCGACGAGCCGGCCCAGCCAGAAGAACGCCGTGACGTCCGAGACGCGCGCGGCCTGCTGCATGTTGTGCGTCACGATGACGATCGTATAGGTGGACTTGAGCTGGTAGATCAGCTCCTCGATGCGCTGGGTGGCGATCGGGTCCAGGGCCGAGGCCGGTTCGTCCATCAGCAGGATCTCGGGGCGGATGGCCAGCGCCCGCGCGATGCACAGCCGCTGCTGCTGGCCGCCCGAGAGCGCGAGCGCCGGGTCGTGCAGCCGGTCCTTCACCTCGTCCCAGAGCGCGGCGGACTTCAGGCTCTCCTCGACCCGGCCCGCCAGCCCGGCCCGCGTCCCCGCCAGGCCGTTGATGCGCAGGCCGTACGCGACGTTCTCGAAGATCGACTTCGGGAAGGGGTTCGACTTCTGGAACACCATGCCGACCCGGCGCCGCAGCGCCACGACGTCGGTGCCGGGACCGTAGACGTCCTGTCCCGCCACGCGCACCCGTCCCTCGACGCGCGTCCCCGGAATGATGTCGTTCATGCGGTTCAGCGTCCGGAGGAACGTGCTCTTGCCGCACCCGGACGGGCCGATGAAGGCGGTCACCAGGTTCCGGCGCATGCCGAGCGAGATGTCCTCGAGCGCCCGCTTCGGCCCGTAGTAGAAGTTCAGGCGCTCGACCTCGATCTGCACCGGGGCGTCGGACGGCCGGGCGCCCTCCTGCAGCGGCGCGGACAGCGTGGACAGGGGCGGCAGCGACGTCGTCGACTGGGTCATGGGAGTCTGAGAATGATACCGTCGCTGCCTACCTTACCGCGCACGAATTTCGCGTCGATTTCTGGCGTGTAAACACCGCGTAACGGGGCCAGAGGCCAGAGGCCGGAGGTCAGGGGCCGGAGGCCGGGGGCGGAGGCGGGAGGCCGGTGCCGCAGGCGGGAGGCCGGGGCCGGCCCCCTCCTCAGCCGGCCAGCGGCCCCATCGACGGCGTGTCGGACGCCGTCAGGAACTCGCCGACCTGGCGGCGCAGCTCGTCCTGGATGACGTGGACCTTCTTGCGGGCGTCGAGCGTCCGGAACCCGAACTCGTCGGCGAGCGACTGGTACTCCTTCAGCAGCTGCCGCTGGTAGGCGCGGAAGCTGTCGTAGATGTCGTCGCCGAGCTTCATGTCCATGCCCGACTCCCAGTAGTTCATGCCCCGCGACTCGAGCACGCGCCGGATGAGCGTGTCCACGTCGATCTTCAGGTAGAACACCAGGTGGGGCGCGATGGCGAAGCCGTAGAGGCTCCGGATCCAGCCGCGGTCGACGCCGCGGATCCCCGCGCGCGCCATGGCGGTGAAGATGTAGCGGTCCGACAGGACGATGAAGCCCGCCTTGAGGGCCGGGATGATCTCCTTCTCGAGCCGGTCGGCGAAGTCGGTCGCGTAGAGCAGCACGAAGGTGAGCTTGTTCAGGGTGTTGCTCGACTTGGCCAGGTCGATGGTCGGCTGCATCAGCGACGAGCGCGTCCACCCGGTCTCGATGACGCCGTAGCCCTGCACCTCGAGCCACTCGCGCAGGAGCGCGATCTGCGTGGACCGGCCCACGCCGTCGCTGCCCTCGATCGCGATGATCTTGCCCGGGTACCCGCCGATCGACAGGTAGGGCAGCGGGTAGCCGTAGTAGGAGCCGGGCTCGACGATGGACGACGGGCCGGCGTCACTCGTCGGATTCGGGTTGTCGGTCACTGGAGCCCTCCAGGTACTCGGCGACCAGCCGGCGCAGGTCGCGCTGCTGGCTGGTGATGCTGCCCGACGCGTCGACGACCTTCAGGTCGAACTCGCCGACGGTCTTCTCGTACTCCTCCAGCACGCGGCTCTGGAACAGGCGGAAGCTCTCGACGACGTTCCCGCTCAGGCCCAGGTCCATGCCGGCCTCATAGAACTTCAGCTTCACCCGGCGGGCGAGCAGCCGGTCGAGCGACACGTCGATCGGCACGCGGAAGTAGACCGTGAGGTCGGGTCGCACGGCGAAGCTGTACAGCTCGCGCACCCATCGCGGGTCCACGCCGCGCGCCGCGTCGCGGGCGAACGCGGTGTAAGTGTAGCGGTCCGCCAGCACGATCATGCCGGCCTTGAGCGGCGGGACGATGTTGTAGAGCAGCCGGTCCGCGAAGTCGGTGGCGTGCAGCAGGCTGAAGGTCATCGGCGTCAGGGTCGCCTTCTTCTTGCCCGCCTTCGTCGCGGCTTTCACGAGCGCCGACGAGTTCCACTCAGTGACGAACACGCGGTGACCGCCGGCGCTCAGCCACTTGGCGAGCAGGCCGAGTTGCGTGGTCTTGCCCGACCCGTCGATGCCTTCCACGACGAACAGCTTGCCCGGGTACGTGTGGGGGGACGTCAGGTTGCTGAGCATGGCGCGGGTCCGTTCCTTCCGACGGGCCGGTGACCTCGAAGCGGATCGGCCGGCCGAGCAGGCCTTCGAGCGGGGCCACGTGCCGTCCGGCGGCCCAGAGCTCGAGCTCGGCGTCGCCCGACGGGTGGAGCTGGACGAGGTAGTCGTCGCCGCGGTCGTGCAGCACCAGGCTGCCGATCGGCTGGGCGTGGCTGCGGTCGAGGCCCTCGGCCAGCCGGAGCATCGCCGCGAGCCGCTTCACGGTGCGGCGCGCGGGCGCGTCGAGCCGCGCGTAGCCCTCGTGCGGCTTCTTGGGCGTCGCGCGGCGGTGGTAGCGCGCCACGAGCGCGATCATCTCGACCTCGTCGGGCTCGAAGCCGCGCAGGTCGCCGTTCGTGATCAGGTAATACGAGTGCCGGTGGTGCCGCTCGTAGCTGATGTGCACGCCGATGTCGTGCAGGATCGCCGCGTACTCCAGCCACTCGCGCTCGCGGTCGGTCATCGCGTGCGTGCCGCGCGTCTGGTCGAAGACCGCCAGCGCGAGCCGCGCGACCTGCCGGGCGTGGTCCGCCGCGTACTGGCAGCGCTCGGCCAGCTCGATCACGCTGCGCCGCCTGACGTCGGGGTAGTGTTCGGCCTGGCGGATGAGCGCGGCGTTGCGGTGGATGTAGTCGAGCACCAGCCCTTCCCGCAGCGCCAGGTCGCACAGCGTGAACTCCCGGGCGCCGAGCCGCTGCAGGATCGTGTCGAAGAGCACGCTCCCGGCCACGGCGATGTCGGCGCGGCGCGGGTCGAGGCCGGGGATCTGCAGACGCGCGTCGAGGTCGAGCGCCACGAGCTGCCTGCGCAGCCGGTGGAACGCCTTGGCCGCGACGCGCCGGTTCCGGCGGTCGCCCGTCACCGCGCGGCCGTCGCCCGCCGCGAGCGCGCCCAGGCTGAGGATCGTGCCCGAGGTGCCGATGACGCGGTTGAAGCCGCGCCGGGCCAGCGTGTCCAGGAACCCGCCGGCCTCCTTCCGGACGTGCCGCACCAGCCGCCGCTCGTCGCGTTTGGCCAGCGGATCGCTTTGGACGAAGCGTTCGGTGAGGCGGATCGCGCCGAGCTTGAAGCTCCGGGCGAGCTGCGACCGGCCCGACGGTCCCAGCGTGATCTCGACGCTGCCGCCGCCGACGTCCACGACCACGGCCGTGCCCGTGCCGATGTCCACGCCGTAGCTGGCGGCCAGGTGGATCAGCCGCGCCTCCTCGGTGCCCGAGATGACGCGGACGCGCACGCCGAGCACGCGCTGCACCGAGGCGATGAAGTCGCCGCCGTTGGCCGCCTCGCGTGCCGCGCTCGTCGCCGCCGCCACGATCTCGTCCACCTGGTGCGACTCGGCCAGGCGCTTGAACTTGGCGAGCGTCTGCCGCGCGGTGTCCATCGCCTGGTCGGTGAGCGGGCGTCCGTCAAGGCCGCCGGCGCCGAGGCGCACCATGTCCTTCTCGCGGTCGATGACCTCGAACGAGAGGTCGGGCCGCACCTGCACCACAATCATGTGGATGGAGTTGGTGCCGATGTCGATGGCCGCAAGGCGCATGACCGTAACGTCTTAGTTACACGGTGTTTACACGCCGGTTGCAGGGGAACCGACCCGCCCATATACTGGGGGTTCGATCCTACCATGTCGCCCCGCAGCGCGCTGACCCGCCTCGTCGATCGACGCATCCGAGGGCTCGAGCGGCACCTGCCCGACGCCGAGGCCGGCGACCCGGTCGGCGTCCACCAGGCGCGCGTCGCGTCGCGGCGTCTCCGCGAGGCCGTGCCGGTGCTCTCCGCCGGCTTGGCAGGCGTCCGCCGGCGCAAGGTGACGAGGCGCCTGCGGGCCATCACGCGGGCGCTCGGCGGCGTGCGCGAGATCGACGTGTCGCTCGCGGCGCTCGGCGAGGAGGCGCGCGCGGGGCAGGCCGACGCCGCGGCCCTCGACGCCGTGCGGGGGCGGCTGCAGGGGATCCGGCGGGAGCGCCGCGGGATCCCA